>DASWWC010000073.1:0-23425 GCA_036401055.1 Roseateles sp.
GCCTTGTCCAGCAGGATGCGCAGCAGGCTGGGCGTGCCGGCGTAGGCCTCGGGCCGCAGGTCCAGCACGGCCTGCAGTTGCTGCTCGGTGTTGCCCACGCCGCCCGGGAAGCTGGCCGCGCCGATGGCGCGCAAGCCGCCTTCCATCATGGCGCCGGCGGGGGTCAGGTGGTAGCTGAAGCCGACGTGCGCCAGTTGGCCTGCGCGGATGCCGGCGGCGTGCAGCGCGCGGGCGATGCGCCAGGGGTCCAGCGCATCGGCATCGGGCTCGGGCTCGTACAGCGGGCCGGGCGACTGGAAGAGGCGCCGCGGCATGCCCGCCGCGAAGCCACCCAGCCGCAGCGCGCGCCGTGCGGCCTGGGCCGCGGCCAGGCTGCTCTTGCGCGTCAGCGGCAACGCGGCCAGCGCGGTGCGCGAGGTGATGGCTGCCGCATCGACACCGACCAGCAGCTCCGTGTACGCCGGGCTGCTGGACTGGGCATGCGCGATCTGCGCCGGCAGCGCGGCCAGCAACGACGCCTCGCGCGCGGCGGGCTCGCGGGCCTCCAGCGCGTCGAAGAACTCGGTGTTCACTCGTCGCCCCTCCAGCGCAGCAGCCGTCGCTTGATCTCGTCCTGCAGCTTGCGCACGTCGGGCGCCGACTTCAGCATGAAGCCGTCCCACTCGGGTGTGCTCGCCGGGCGTCTGGCCAGCTGCGCCCGGATGGCCGCGCCGTCCACGGCCAGCTTCAGCACGACGCTGCCGCGCAGCGTCCAGCCCTCACTGCGCTCGCTCAGCGTGCCCTGGTCGCGGATGAAGCGCTTCAGCGTCTGCAGCGTGCCCTCGGCGTTGAAGGGCGGCAGCGCCACATCCCAACCCTCGTCACTCATGCCAGCCACCTCTTTCTGCGCTTGTACGACTTCACGTCCTTGAAGCTGCGACGCCCTTCCCCACCCACACCCAGGTAGAACTCCTTGACGTCCTCGTTCTCGCGCAGTTCCGCCGCGGCGCCGTCCATGACCACGCGGCCGTTCTCCAGGATGTAGCCGTAGTCGGCATAGCGCAGCGCCATGCTGGTGTTCTGCTCGGCCAGCAGGAAGGTGGTGCCCTCGCGCTGGTTGAGGTCGCGCACGATCTCGAACACTTCCTCGACGATCTGCGGCGCCAGCCCCATCGACGGCTCGTCCAGCAGCACCACCTTCGGATTAGCCATCAGCGCACGGCCGATGGCGCACATCTGCTGCTCGCCGCCGGACGTGTAGGCGGATTGAGCTGTGCGGCGCGTCTTCAGGCGCGGGAAGTAGGCATAGACCTTGTCCAGCGTATCGCGCACCGCGGCCTTGCCGTCCTTGCGCGTATAGGCGCCGGTCAGCAGGTTCTCCTCGATGGTCAGGTGGGCGAAGCAGTGCCGGCCCTCCATGACCTGCACGACGCCGCGCTCCACCATGGCCGCCGTCGACAGCTTCTCGATGCGCTCGCCGCGCAGCTCGATGCTGCCCTTGGTCACCTCGCCACGTTCACCCTCCAGCAGGTTGGAGACGGCGCGCAGCGTGGTGGTCTTGCCGGCACCGTTGCCGCCCAGCAAGGCCACCACCTGGCCCTCGGCCACCTGCAGGGACACGCCCTTCAGCACGAGGATCACATGGTTGTAGATGACCTCGATGCCATTGACGTTGAGGAGTGGTGGACTCATCGCGACGCTCGGCTCAGCATGCATGCTCTGGTGGGTGGTACCCCTCCCCTCGGGGGAGGGGACAGGGGTGGGGCTTTAGCACCCCGCCCTCCTGGAGGGCGGGGAAGGGGTGGGAGCGGGGGCATTTCCGGCTCGCAGAGCTGAGCCGCCCCGCGGCTCAGCTCTGGCAGTCTTCGGGCGTGCGGCGGCTGAGCTTCTTCTCGCCCGCATACTTGTCCGCGGCGGCCTTCACCAGCGGCCGGATGATCTGCTCGTCAGCCTGGTACCAGTCGGAGGTGAAGTTCCACTTGGCGCCGTCCCAGGTCTGCACGCGCGCCCAGGCGGAACCCATGTGGTCCACACAGCTGGTGGAGACCGGCCGCATGACGCCGGCCAGCCCCAGCGCGTCGAGCTTCTTCTGGTCCAGCGCCAGGTTCTCCAGGCCCCAGCGCACCTGCTCGCCGCTCATGACCTTGCCCTTGCCGAAGCGCTCCTGCGCACGCTTGACGCCCTCCACGCCCAGCATGGCCGAGATCAGGCCGCGCATGTAGAGCACCTGGCCCACCTCGTCCTTGGGGCCGGTGCCCTGGCCCTTGCCGTGCACCAGCTGCAGGATGTCCTTGGCAACCTTGGAGTCCGGGTGCACGCCGTGCTGCATGGTCAGCGCGGAGTAGCCCTTGGCGCCATCGGCCACGTCCTTCACGTCGGGCTCGGCGCCGGCCCACCAGATGCCGTACATCTTGTCGCGCGGATAGCCGGTGGCCTGGGCCTCCTTCAGCGAGGTGGTGTTCATGACGCCCCAGCCCCACAGCAGCACGTAGTCCGGCCGGGTCTGGCGGATCTGCAGCCAGGCGCTCTTCTGCTCGACGCCCGGGTGCGTGACGGGAATGGTCTGCAGCTCGAAGCCGTGCGTCTTGGCACGCTCCTGCAGCATGGGGATGGGCTCCTTGCCGTAGGGGCTGTCGTGATAGACCAGCGTGATCTTCTTGCCCTTGAGCTTGTCCAGCCCACCCTCCTTCTTGCCGATGTGCTGGATCAGCACATCCGCGCCCATCCAGTAGGTGCCGATCAGCGGGAAGTTCCATTTGAAGACGCCGCCGTCGGCGCTCTCGCTGCGGCCGTAGCCAGCGGTGATGAGCGGGATCTTGTCGGCCGGCGCCTTCTCGGTCAGCGCAAAGGTCACGCCGGTGGACAGTGGCTGGAACACCGTGGCGCCGCCGTTCTTGCCCTTCAGCCGCTCGTAGCACTCCACGCCGCGGTCGGTCGCGTAGCCGAACTCGCATTCCTCGAAGCTGATCTTCACGCCGTTCATGCCGCCCTGCGCGTTGACCAGCTTCAGGTAATCGACATAGCCATTGGCCCAGGGCGTGCCGTTGGGGCCGTAGGCGCCGGTGCGGTAGACCAGCACCGGGAAGAACTGCTCCTTGGCCTGGGCGAAGGCGGAACCGGCCGAAGCGAGTGCGGCCAGCGTGAGTGCGATTGCCTTGAGCTTCATCGTTTGTCTCCGTGGTGTGCTGCTTAGTGCGGGAAGGGCCAGAGACGCAGCTTCTCCTTGCCCGTGGACCAAAGCTTGGCCAAGCCGTGCGGCTCGACGATGAGGAAGAACACGATCAGCGCGCCGAAGATCATGTATTCGAAGTGGCTGACCATGGCCGTGTCCACCTGCAGCCCCACCAGCGCGCCCAGCCACGGCAGCAGCTGCGCCAGCGCGATGGGCAGCACCACCATGAAGGCCGCGCCGAAGAAGGCGCCCATGATGGAACCCAGGCCGCCGATGATGACCATGAACAGCAGCTGAAAGCTGCGGTCGATGCTGAACGCGGCGGGCTCCCAGGAGCCCAGGTAGACGAAGCCCCACAGCCCGCCGGCCACGCCGACGATGAAGCTGCTGACCGCGAACGCGCTGAGCTTGGCCGACACGGGCCGGATGCCGATGACGGCGGCGGCCACGTCCATGTCGCGCATGGCCATCCACGCGCGCCCGATGTGGCCACGCACCAGGTTCTTGGCGATCAGCGCGAAGACGACGACGAAGGCCAGGCAGAACAAGTACTTCTGCAGCGGTGTCTCGATGGGCAGGCCCAGCACGGCCAGGTTGGACACGCTGACCGAGCCTGACGCCGAATCCAGCGTGAACCACTTGATGCGCAGAAAGGCCCAGTCGGTGAAGAACTGCGCCGCCAGCGTCGCCACCGCCAGGTACAGCCCCTTGATGCGCAGCGACGGGATGCCGAAGAACACGCCCACGACGGTGGACGACAGCCCGCCCAACAGCAGCGCGACGATGAGCGGCATGCCCTCCACGCGCGCGAAGAAGTTGTAGGCCGCGTAGGCGCCCACCGCCATGAAGGCGCCGGTGCCCAGCGAGATCTGGCCGCAGTAGCCGACCAGGATGTTCAGCCCGATGGCGGCCAGCGAAAGGATCAGGAAGGGGATGAGGATGGCGCGCAGCAGGTACTCGTCCGCCAGCAGCGGCACGCCGACGACGGCGACCGCGAGCAGCAGGCCGATGGTGACGCGGTCCTGGCGGATCGCGAAGATCTGCGAGTCCGCGGCGTAGGAGGTCTTGAACTGGCCGTTCTCTCTGTACAGCATGGTCTAGACCCGATCGATGATCTTCTCGCCAAACAGCCCTTGGGGCCGCACGAGAAGGAATACCAAGGCCAAGACATAGGCAAACCAGATCTCGATGCCACCGCCCAGCAGCGGCCCCAGATACGCCTCCGACAGCTTCTCGCCCACGCCGATGAGCAGCCCGCCGACGATGGCGCCCGGCACACTGGTCAGCCCGCCGAGGATGACCACCGGCAGCGCCTTCAGCGCGACCAGCGACAGCGAGAACTGCACGCCCAGCTTGCTGCCCCAGATGATGCCGGCCACCAGCGCGACGAAGCCCGCCACGCTCCAGACGACGACCCAGATGCGTGACAGCGGGATGCCGATGCTCTGCGCGGCCTGGTGGTCGTCGGCCACCGCGCGCAACGCCCGGCCGGTACCGGTGTACTGGAAGAACAGGCTCAGCACGCCCACCAGCAGCGCCGCGATGACCGTCGCGATCAGGTCCTCCTGGCCCACCAGGATGCCGCCGGGAAAGGTCTGCTCCAGCAGGAACATCGGATCCTTGGGCATGCCCACGTCGATCTTGTAGATGGCCGAGCCGAACAGCGTCTGGCCGAAACCGTCGAGGAAGTAGGTGATGCCCAAGGTGGCCATCAGCAAGGTGATGCCCTCCTGGTTGACCAGGCGCGACAGCACCAGCTTCTGGATCAGCCAGGCCAGCACCACCATCAACGCGAGCGCCACCCCAAAGGCCAGCACATTGACGAGCAGCTTGCCCTGCAGGCCGGTCCATTGCGGAATCCACTCCGAGAACCGTGCCATGGCCAGCGCCGCGAACAACACCATCGCGCCCTGCGCGAAGTTGAAGACGCCGCTGGCCTTGAAGATCAGCACGAAGCCCAGCGCGATCAGCGAATACAGCATGCCGGCCATCAGGCCGCCGATCAGGGTTTCAAGGAAGGGGCCCATCAGTGGCTCGCTCCGAGGTAGGCCTTGATGACGTCCTCATTGCGCCGCACCTCGTCCGGCACGCCGTCGCCGATCTTGCGGCCGTAGTCCAGCACGACGACGCGGTCCGAGATGTCCATGACCACGCCCATGTCGTGCTCGATCAGAACGATGGTCGTGCCGAACTCGTCGTTGACGTCGAGGATGAAGCGGCACATGTCCTGTTTCTCCTCGACGTTCATGCCGGCCATGGGTTCGTCCAGAAGCAGCAGGCGGGGCTCCATGGCCAGCGCCCGGCCCAGGTCCACGCGCTTCTGCAGGCCATAGGGCAGGCGCCCCACCGGCGTCTTGCGGTGCGCCTGGATCTCCAGGAAATCGATGATTCGCTCCACGACAGCCCGCTGCTCGCTCTCCTCGCGCCGCGCCGGGCCCAGGTGCAGCGCCTGCCAGAACAGGCCACGCTTCATGCGCAGGTTGCGGCCGGTCATGATGTTGTCCAGCACGCTCATGCCCTTGAACAAGGCCAGGTTCTGGAAGGTGCGCGCCACACCCATCTCGGCGACCTGGCGCGGGCTCATGCCCTTGAAGGTCTTGCCGCGCAGCGTGATGGCGCCCTGCTGCGGCTGGTAGACGCCGTTGATGCAGTTCAGCAGGGAGCTCTTGCCCGCGCCGTTGGGCCCGATGATGGCGCGCACCTCGTGCTCGCGCACGTCGAAACTGATGTCGGTCAGCGCCTTCACGCCGCCGAAGGCCAGCGAGATGTTCTTCACGTCGAGGATGACGTCGCCGATCAACGACCGCCGGGCCGCCCCAAGGTCGTTGAGCGCCCCCTCGGGAGGCAGCGAAGCGGCATCGCCGCGAGCGTGGGGGCTGGCAATCTCGTTCATGCGGCCACGCCCTTGACTGCGGGGAAGGTCTTCGCCTCGACGATGCGCAGGTCCGCCGCGACCAGCGACGTGCGGCCGTCCTCGAACCTCACCTGCGTCTCGATGTACTGCGAGGCCTTGCCGTCGTACAGCGCGTCGATGAGCACGCCGTACTTCTCGGCGATGGCGCCGCGCCGGACCTTGCGCGTGCGCGTCAGCTCGCCGTCGTCGGCGTCCAGCTCCTTGTGCAGCACGAGAAAGCGGCTGATCTGGCTGCCCGCCAGCAGCTCGTCGCGCGCCAGATCGGCATTGACCTTCTCCACGCAGCCCAGCACCAGCTGACAGACCTCCTCGCGCCCGGCCAGGTCCGCGTAGCCGGCATAGGGCAGGTTGCGCCGCTCGGCCCAGTTGCCCACCGCCTCGAAATCGATGTTGATGAAGGCGCAGACCTTCTCGCGCCCGTCGCCGAAGCACACCGCCTCCTTGATGTGCGGAAAGAACTTCAGCTTGTTCTCCACGTACTTGGGCGCGAACAGCGCGCCGTCGAAGGCGCCGCCGCGCAGCCGGCCCACATCCTTGGCGCGATCGATGATCTTCAGATGGCCGCCCGGCGTCAGGAAGCCGGCGTCGCCGGTGTGGAACCAGCCGTCCTCGGTCAGCGCCTCGCGCGTGGCGGCCTCGTTCTTGTAATAGCCCTTCAGCAGCCCCGGCGAGCGCACCAGCAGCTCGCCGTTGTCGGCCAGCCGGATCTCCACGCCATCGATGGGCACGCCCACCGTGTCGGCGCGCGCCTCGTGGTCAGGCTGCAGGCAGACGAACACCGCCGTCTCCGTCGAGCCGTACAGCTGCTTCAGGTTGATGCCGATCGCGCGGTAGAAGCTGAACAGGTCGGGGCCTATGGCCTCACCCGCCGTGTAGGCGACCCGCACGCGCGAGAAGCCCAGCGTGTTGCGCAGCGGACCGTAGATCAGCACATCGCCCAGCGCATAGGCCAGCCGGTCCAGCGCGGCCACCTGCTCGCCATCCATCAGCCGCGTGCCGACGCGGCGGGCCAGCGTCATGCAGCGGTCGAACAGCCAGCGCTTGGGTGCAGCGGCGTCTTCCATGCGGATCATCACCGTCGTCAGCAGGCCCTCGAACACGCGCGGCGGGGCGAAGTAGTAGGTGGGGCCGATCTCCTTCAGGTCGATGCTGACCGTGCTGGCCGACTCCGGGCAGTTGACGACATAGCCCACCGCCAGCCACTGCGCGAAGCTGAAGATGTTCTGACCGATCCAGGCCGGCGGCAGGTAGGCCAGCACCTCCTCCTGGGGCGTCAGTTTGTCGAAGCGCTGGCCGGCGCGGGCGCGGTCAATCAGCGTCGCGTGCGTGTGGATGACGCCCTTGGGATTACCCGTGGTGCCGGACGTGAAGAACAGCGCAGCGACGTCACCGGCGCTGCCCGCGACCACCTGGGCGGCGAAGAAATCCGGTCGTTGCGCGCGCTCGGCGCGGCCCTGCTCGATGAGCGCATCCAGCGACGCCAGGCCCGGTTCGTCGTAGTGGCGCAGGCCCCGCGGGTCGTCGAACCAGATGTGCTTCAGCAGCGGGCAGGGCTCGCGCAGCTCCAGCAGCTTGTCGACCTGCTCCTGGTCCTCCACGACGGCGAACGCGATCTCGGCGTTGTTGATCGGAAAGGCGAACTCGGCCGCCGCCGCGTCCTGGTACAGCGGCACCGGCACGGCGCCCAGCGCCTGCGCGGCCAGCATGCTGGCGTACAGCCGCGGGCGGTTCTCGCCAATGACCACCAGATGTTCGCCGCGGCGCAGCCCCGCGGCCGCGAGCCCCAGCGCCAGGTCCTGCACCAGCGCGGCCAGTTCACCCCAGCTCAGCGTCTGCCACAGGCCGAAAGCCTTCTCGCGCAGCGCCGGCGCATGCGGCCGTCGCGCCGCATGGTCGAGCAGGAGCCGTGGGAAGGTATCCGCCAAGCTTGTCTCCGTCGCGGGGGCTGGAGCCTCCGTCTGTGCGACCCATTCTGGCCACGACTTTGACGCCCATCTGTCGGTACGACGACAATTTACGGGTCTTCACGGCCCAGACTTTCCCGCACACGATGGCCGACTTCGCCCCTGTGCCGCTGCGTCAACGCGCCCGCCGCCCCAGTCCGGCGGAGCTGGAGGCCATTCCATGGCTGCGGTTGCTGGACGATGCGCAGCGCGGGCTGGCCATCGCCGCGCTGGAGGTGGCCGACGCGGAGCCCGGCGAGCGGCTGTGCCGCATCGGCAGGCCGGCCACGTTCTGGTTCGGCGTGGTGGATGGCCTGCTGAAGATGAACAACGACGACTCGACGGGCCAGGCCGTGACCTTCACCGGCATCCCGCCGGGCGGCTGGTTCGGCGAGGGCACGCTGCTCAAGCGCGAGGCCTACCGCTACAACATCCAGGCACTGCGGCCCAGCATCGTCGCGGGCCTGCCCATCGCCAGCTTTCATGCGCTGCTGGACGGCAGCATCGCGTTCAACCGCTTCGTGCTGAACCAGTTGAACGAGCGCCTGGGCCAGTTCATCGCCGCGCGCGAGACCGACCGCATCCACGAACCCGACGTGCGCGTGGCGCGCAACCTGGCCGCCCTCTTCCACCCGCTGCTGTACCCAGGCGTGGGCAACTGGCTGCGCATCACGCAGCAGGAACTGGGCTATCTGGTGGGGCTGTCGCGCCAGCGCGTGAACCAGGCGCTGCACCGGCTGGGTGATGCGGGCCTGATTCGCATCGAGTACGGCGGCCTGCGGGTGCTGGACCTGGCGGGGCTGCGGCGCTTTGCCGGTTGATCAGGCCGCGAAGGCGATGGCCTCGGGCTCGCCGTGCGGCAGGCTGGCCCAGCGGTCGGCGGTCACTTCGTACAGCAGCGCTGCGGCACTGCCCGGGCCATCAGCCAGCGCGCCCTTGAGGCGCAGGCCCAGGCCCTCCAGCGTCTTGCGGGTGGGGGCGTTGCTGGGGAGCACGGCGGCGGCCACGGAGGGCTCGCGGCGCTGCTCGAAGGCCTGCTGCATCGCGTACTGCGCCATCTCGGACGCCAGACCGCGGCCCCAGGCCTGGGGCGTGATGCGGTAGTAGAGGAACAGCCCCGCGTGGCCGGCCACGCTGCGATGCATCAGCCCGCCAAAGCCGATCAGGCGGTCCGGCTGCTCGCGTTCGGCGATGGCCCAGTGACCGAATCCGTAGGTCTGCCAATGGGCCAGCCACGCCTGCAGCTGGGCCTGGGTTGCCGCCAGGCCTTGCGGTGTCGCCGCGGCACAGAAACGGCTGACCGCCGGATCGGCGTACAGCGCCATCAGCAGGTCCAGATCGCTGTCCTTGGGCGGACGCAGCACCAGGCGGCGGGTGACCATGGCGGCCGGAACGGCGGCGACGGGCTCGCGGGACTCAAGCTGGACCATCTAGTCAGAATTCGGTGAAAACCCTAGGAGGGTATCCACTCGCCGCCACGGCCGGAAGCCCCGGCTGCCGGGATTTGTCGCATTACTGTCACAAATCCCGGCAATAGCGCACAACTGCCGCTTCCCGGCGCGTTGTGCACCTTTTTGGACGGCCTTTTCAGCCCAGCAGCAACGCGTTGACGCGCTTCACGTAGGCCGCCGGGTCTTCCAGGTGGCCGCCTTCGGCCAGCACGGCCTGGTCGAACAGCACCTGGGCGAGGTCGTCAAACCGGGCGCTGCCGTCCAGCTTCTTGACCAGCGCATGCTCGGCGTTGATCTCCAGCGTGGGCAGCGACACCGGCGCCGTCTGGCCGGCCTGCTTCAGCAGGCGCGCCAGGTGGCCGCTGACATCGCCCTCCTCCACGACGATGCAGGCCGGCGAGTCGACCAGACGGGTCGTCACGCGCACGTCCTTGGCGCGGTCCTTCAGCGCGTCCTTCAGCTTGTCCAGCAGCGGCTTCAGGCTCTCGGCGGTTTCCTCGGCCTTCTTCTTCTCGTCCTCGTCCTGCAGCTTGCCCAGGTCCACCGCGCCCTTGGCGACGGACTGCAGCGGCTTGCCTTCGAACTCGTAGAGGTGGCTGAGCATCCATTCATCGACACGGTCTACCAGCAGCAGCACCTCGATGCCCTTCTTGCGGAAGATCTCCAGCTGCGGGCTGTGCTTGGCGGCGGCCAGCGAGTCGGCGGTGATGTAGTAGATAGCCTCCTGGCCTTCCTTCATGCGGCTCACGTAATCGGCCAGGCTCACGCCTTCGTCGGCATGCGTGGACGCGAAGCGGAACAGCTTGGCCAGGCGCTCCTGGTTGGCGTGGTCCTCGCCGATGCCTTCCTTCAGCACCTGGCCGAAGTCCTTCCAGAAGTCGGCGTACTTCTGCTTCTCGGCGGCGTCCTCGCTGTTGGCCAGCGACTCCAGCATGCCCAGCACACGCTTGGTCGAGCCCTCGCGGATGGCGCGCACGTCGCGGCTTTCCTGCAGCAGCTCGCGGCTGACGTTCAGCGGCAGGTCGGCCGAGTCGATGACGCCCTTGACGAAGCGCAGGTAGACCGGCATCAGCGCCTCGGCGTCGTCCATGATGAAGACGCGCTTCACGTACAGCTTCACGCCACCGCGCTTGTCGCGGTTCCACAGGTCGAACGGCGCCTTGGCCGGGATGTAGAGCAGCTGCGTGTACTCGCTGCGGCCTTCCACGCGGTTGTGCGTGTAGGCCAGCGGCGCTTCGGTGTCGTGGCTGATCTGCTTGTAGAACTCTTCGTACTGCTCTTGTGTGACCTCGCTCTTGGAGCGCGACCACAGCGCCGAAGCCTTGTTGACCGGCTCCCACTCGTCCGTGACGACCTGCTTGGCGGCCTCTGCGTCCCAGGTCTCCTTCTTCATCAGGATGGGCAGCGAGATGTGGTCGCTGTACTTGCCCACCGTGGACTTCACACGCCAGGTCTTCAGGAACTCTTCCTCGCCCTCGCGCAGATGCAGGATGACGTCCGTGCCGCGGCCGGCCTTGGTGATGGTCTCCAGCTCGTACTCGCCAGTGCCTTCGCTGCTCCAGCGCACGCCCTGGTCGGCCGGCAGCCCGGCGCGGCGGGTCTCGACGGTGATGCGGTCGGCGACGATGAAGCCCGAGTAGAAGCCCACGCCGAACTGGCCGATCAGCTGCGCGTCCTTCTTCTGGTCGCCTTCCAGCTTGGCCATGAACTCACGCGTGCCGCTCTTGGCGATGGTGCCCAGGTGGGCCGCGGCCTCGTCGGCGCTCATGCCGATGCCGTTGTCGCTGATGGTCAGCGTCTTGGCGTCCTCGTCGAAGCTGATGCGGACTTCCAGGTTGGGCTGGTCCTCGAACAGCGCCGCGTTGTCCAGCGCCTCGAAGCGCAGCTTGTCGCAGGCGTCGCTGGCGTTGCTGACCAGCTCGCGCAGGAAGATCTCCTTGTTGGAGTACAGCGAGTGCGTGACGAGGTGCAGGATCTGCTTGACTTCGGCCTGGAAGGCGTGGGTTTGCTTGGTCATGGCTTGAATGAAGGGCTGAAAAGCGAAACGCGGCCCAGATGGGGCCGCGTCCGGGACTTTCAAGAGAACGAGATCAGCGGCGCGACTTGACCGCTTGCGACAGCACGTCCAGCACCGCCAGCGAGTCATCCCAGCCCAGGCAGGCGTCGGTGATGCTCTTGCCATATTCCAGCTTTGCGGGATCGTCCTTGCCCGGCGTGAACTTCTGGGCGCCGTCGTTCAGGTGGCTCTCCACCATGACGCCGAAGATGCTGTTGCTGCCCTCGCGCATCTGGCCGGCGATGTCGCGCGCCACGTCCAGCTGGCGCTGGTGCTGCTTGCTGGAGTTGGCATGCGAGCAGTCCACCATCAGGCGCTGCGGAAGCTTGGCCTTGTCCAGGTCGGCGCAGGCCTCGGCGACGCTGGCCGCGTCGTAGTTCGGAGCCTTGCCGCCGCGCAGGATGACGTGGCAGTCGGCGTTGCCGCGCGTCTCGACGATGGCGACCTGGCCGTTCTTGTGCACCGACAGGAAGTGATGCCCGCGCGCCGCCGCCTGGATGGCGTCGGTCGCGATCTTGATGTTGCCGTCGGTGCCGTTCTTGAAGCCGATCGGGGCTGAGAGGCCCGAGGCCAGCTCGCGGTGCACCTGGCTCTCGGTCGTGCGCGCACCGATGGCGCCCCAAGAAATCAGGTCACCGATGTATTGCGGCGAGATGACGTCCAGGAACTCGGAGCCGGCCGGCATGCCCAGGCGGTTGATCTCCAGCAGCAGCTGGCGGGCGATGCGCAGGCCCTCGTCGATGCGGTAGCTCTCGTCCAGGTAGGGGTCGTTGATCAGGCCCTTCCAGCCGACGGTGGTGCGCGGCTTCTCGAAGTACACGCGCATGACGATCTCCAGCGTGTCGGCGTACTTCTCGCGCTCGACCTTCAGGCGACGGGCGTACTCGATGGCGGCCTGGGGGTCGTGGATGGAGCAGGGGCCGATGATGACCAGCAGCCGGTCGTCCTTGGCCGCCATGATGTTGCGGATGCGCTGGCGGGTCTGGCCGATCAGCGTCTCGACCGGCGTGCCGCTGATGGGGAAGAAGCGGATCAGGTGCTCGGGCGGCGGCAGCGGAGTCACGTCGACGATGCGCTCGTCGTCGGTGGCGCTGGTCTTGTCGTCCTGGGAGTACCAGCGCTGGGCTTCGGGCTGGACGGAAGAGACTTTGGCGTTCATCGGGGCACCTCTGAAATGAAAAAACCGCCTGGCTTGGCGGCCTCGGCGGTTTTTGGGGAGTTCTGTTGTGTTCAGCGCGCGCGCTCAGGACTCTCCACCGCCGGGGCGGGGAAAAAACCAAAAGCCAAAATAAGCTGCGCGGAACATGGGACCGAAATCTAGCACGCTGACAGGTTCAGGCGTTCGCGAGATACCAAGGCAAGCTTTCAAGCCGTGCCGCCGACGGTGAGACCATCGATGCGCAACGTCGGCTGGCCCACGCCCACCGGCACGCTTTGGCCCTCCTTGCCGCACACGCCGACGCCCGTGTCCAGCGCCATGTCGTTGCCGATCATGCTGACGCGGGTCAGCGCGTCCGGGCCGTTGCCGATGATGGTGGCGCCCTTGACCGGGTATTGGATCTTGCCGTTCTCCACCCAGTAGGCCTCACTGGCGCTGAACACGAACTTGCCGCTGGTGATGTCGACCTGACCACCGCCAAAATTGGTCGCGTACAGGCCCTTCTTGATGGACGCGACGATCTCCTGCGGATCGTCCTTGCCGCCCAGCATGTAGGTGTTGGTCATGCGCGGCATGGGCACGTGGGCGTAGCTCTCGCGGCGACCGTTGCCGGTGGGGGCAACCTTCATCAGCCGCGCATTCATCGCGTCCTGGATGTAGCCCTTCAGGATGCCGTCCTCGATGAGCACATTGCGCTGCGAGGCGCAGCCCTCGTCGTCGACGTTCAACGAGCCGCGGCGATCAGGGATGGTTCCGTCGTCCAGCACCGTCACGCCCTTGGCGGCCACGCGCTGGCCGATGCGGCCCGAGAAGGCGCTGGAGCCCTTGCGGTTGAAGTCGCCCTCCAGCCCATGGCCCACCGCCTCGTGCAGCAGCACGCCGGGCCAGCCGGGGCCGACGACGACCGTCATCTCGCCGGCCGGCGCGGGGCGGCTGTCCAGGTTGGTCAGCGCCGCATGCACGGCCTGCTCGACGTAGGTGGCAATCATCTCGTCGGTGAAGTAGGCCAGGCCGAAGCGCCCGCCGCCGCCGCCCGAGCCCACCTCGCGGCGGCCGTTGCTCTCGGCGATGACGGTGATGGACAGCCGCACCAGCGGGCGCACGTCGGCCGCCAGCGTGCCGTCGGCGCGCGCGATCAGCACCACCTCGTGCTCCGCGGCCAGGCCGGCCATGACCTGCACGATGCGCGGGTCCTTGGCGCGGGCCATCTTCTCGGTGCGCTCCAGCAGCGCGACCTTGGCGGTGCTGTCGAGACTCGCGATGGGGTCGGCCACGCCATACAGCTCGCGGCTGCCGGCCACGCGGCCTTGGCTGGGCACCTTGACCTTGCGGCTCTGGCCCGCGGCGGCGATGGTGCGCACCGTGCGCGCGGCATCCAGCAGCGAGTCCAGCGAAATGTCGTCGGAGTAAGCGAACGCCGTCTTCTCGCCGGCCACGGCGCGCACGCCCACGCCCTGGTCGATGCTGAACGAACCGCTCTTGACGATGCCCTCCTCCAGGCTCCAGCCCTCGGCGCGCGTGGTCTGGAAGTACAGGTCGGCGTCGTCGACCCGATGCTCGGTGATGAGGCGCAGCGCCTGCGACAGCGACGCTTCGGTGAGGCCGAAAGGCTCCAGCAGTTGCGAGCGGGCGGTGGCCAGGCGGGCCAGGGTGGGTTCGACGGCGATCATGGCCCGATTCTAGGAAGCTGCGCGCCGTCGCGCCGGCCCCGGGGTCAACCGGCGTCGCGCTTGAGCTTCAGCCCGGCGTCGTAGAGCCGGTTGCGCGGCGCGCCGCTGATCTGCGCGGCCAGCGCTACGGCCTGTTTCAGCGGCAGCTCGGCCGCCAGCAGGGCCAGCACGCGCAGCGCCTCGGCCGGCAGGTCATCGTCCGCCGCCACCTGCGCGGCGCGGCCATGCAGCACCAGCACGAACTCGCCGCGCTGGCGCTGCGGGTCGGCGGCCAGCCAGCCGGGCAGCGTCGCCGCCTCGGCGGTGTGGATGCTCTCGAACTGCTTGGTCAGTTCGCGCCCCACCGTCACGCGGCGCTCGGGCGCCAGTTCGGCCAGCAGCGCGATGAGTTCGACGATGCGATGCGGCGCCTCGAACACCACCTGGCTCTGACCCTCGACCGCCAGCAGCGCCTGCAGCGCCGTGCGCCGCTCGCCGGCCTTGGTGGGCAGGAAGCCCGTGAACGCGAAGCTCGTGGCGGCGGTGTCGCCGGCCACGCTGAGCGCCGTCACCGCGCTGCTGGGGCCGGGCAGCGGCAGCACGCGATAGCCAGCGGCAACGACCTCCCGCACCAGCACCGCGCCGGGGTCGGAGATGGCCGGCGTGCCGGCGTCGGACGCGTAGGCCACACGCTCGCCGGCCGCCAGCCGCGCGATGACGGCGGCGCTGCCTTCGCGCTCGTTGTGCTGGTGCACGGCGATCAGCGGCTTGTGCAGGCCCAGGTGGCGCAGCAGGCCGCCACCCTGGCGCGTGTCCTCGCAGGCCAGCGCATCGACCAGGCCCAGCGCGTGGAGGGCGCGCAGCGACAGGTCGGCCAGATTGCCGATGGGCGTGGCCACCACGTAGAGCGTGGCGGCCGGATACTGCTGGCCGCCGGCCGCGGCCGCCGCGGCCTGGCGCAGCAGGGAGGCGTCAATGTTCAACTGGGGCTCTCGTTCAAAACCGGCAACCAAGGCATCGGGCGATGCCGCCGAGGACATGGCGCTGGCCCACCTGCAATGCGCGGGCCTGCGCCTTCTGGAGCGGAATTATCGAGTCGCCGCCGGCCCCGGGCGTCGCGCCGGCGAGGTGGATCTGGTCATGAGTGACCGCGACGGCACGCTGGTGTTCGTGGAAGTGCGCGCCCGCCGGGATGCGTCTCACGGCGGCGCGGCGGCCAGCGTCACCGCGCGCAAGCAGCAGCGCCTCATCTACGCCGCCCAGCACTACCTGCTGCGCCACGCCAGCCCGCCACCCTGCCGGTTCGACGTGGTCGCCATTGACGGAAACACGCTCGTTTGGCTGCCGGCCGCTTTCGATGCGGGTTGACCCTATCATTCGCGCCGCATGATTGAGCAACGCATACAGCAGCAGTTCTTCGAAAGCGCCGACCTGCTCTACCAGGCCGCCGAGCAACTGGCCCGCCCCCTGGCGATGGCCGCGCAGATGGCGGTGGACGCCATCACCGGCGGCAACCGCATCCTGTGCGCCGCGCAAGGCCTGGCCGCGCTGGACGCCGACTACCTGGCCGCCCGCCTGGCCGGCCGCTTCGAGCAGGAGCGCCCAGGCCTGGCGGCCTGGAGCCTGTCTGCCCAGGCGCGCGACAGCGCCGGGCTCGACCTGGCGCGGCTGCTGCAGGCCCATGGCCACCCGGGCGACGTGCTCATCATGGTGGAGCCGCTGCGCGAGCAGCGCGACGCCTGGTCCGCCGCGCTGGCCGTGGCACACGCGCAGGAAATGAGCGTCATCGCGCTGACCGGCGGCACCACGGACGAGTGGCGCGGGCTGCTGCAGGACACGGACATCCAGATCCGCGTCAGCCACGCACGCGAGCCGCGCGTTATCGAGGCCCAGCGCGTGCTGCTGCATGCGCTGGCCGACGCCGTCGACGTGCAACTGCTCGGCAGCGATGAATGAACCCTTTGATGGAAAGCCGATGAAGTCCTCCCTGAACCGCACCCTGATCGCCGCCGTCCTCGTCAGCCTGCTGGGCACGGGCTGCGCGCCCCTGCTGATCGGCGGCGCCATGGTGGGCGGTGTCAACGTCGCCACCGACCGCCGCACCTCCGGCACGCAGCTGGAAGACGAGAGCATCGAGATCAAGGCCGGCGCCCGCATCCGCGAGCAGATCGGCGAGAAGGCCCACATCAACGTCAACAGCTACAACCGCGTCGCGCTGATCACCGGCGAGGCCAACTCCGAAGAGACGCGCGCCCGCATCGAGACGCTGGTGGGCGGCGTCGAGAACGTGCAGCGCGTGATGAACGAGGTCGCCATCGGCGCCAACAGCTCGCTGAGCGGCCGCTCCAACGACGTGCTCATCCAGGGCAAGATCAAGGCCAAGCTGATCGACGCGAAGGACCTGATCAGCAACGCCTTCTACGTGGTGGTGGAGCGCGGCAACGTCTACCTGCTGGGCCGCGTGACCGAGCGCGAAGCCAACCGGGCCACCGAGATCGCGCGCCAGATCAGCGGCGTGCGCAAGGTGATCCGGGCGTTCGAGATCATCAGCGAGGAAGAACTGGCCCGGTACGCGCCCAAAGCAGCGCCGCAATGAACTGAGCGGGCGCGGCAGCGCCCGTCGGCCGGATCAAAGGCGCCTGATCAGGGACGACGTGTCCCAGCGATTGCCGCCCAATGCCTGCACATCGGCATAGAACTGGTCCACCAGCGCGGTCAGCGGCAGGCGGGCGCCGTTGCGGCGCGCCTCGTCCAGCACCAAGCCCAGATCCTTGCGCATCCAGTCCACCGCAAAGCCGAAGTCGAACGTGTCCTCGACCATGGTCTTGCCGCGGTTGTCCATCTGCCAGCTCTGCGCGGCGCCCTTGCCGATGACGTCCAGCACCTGGGCCATGTCCAGGCCCGACTTCTGGCCGAAGCGCACGGCCTCAGCCAGGCCTTGCACGACGCCGGCGATGCAGATCTGGTTCACCATCTTGGCCAGCTGGCCCGAGCCCGGGCCGCCCAGCAGCGTCACGGCCTTGGCGTAATTCAGCGCGACCGGCTTCATTGCATCGAAGGCGGCCGCCTCGCCGCCGCACATCACGGTCAGCGCGCCATTGACCGCGCCGGCCTGGCCGCCGGACACCGGCGCGTCAACGAAGGCAATGCCGCGCTTCGCCGCTTCGGCGTGCAGCTCACGCGCGACCTCCGCCGATGCCGTCGTGTGGTCCACGAACACCGTGCCCGCCGCCATGCCGGCCAGCGCGCCGGCGTCGCCCAGCACGACCGAGCGCAGGTCGTCGTCGTTGCCGACGCAGCAGAACACGAACTCCGCGCCCGTGACGGCCTCGGCCGGCGTCGCGGCGGAGCTGCCGCCGTACTCCTTCACCCAGGCCTCGGCCTTGGCCGCCGTGCGGTTGTAGACCGTGACCTGGTGCCCGGCGCGCGCCAGGTGCCCGGCCATCGGGTGGCCCATGACGCCCAGGCCCAGGAAGGCCACGCGGCGGGAGGTTTGGGGGTCGTAGCTGCGGGTGCTCATGCTCAAAGAATGGTCAGGTGTTCGGTGCCGGTGGACAGGTCGCCGCTGCGCGCGCGCTCGCTGTTCAGCTTGATCTGCAGCCGCAGGTCGTTGACCGAGTCGGCGTTGCGCAGCGCATCTTCATAGGTGACCTTGCCGGCCTCGTAGAGGTCGAACAGCGCCTGGTCGAAGGTCTGCATGCCCTGCTCGCGCGAGCGCTTCATCAGCTCCTTGATCTCGCTGATCTCGCCCTTGAAGATCAGGTCCGAGATCAGCGGCGAGTTCAGCAGGATCTCGACGGCGGCGACCCGGCCCTTGCCCTCGCGGCGCGGCAGCAGCCGCTGGCTGACGAGGGCGCGCAGGTTCAGCGAGAGGTCCATCAGCAGTTGCTGGCGGCGGTCTTCGGGGAAGAAGTTGATGATGCGGTCCAGCGCCTGGTTGGCGCTGTTGGCATGCAGCGTGGCCATGCACAGGTGGCCGGTCTCGGCGAAGGCGATGGCGTGGTCCATGGTCTCGCGGTCGCGCAGCTCGCCCATCAGGATGACGTCGGGCGCCTGGCGCAGCGAGTTCTTCAGCGCCGCCTCCCAGCTGTCCGTGTCCAGGCCCAGCTCGCGCTGCGTGACGATGCAGTTCTTGTGCGGGTGCACGAACTCGATCGGGTCCTCGATGGTCACGATGTGGCCGTAGGTCGTCTCGTTGCGCTCGTCGATCATCGCGGCCAGCGACGTGCTCTTGCCCGAGCCGGTCGCCCCCACGACGATGACCAGCCCCCGCTTGGCCTGCACCACCTCGCGCAGCACCGGCGGCAGGTCCAGCGACTCGATGGTGGGCAGCGTGGAAGGGATGGTCCGCAGCACCAGGCCGACCTGGCCCTGCTGCAGGAAGGCGTTGACGCGAAAGCGCCCGATGCCGTGCGGCGAGATCGCGAAGTTGCACTCCTTGGAGCGCTCGAACTCGGCGGCCTGCTTGTCGTTCATGATGGCCCGCGCCAGCTGCAGCGTGTGCTGGCCGGTCAGCGGCTGGGGCGACACCTTGGTCATCTTGCCGTCCACCTTGATGGCCGGCGGGAACTCGGCGGTCAGGAACAGGTCGGAGCCCTTGCGCGACAGCATCAGCCGCAGCAGGTCGTTGATGAATTTCGAGGCCTGGTCGCGTTCCATGATGGGTGTCCTTTGCGGCGATCAGCCCGGGAAGTTTTCCGGGAACTTGGCTTTTGCGCGAGCCTCAGCGGGCGAAATGATGTTGCGCCGGACCAGGTCGGTCAGGTTCTGGTCCAGCGTCTGCATGCCCAGGCTGTTGCCGGTCTGGATGGACGAGTACATCTGCGCGACCTTGT
Source organism: Roseateles sp. (assembly GCA_036401055.1). Lineage (GTDB taxonomy): Bacteria > Pseudomonadota > Gammaproteobacteria > Burkholderiales > Burkholderiaceae_C > Pelomonas. The sequence goes on from DASWWC010000073.1 coordinate 19,159, forward strand.
TCTCGCGGATCAGGTTACGGATGGCCGAGGTGCCCAGCATGATCTCGTGCGCCGCGACGCGGCCGGTGCCGTCCTTGAGCTTGCACAGGCTCTGCGAGATGACGGCCACCAGCGACTCGGACACCATCGCGCGCACCATCTCCTTTTCGGCAGCGGGGAACACGTCCACGATGCGGTCCACCGTCTTGGCGGCCGACGAGGTGTGCAGCGTGCCGAACACCAGGTGGCCCGTCTCGGCCGCCGTCAGCGCCAGGCGGATGGTTTCCAGGTCGCGCATTTCGCCCACCAGGACGCAGTCCGGGTCTTCGCGCAACGCCGAGCGCAGCGCGTTGCTGAAGCTGTGCGTGTGCGGCCCCACCTCGCGCTGGTTGATCAGGCTCTTCTTGGACTCGTGCACGAACTCGATCGGGTCCTCGATGGTCAGGATGTGGCCGTACTCGTTCTCGTTGAGGTGGTTGATCATGGCCGCCAGCGTCGTGCTCTTGCCCGAGCCGGTCGGGCCGGTCACCAGCACCATGCCGCGCGGCTTGAGCGCCAGCTCGGCGAACACCTTGGGCGCGGCCAGTTGCTCCAGGCTGAGGATCTTGCTGGGAATGGTCCGGAACACGGCGCCGGCGCCGCGGTTCTGGTTGAAGGCGTTGACGCGAAAGCGCGCCAGGCCCTGGATCTCGAACGAGAAGTCGACTTCCAGCGTCTCCTCGTACACCTTGCGCTGGGAGTCGTTCATGATGTCGTAGACCATGTCGTGGACCGCACGGTGGTCCAGGGCCTCGACATTGATGCGGCGCACATCGCCATGCACGCGGATCATCGGCGGCAGGCCGGCCGAGAGGTGCAGGTCGGAGGCCTTGTTCTTGACCGAAAATGCCAGCAGCTGAGTGATGTCCATGAATGTGCCCGTAAGTGCTCAGCTGATTATGGCGATCTCAGACTCCCTCCAAGCCACCAAAAACCGCATCGCTGCGGCATGTGTCGCAGCCGGCCGTCCACCCAACGCGGTACAGCTGCTGACCGTCAGCAAGACCTTCCCTGCCAGCGCGGTGCGGGAAGCATTCGCGGCCGGCGCCCGCGCCTTCGGCGAGAACTACGTGCAGGAAGGCCTGGCCAAGATCGCCGCGCTGCCCGATCTGCGCGACCGGATCGAGTGGCACCTGATCGGCCCGCTGCAGTCCAACAAGACCAAGCCCGTGGCGGAGCAGTTCGACTGGGTGCAGAGCGTGGACCGGCTCAAGATCGCGCAGCGCCTGTCCGAGCAGCGCCCCACCGGGCTGCCGCCGCTGAACGTCTGCCTGCAGGTCAACATCAGCGCCGAGGCCAGCAAGAGCGGCCTGCTGCCAGCCGAGGTCGCCGCGCTGGCCCGCCAGGTCACCGTGCTGCCGCGACTGCAGCTGCGCGGCCTGATGGCCATCCCCGAGCCCGGCCCGGGCGCGCTGGCCCAGCACCGCGCCATGGCCGCGCTGTTCGAGGCGCTGAAGGCCGAGGGTCTGCCGCTGGACACGCTGTCGCTGGGCATGAGTGCCGACCTGGAAGACGCCATCCAGGCCGGCTCGACGATGGCGCGCGTCGGCTCGGCCATCTTCGGCGCGCGGTGAGCGCGGCCCCGCCCCGCTACCGCCGGCTGGCCGACGATCTGGCCCGACTGATCGCCGGCGGCGCGCTGCGCCCCGGGGACCGGCTGCCCTCCGTGCGCCGCACGCAGGCCAGCCACGGCTGCAGCGCGGCCACCGTCTTCCAGGCCTACCACCTGCTCGAAGCCCGCGGCCTGGTGCGCGCCGCCGAGCGCTCCGGCTACTTCGTCGCGCCGCCCGCCTCCCTGGCCACGGGCGCTGAGGCGCAGCAGCCGCTGCCGGTCGCCGTCAGCGAGCTCGTCTTCCAGCTGCTCGGCACGGGCGGACACGACATCCATGCGCCGCTGGGCTCGGCCTTCCCCAGCCCGTCGCTGTTCCCCTTCGACAAGCTGCGCAGCGCGCTGACCGCCGGCAGCCGCCGGCTGGACCCGGCCGAGCTGACGCAGCAACTCCCCGGCGGCCACGAGGGCCTGCGGCGCCAGATCGCGCTGCGCTACCTGCGGCTGGGCATGAGCATCTCGCCCGACGAGATCGTGCTGACCGACGGGGCGCTGGAGGGGCTGAACCTGTCGCTGCAGATGCTGACCCGGCCGGGCGACGCCGTGCTGGTCGAATCGCCCTGCTTCTACGCCGCGCTGCAGGCGCTGGAGCGGCTGGGGCTGCGCGCCGTCGAAGTCCCCGCCGACCCGGCCGAGGGCGCCGACCTCGACGCCATGGCCGCGCTGATCGAGCGCCACGCGCCCACGGCCTGCTGGCTGATGACCAGCTTCCAGAACCCGCTGGGCAGCCTGATGCCGCCGCAGAAGAAACGCGCCCTCGCCGAGCTGCTGGAGCGCCGCGGCATCCCCCTCATCGAGGACGATGTCTACGCCGAATTGCAGCACGACGGCAAGCCGCCGCTGCCCGCCAAGGCCTACTCGACGACCGGCGGCGTGCTGCACGCCGGCTCGTTCGCGAAGACGCTGGCCCCCGGCTACCGCGTCGGCTGGGTGGCCGCGGGCCGCTTTGCGCCCGCCCTGCGGCGCGCCAAGCTCAGCCAGAGCCTGTCCGGCTCCTGGCCCGCGCAAGCCGCCATCGCGCACTATCTGGAAGGCGGCGACTACGAGCGCCACCTGCGCGCGCTGCGCCGTGCGCTCGCCACGCAGCAGCAGGCCCTGCGGGAGGCGCTGCTGCAGCAATTACCGCCGGGCACCCGCGTGACGCAGCCCCGGGGCGGCTATTTCCTGTGGGTCACCTTGCCCGAGGGCTTAGACAGCCTGGCCCTGCAGCGCGCCGCGCTGACCGAGGGCATCAGCCTCGCCCCGGGGCCGCTGTTCTCCGCCAGCGGCGCGTTCCGGCACTGCCTGCGGCTGAACGGCGGCCAGCCCTGGACACCCGCGCTGGCCGCCGCCGTGGCCCGGCTGGGCGAACTGATACGGTCGCAGCCGGGCTGATCTGCTCCTTACCGGCAGCCGGCGGTGCAGGCAAGATGACGGGCCATGCCCTCCCCGATACGCCCGCTCATCGCGGCTCTGTGCCTCCTGGCCGCGGCCGCCGTCGCCCAGCCCGTCCCCGACACCCTGGCCCAGCGCGCCCTGGCCTGCACCGGCTGCCACGGCAAGGAAGGCCGCGCCGCGCCCGACGGCTACTACCCCCGCCTGGCGGGCAAGCCCGCCGGCTATCTGTACAACCAGCTGCTGAACTTCCGCGACGGCCGGCGCGACTACGGCCTGATGAGCGAGCTGGTCACGCCGCTGTCCGACGCCTACCTGAAGGAGCTGGCCGGCCACTTCGCGTCGCTGGACCTGCCCTACCCGCCGCCGCAGCGGCCCACGCTGCCCGCGCCCGAGCTGGCCCGCGCTGAGCAGTTGATCCGCCAGGGTGACGCGGCCCGCAAGCTGCCCGCCTGCACCGCCTGCCACGGCGAGCGCCTGACCGGCACCCAACCCGGCGTGCCCGGGCTGCTCGGCCTGTCGCGCGACTACCTGAACGGACAGCTGGGTGCCTGGCGCAGCGGCCAGCGCCGTGCCCAGGCGCCCGACTGCATGGCCCAGATTGCCAAGACGCTGACCGTGGCCGAGATCAATGCGATGACGCAGTTCCTCGCCGGCCAGCCCATGCCGGCCGATGCGCACTCGGCTCCCGCCCTGCCCGCGCCGGCCCCGGTGCGCTGCGGGGGCCTGCCATGAAGCGGCTGCTGACCGGGCTGGCGCTGCTGATCCTGGCCCTGGCCGCAGCCGCCGCGGCGTTGCTGGCCTGGCAGCGCAACCTGCCGGATGCGACGCCGCGGTCCACCGCGCCGGTGGATCTGAAGCGCGGCGCCTACCTGGCCGCGGTGGGCAACTGCGCCGGCTGCCACACGGCCCGCGGCGGCGAGCGCCTGGCCGGCGGCCGGGCCATCCCGACGCCGTTCGGCACGGCGTTCTCGTCCAACCTGACGCCCGACGCCACCGGCCTGGCCGGCTGGAGCACCGACGATTTCTGGCGCGCGCTGCACCTGGGCCAGAGCCGCGACGGCCGGCTGCTGCTGCCGGCCCACCCGGTCACGAACACCACCCTCGTCACGCGCGAGGACGCCGACGCGCTGCACGCCTGGCTGCAGGCTCAACCGCCGGTCAGCGCGCCGCGCCGCGAGCACGAGCTGCGCGGCCTCTACGGCAGCCAGCTGGCCATCGCCGCCTGGCGGGCGCTGTATTTCAGGCCGGCGGTTTACCAGCCCG
>DASWWC010000074.1:0-1758 GCA_036401055.1 Roseateles sp.
GGGCAAGCTCAGCGATGCGGTCGACACCAAGGTCAAGCGCAAGTCGCTGGACTCGCTGGCCAAGATCATCACCACGATCCCGGCCGGCGTCGCGCTGCATCCGCGCGTGGCGAAGATCTACGAGGACCGCGTGAAGATGGCGGCCGGCGAACAGCTCGCCGATTGGGGCTTTGCCGAGAACCTCGCCTACGCCACGCTGCTGGCGGAAGGCAACGGCCTGCGCCTGGTCGGCCAGGACGCGGGACGCGGCACGTTCTTCCATCGCCATGCGATCCTCCACGACCAGAAGACCGACAGCTACTACCTGCCGCTGCGCCAGTTGGTGGAACAGGCCGAACAGGCCACCATCATCGACTCGCTGCTCAGCGAAGAAGCGGTGATGGCGTTCGAATACGGCTTCTCGACCACCGATCCCAACACCCTGTGCATCTGGGAGGCGCAGTTCGGCGACTTCGCCAACGGCGCGCAGGTCGTGATCGACCAGTTCATCGCCGCCGGCGAAGCCAAGTGGGGCCGCATCAGCGGCCTGACGCTGCTGCTGCCGCACGGCTACGAAGGCCAGGGCCCCGAGCACAGCTCGGCGCGCCTGGAGCGCTTCCTGCAACTGTGCGCCGTGGAGAACATGCTGGTCTGCGTGCCGACCACGCCCGCCCAGTGCTACCACATGCTCCGCCGGCAGATGCGCATGACCACGCGTAAGCCGCTGGTCGTGATGACGCCCAAGTCGCTGCTGCGCCACAAGCTGGCCGTGTCCACGCTGGACGAACTCGCCAACGGCGAGTTCCAGCACCTGATCCCGGACGCCGCCGCCGACGCCAAGAAGGTCAAGCGCGTCGTCGCCTGCTCGGGCAAGGTCTACTACGACCTGCTGGAAGACGCGCAGAAGCGTGGCCAGGACGATGTGGCCATCCTGCGCGTCGAACAGCTCTACCCGTTCCCGCGCGAGCAGCTGGCCGCCGAACTGAAGCGCTATGGCAAGGCGACCGAAGTCATCTGGTGCCAGGAAGAGCCGCAGAACCAGGGCGCGTGGTACCAGATCAAGCACCACCTGCAGGCCTGCCTGGCCGACAAGCAGACGCTGCACTACGCGGGCCGCTCGCGCTCGCCCTCGCCCGCTGCCGGCCATTTCGCCGAGCACGTCGAGGAGCAGCTGAAGCTGGTCGCCGATGCGCTGGTCAACAAGCTCGGCAGCGACAACGTCGCCGAGTAAGTACGCGTCACCCATTCCAACGAACAACAACACCACCAGGACGTCCCATCCAATGGCCACTGAAGTCAAAGTTCCGGTTCTTCCCGAGTCCGTCTCCGACGCCACCATCGCCGCCTGGCACAAGAAGGTGGGTGATGCCGTCAAGCGCGACGAGAACCTGATGGACCTGGAAACCGACAAGGTCGTGCTGGAAGTGCCCTCGCCCGTCGACGGTGTGCTGAAGGAGATCAAGTTCAAGGAAGGCGACACGGTGACCAGCCAGCAGCTGCTGGCGATCATCGAGGAAGGTGCGGCCGCTGCCGCGCCCGCCCCCGCCGCGGAAGAGAAGAAGCCGGCCGCCGGCGCCCAGGAAGTACAGCCGAAGGCCGAGGCCGCCAAGGCCGACGCCGCCGCGCCGTCCAGCACCAAGCCGGCCCCGGCCGGCGCCGACGCGCTGCCCCCGGGCGCGCGCTTCACCGCCATCACCCAGGGCATCGATCCGGCCGCCGTGGAAGGCACCGGTCGCCGCGGCGCCGTGACCAAGGAAGACCTGGTCAATTACGCCAGCG
>DASWWC010000075.1:0-12710 GCA_036401055.1 Roseateles sp.
CCCCTGTAATCACCGTGAAAGGGTGGTGTCCTAGGCCTCTAGACGAAGGGGACTATATCTTCAATTTTAAATCACGCTACCTGTCAAACTTCAGTTTGCTTGGTGGAGGTAAGCGGGATCGAACCGCTGACCTCTTGCATGCCATGCAAGCGCTCTCCCAGCTGAGCTATACCCCCTGGAGCGTGACTCAAAAACAAACGGCCAATAAATTGGCCGTTCATTTTATCGGGCGTGCCCGATGTAATCCTTGGCGGAGTGGACGGGGCTCGAACCCGCGACCCCCGGCGTGACAGGCCGGTATTCTAACCAACTGAACTACCACTCCGCGTGGAATGAATTCGGTTTCGCTTTGCAGCCAAACCCAAGCTCATCAAACTTGGCGTCCCCTAGGGGATTCGAACCCCTGTAATCACCGTGAAAGGGTGGTGTCCTAGGCCTCTAGACGAAGGGGACGAATCCTTCGCACTTGAACCGCGCGCCACCTGAATCTCTTTCAAGATTTTGGTGGAGGTAAGCGGGATCGAACCGCTGACCTCTTGCATGCCATGCAAGCGCTCTCCCAGCTGAGCTATACCCCCTGCGTTCCAGATTTGATCGTTATCGATCTCTTCTTTAACGGCGCTGTTCAAGCGAGACCAAGAGTATATGCCGAATTTTAGAGAGATTGCAAGCGATCGAGCACTTTTTTCTTGTCAAAGTGCTCCAGCACGGCATCCAGAGAAGGCGTCTGTGCACGACCGCACACCACCACCCGGACCGGTACAGCGAGTTGCGGCATCTTCAGCCCGACAGCAGCCAGCGTCTCCTTCAAGGCCTGCTGGATGCCGGCCTTGTTCCACTCCGCCACGGCTTCCAAACGCCGGGCCAACTCGGCGAGCGCCGGGCGAATCGCATCGGTCAAGTGCGTCGCAAGGTCTTCGGCCGAAGGCGACACCGACGTGAAGTACATCGCCAGCCAGTCGGCCAGCACCGCAGCGGTGGCGCAGCGGTCCTTGAACAAGCCGATCTTGGGTTGCACGTCGTTCGCAGTGACGGCAATGCCCTTGGCTGCCAGTTGCGCGACAACCAGTTCAGCAAGGCGGGCCTCGTCAATGTGCTTCACATAGTGGCCATTGACCCAGTCCAGCTTGGCCGGATCCCACTGGGCGGGGCTCTTGGACAAGTGCGTGCCGTCGAACCAACTGACCATCTGCTCCGCGGAGAACAGTTCGTCGTCACCGTGGCTCCAGCCCAGACGCGCCAGGTAATTCAGCATGCCTTCAGGCAGATAGCCGTTAGCGGCGTAGTCCATCACGCTGACGGCACCGCGACGCTTGGACAGCTTCAGGCCGTCGTCGCCCAGGATGATCGGAAGATGGCCAAACTGAGGCAGCGGCGCACCCAGCGCATTGAAGATGTTGATCTGCCAGGGCGTGTTGTTGACGTGCTCGTCGCCGCGGAAGACGTGGCTGATGCGCATGTCCCAGTCGTCGACGACGACAGCGAAGTTGTAGGTCGGCACGCCGTCCGTGCGGGCAATGATGAGGTCGTCGATCTCGCGGTTGTTGATGGTGATCGGCCCCTTGACGAGGTCATCCCAGGTCACGTCGCCCTCGACGGGGTTGGCGAAGCGCACGACGGGCTTCACGCCTTCGGGCGGCGTGGGCAGCGTCTTGCCGGGCGCCGGGCGCCAGCGGCGGTCGTACAGCGTCTTCTCACCGCGGGCCTTCTGCGCCTCGCGCATTTCGGTCAACTCTTCGGGGGTCGCGTAGCAGCGGTAGGCCTTGCCTTCGGCAATCAGCTGCTCGATGACCGCCGTGTAGCGGTCCAGGCGCTGCATCTGGTAGATCGGGCCTTCGTCGTAGCTCAGGCCCAGCCAGTTCATTGCGGCAATGATCTGATCGACGGAGTCCTGCGTGGAGCGGGCCACGTCGGTGTCCTCGATGCGCAGCACGAACTCGCCGCCGTGATGCCGGGCGAAGGCCCAGGAGTAGAGCGCCGTGCGGGCCGTGCCCAGGTGCAGGAAGCCGGTAGGCGAAGGCGCGATGCGCGTGCGGATCTTGTCGAAGGAACTCATGCGAGTGTCTGCGTTGGAGGGGTGGCGCGTCAGCCTTCGCTGCCGCTCTGAAGCGCCAGGCGGCTGCGCGCTGCGGCGTCTTCCTCGTCGCCCTGCGAGGTGCGTTGCTCGCGGATGGCGGCGAAGTCCGCCAGGCTGACGTCGCCGGTCACGTAATGGCCGTCGAAGCAACTGGCATCAAAGCCGGCCAGGCCCGGGCGCAGCGCGGCGACTACGCGCTTCATCGCGTCCACGTCCTGGTAGATCAGCGCATCGGCGCCGATGTACTGGCGCACTTCCTCGATGGTGCGGCCATGCGCGATCAGCTCCTCCTGCGTGGGCATGTCGATACCGTAGACATTGGGATAGCGCACCGGGGGCGCGGCCGAGGCGAGATAGACCTTGCGGGCGCCGGCGTCGCGGGCCATCTGCACAATCTCCTTGGACGTGGTGCCGCGCACGATGGAGTCATCCACCAGCAGCACGTTGCGGTTCTTGAACTCAAGGCCGATGGCGTTGAGCTTCTGGCGCACGCTCTTCTTGCGCGCGCCCTGCCCCGGCATGATGAAGGTCCGGCCGACGTAGCGGTTCTTCACGAAGCCCTCGCGGTAGGGCTTGCCGATGCGGTGCGCCAGCTGCATGGCCGACGGACGGCTGCTCTCAGGGATGGGGATCACCACATCGATCTCGTTGGGCGGCATCGTGGAGATGACGCGCTGGGCCAGCGTCTCGCCCATGTTCAAACGGGCCTGGTAGACCGAGATCCCGTCGATGACCGAGTCCGGGCGCGCCAGGTAGACGAACTCGAACATGCAGGGGTTGAGCTGCGGGCCGTCGTTGCACTGCTCGGTGTGCAGCTTGCCGTCCATGTCGACGAACAGCGCCTCGCCGGGAGCCACATCGCGCTCCATCACATGGCCCGTGCCTTCCAGCGCCACGCTCTCGCTGGCCACCATGAAATCGCCGTTGCTGGAACGGCCGAAGCACAGCGGGCGGATGCCGAAGGGGTCGCGGAAGGCAAGCAGGCCGTAGCCGGCGATCAGCGCGATGACGGCGTAGCTGCCCTTGATGCGCTTCTGTACGGCGCGCACGGCGGCGAAGATTTCCTTGGGCGTCAGCGGCAGGTCGCGCGCGGCCATCTCCAGCTCGTGCGCCAGCACGTTGATCAGCACCTCGGTATCGCTCTCGGTGTTGATGTGGCGTCGGTCGATGTCGAACAACTCGTCCTTCAGCGCGTGCGCATTGGTCAGGTTGCCGTTGTGCACCAGCACGATGCCGAATGGCGCGTTCACGTAGAAGGGCTGGGCCTCTTCCTCGCTGTAGGCATTGCCGGCCGTGGGGTAGCGCACCTGGCCCAGGCCGATGCTGCCGGGCAGCGCACGCATGTTGCGGGTGCGGAACACGTCGCGCACCATGCCGCGGGCCTTGTGCATGAAGCACTTGTGGCCCTGCATCGTGACGATGCCGGCCGCGTCCTGACCGCGGTGCTGCAGCAGCAGCAGCGCGTCATAGAGGAGTTGGTTGACGGGAGAGGCCGCGAGGGCGCCGACGATGCCGCACATGGCGAGGGTCCTTAATCAGTAGCGTCCGCCCCAGATGGGGTCATCGAGCGGGAAATGAAACGGGCAAGAGGTTCAGGCAGCAGCGGTGCCACGTCGCGCAGCACGCCGGTCAGCACGGGCGCAGCGCGCGAGGCCTGCCAGGTGGCCGACTGGGCCAGCGGCGAAGCGCCGATGACCAGCACGAGCAGCAGCGCGACGAACACGCCGCGCAGCGCGCCGAAACCGGCGCCGCCGAGGCGGTCGATGGCCGACAGCGGCGTGGCATGGATCAGCGCCTTGACCAGGCGCGTGGCCAGGCTCCACACGACGAGCACGGAAAAGAAGGCGATGACCAGCGTGATGAGGTGCAGCGTGCTCGGCCCGAAGCGATCCAGCCAGCTGTCGGGCACCAGTTCGGCGACCAGCGGGGCCAGCGGTGACGCCGCGAAATAGGCCACCAACCAGCCGGCCAGCGACATGACCTCGAAGACGAGGCCGCGCCAGATGCCGATGCCGATCGAAATCAGCAGCAGCAGCAGCAGCGCGAGATCGACCCAGCTGAGCGCCACACCGTCCATGTCAGAGCGTCAGGATGGCGCCGGGCAGGCCCGCGCCCTTGAGCTTGGCGGCGGCGCGCTCGGCCTCGTCGCGGTTCGCAAACGGCCCCAGGCGCACGCGCACGCGGCGGCCATCGGCCGTCTCCACGGCCTGGGCATAGGTCTTGAGGCCCAGCTTCTCGATCTTGGCGCGCATCTCCTGCGCGGCCTTGTTCTCGCCATAGGCGCCGACCTGCACGATGAAGCGCGACGTCGTCGCGGCGGCGGGCTCCCGGCCTTCCAGCAGCGCCTGGGCACGGGCGCCGTCGTTCGGCTGCGGCTTGACCGGTTTGTCGGCAGGTTTCTCCGCCGGCTTCTCGGCAAGCTTGACGGCGGGCGCTTCTGCAACCTTTGGAACCGGCTTCTCGGCCGGTTGGTCGACCGGCTTGTCGGCCACCCGCGGCTCGGGAGGCAGTTCAGCGCTGGCCGCAGGCTGGGCCTGCGACACCGGCTCGCGCGTCGGCACGGCCAGCGGCGGCGCCGTTTCCTTGCGGGGGATCTCGATGGGCAGATCGACCGGGATGGGGCGCGGCTGCGTCTCGAAGATCAGCGGGAAGCCCACCACGCCGGCCGCGACCAGCACCGCCGCGCCGATGAGACGGCGGCGGGCGCGAATGCGCAGCACATGCACGTCGTCGGCGGCGGGGGCCTTGGCGGCTGACTTGGCCGAAGACTTCTTGGGCGCCGCCGCGGCTGCGTCGTCGCGTTTGAGGAAGGAAAACAGGCCCATAGCCGGCGTCTGGCTCAGTGGAGGGTGGGAGGCTGCGGCGCTGCAGCGCCGGCGGTCACGCGGGGAATGCCCTGCTGCAACACGCCGCCCACGGTGTAGAAGGAACCGAAGACCAGGATTCTATCGGCCGTGGTCGCCCCGGCCGCCGCAGCGTGCAAGGCGTCCAGGGGTGTGGCGTGGGTATGGGTCTGCACGCCGGGTGGCGTCTTCAGCCCGGCGGCGAGGAACGCCGTTTCAAGCTGCTCGGCCGTGGCTGCGCGCGGCAGCGGCAGGTTGGTGAAGTGCCAGACGTCCACCAGCGGGGCGATGCGCGCCAGGATGCCGGCCAGGTCCTTGTCCGCCATTGCACCGAAGACGGCATGCGTGCGCGGGAAGAAGCCCATCTGATCGAGGTTCTGCGCCAGCGCCGCGACGGCGTGCGGGTTGTGCGCCACATCCAGCACGACGGCCGGCTGGCCGGCCAGCACCTGGAAGCGACCCGGCAGCTCGACCAGCGCGAGGCCGGTGCGCACCGCCTGGGCGCTGATGGGCAGGCGGTCGGCCAGCGCCTCGAAGGCGGCCAGCACGCCGGACGCGTTCAGCAACTGGTTGACGCCGCGCAGCGCCGGATAGGACATGCCGGAGTAGCGCTTGCCGCGACCAGCCCATTGCCACTGCGCGCGGTCGCCGCTGAAGGTGAAGTCCTTGCCCAGCTGACGCAGGTCGGCGCCGAGTTCGGCGGCGCGCGCAGCCAGCGAGGCCGGCGGCACCGGGTCGCTGACGACCACCGGACGCCCCGGCCGCATGATGCCGGCCTTCTCGCGGCCGACGCTGTCGCGGTCGGTGCCGAGGAATTCGGTGTGGTCCAGGTCGATGCTGGTGATGACGGCGCAGTCGCCGTCGATGACGTTGACGGCGTCCAGCCGGCCACCCAGGCCGACTTCGAGGATGACGAAGTCCAGCGGCTCGTGCTGCAGCCGGCGCATGATGGCCAGCGTCGTGAACTCGAAGTAGGTCAGCGTGATGTCGCCGCGCGCCGCTTCGACGGCCTCGAAGTGCGGCTCCAGCGATTCGGACTGCACAGGCGCGCCGCCCACGCGGCAGCGCTCCTGGAAGTGCACGAGGTGGGGCTTGATGTACAGCCCCACGCGATAGCCGGCGTGCAGCGCGATGGACTCCAGCATCGCACAGGTCGAGCCCTTGCCGTTGGTGCCGGCGACGACGACGGTGGGGCAGTCGAACGCGATGCCGAGGCGTTCCTTCACCACCCGGACGCGGTCCAGCGTCATGTCGATGGTCTTGGGGTGCAGGCGCTCGCAGTGGGCGAGCCAGTCGTCAAGCGTCATGGCGTTTTGAAAAACAAAAGCCAGGCACGACGGCCTGGCTTGGAACTATCGCGACGAGGGTCAGGCCACCGCGTCGGCGCTCTGGCGCTGCAGCATGGCGAGCTGGCGGGCGATGGTTTCGCGCAGCTGGCGGCGGTCCACGATCATGTCGATGGCACCCTTCTCCATCAGGAACTCGGCGCGCTGGAAGCCCGGGGGCAGCTTCTCGCGCACGGTGTTCTCGATGACGCGCGGGCCGGCAAAGCCGATCAGCGCCTTGGGCTCGGCCAGCACGATGTCGCCGACAAAGGCGAACGAGGCCGACACGCCGCCCATGGTCGGGTCGGTCAGCACGCTGATGTAGGGCAACTTGGCTTTGGCCAGGCGCGTCAGCGACGCGTTGGTCTTGGCCATCTGCATCAGCGACAACAGGCCTTCCTGCATCCGCGCGCCGCCGGTAGCGGTGAAGCAGATGAAGGGCGTCTTCTGCTCGATGGCCGTCTCGACACCGCGCACGAAGCGCTCGCCGACGACGGAGCCCATGGAGCCGCCCATGAAGTCGAACTCGAAGCAGGCCGCGACGACGGGCACGCTCATGACGGCGCCGCCGATGACCACCAGCGCGTCGGTCTCGCCGGTGTTCTCCAGCGCTTCCTTCAGGCGGTCGGGGTACTTCTTGCTGTCCTTGAACTTCAACGCGTCGACCGGCAGCACCTCCTGGCCGATCTCGTAGCGGCCTTCACCGTCGAGGAAGGCGTCCAGGCGCGCACGCGCGCCGATGCGGTGGTGGAAGCTGCACTTGGGGCAGACGTTGATGTTCTGCTCCAGGTCGGTCTTGTACAGCACCGTCTCGCAGCTCGGGCACTTGATCCACAGGCCTTCGGGCACCGTGCGCCGGTCGGCCGGGTCGCCTTGCTGGATCTTGGGCGGGAGCAGTTTGTCGAGCCAACTCATGTCAGTCCTTCTTGTCGAGTGCGGCGCGGATTTCACGGATGAAGGCCGCGCCAGTCAGGGCGACATTATCGGCCGGCTGGCGCTCCAGCAGTTCGACCAGTTTGGAACCGATGACGACGGCGTCCGAAACGTCGGCGACGGCCCGTGCCGTCGCCCCGTCACGGATGCCGAAACCGACGCCCACCGGCGTGCTGACGTGCTGGCGGATGCGCGGCACGGCCTCGGCCACGGCGGCCGTGTTCAGGTGGCCGGCGCCGGTCACGCCCTTCAGCGACACGTAGTAGACGTAGCCGCTGGCGAGCTTGCCCACCTGGGCCATGCGCGCCTCGGTGGAGGTGGGCGCCAGCAGGAAGATGGCGTCCATGCCGCCGGCGCGCAGCTGGGCAGCGAACTCCTCGCACTCCTCGGGCGGGTAGTCCACGATAAGCACGCCGTCCACGCCCGCTGCCGACGCGTCGGCCACGAAGGCAGCCAGGCCGTAGCGCTCCACAGGGTTGGCGTAGCCCATCAGCACGATGGGCGTCGCATCATTGCGGGCACGGAAGTCGCGCACGAAGGCCAGCACGTCGCGCAGCGAGATGCCCTTGGCCAGCGCCCGCTCGCCCGCGCGCTGGATGACGGGACCGTCGGCCATTGGGTCGGAGAACGGCACGCCCAGCTCGATCACGTCGGCGCCTGCCTCGGCCATGGCCAGCATCAGGTCGACGGTGGCGCTGGGGTGCGGGTCGCCAGCGGTGACGAAGGGAATCAGCGCCTTGCGGCCGTCGGCCTTGAGTTGCTGGAAGGTCTTGTCGATGCGGCTCATTGCTTCACCTTTTCACCGGCTTGCGAAGGGCGATCGAAATAGGCGGCGCCGGACAGGTCGGCGACGGTGCCGATGTCCTTGTCGCCGCGGCCGGACAGGTTCACGAGCAAGACCTTGTCCTTGGAAAGCATCGGCGCGAGCTTGATGGCGTGCGCGACGGCGTGGCTGGATTCCAACGCCGGGATGATGCCCTCGGTGCGGCACAGGCGATGGAAGGCGGCCAGCGCCTCGGCATCGGTGACGCCGACATACTCGGCGCGGCCGATGTCCTTCAGGTGCGCATGCTCGGGGCCGACACCGGGATAGTCCAGGCCGGCGGAGATCGAGTGCGTCTCGATGATCTGGCCGTTGTCGTCTTGCAGCAGGTAGGTGCGGTTGCCGTGCAGCACGCCGGGGCTGCCGGCGGTCAGCGTCGCGGCGTGCTTGCCGCTGGCCACGCCCTGCCCTGCGGCCTCCACGCCGATCAGGCGCACGTTCTCGTGCGGGATGTAGGGGTGGAAGATGCCGATGGCATTGCTGCCGCCGCCCACGCAGGCAACGACGGCATCCGGCTGGCGGCCGGTCATCTCGGGCATCTGCTCCAGGCACTCCAGGCCGATGATGCGCTGGAAGTCGCGCACCATCATCGGGTAGGGATGCGGGCCGGCCACGGTACCGATGATGTAGAAGGTGTTCTCGACGTTGGTGACCCAGTCACGCATCGCCTCGTTCAGCGCGTCCTTCAGCGTCTTGCTGCCGCTGTCCACCGGCACGACGGTCGCGCCCAGCAGCTTCATGCGGTAGACGTTGGGCGACTGGCGCTTGACGTCCTCGCTGCCCATGTAGACGACGCATTCGAGGCCGTAGCGGGCGCAGATCGTCGCCGTCGCCACGCCGTGCTGACCGGCGCCGGTCTCGGCGATGACGCGCGGCTTGCCCATGCGCTTGGCCAGCAGCGCCTGGCCGATGACGTTGTTGATCTTGTGCGCGCCAGTGTGGTTCAGGTCCTCGCGCTTCAGGTAGATCTGCGCGCCGCCCAGCTCGCGGGAGAGGCGGTCGGCGTGATAGATCGGGCTGGGCCGGCCGACGAAGTGCTTGAGCTCCTTCTTGAACTCGGCCAGGAACTCCGGATCGTTCTGGTAATGCGCGTAGGCGTCCTTCAACTGGTCCAGCGCGTGGACGAGGGTCTCGGAGACGAAGCTGCCGCCGTAGGTCGGCTGGCCAAGCGCACGGAAATGCCCGGTCGCGTCGGGCTGGTCATACTGGAACATGGTCTTCCTCTATCGGGTCAGTTCTGCATCGGCGCGGCGCACCGCGCGGCAGAACTCGTGGATCAGGGCGGCGTCCTTGACGCCCTTGGGGCCTCCCAGGGGCTCGACGCCGGAACTCACATCAACGGCCCAAGGCCGCACCCGGGCGATGCCATCGCCGACGTTTGCTGCATTCAACCCACCAGACAAAACGAGGTGAGAGGCTGCGCTTGGTGGAATGAGTGACCAATCGAAGACCTTGCCGCCGCCGCCATAACCCTCGACGGGAGCGTCGAGCAGGATGGCCTGAGCGTTCGAAAAACGAGAGGCGAAGTCTACCAAGTCAAAGCCCGGGGCCATGGCGGCGGCACGCAGATAGGGCCGCTTCACGCGATCGCAGTCGGCGGGTGTCTCGTCACCATGGAACTGCAGCAGCATGTTGGGCAAGGCATCCAGCCCGGCCTGCAGTTCGGCGTCGGTCGCGTTGACGAACAGGCCCACCGGCGTCACGAAGGGCGGCAGCAACCGC
This sequence comes from Roseateles sp., assembly GCA_036401055.1. GTDB lineage: Bacteria > Pseudomonadota > Gammaproteobacteria > Burkholderiales > Burkholderiaceae_C > Pelomonas. Next base: position 9,724 of record DASWWC010000075.1, read on the forward strand.
GCCAGCGCCCTCGCCCGCGCCGGCGTCACGGCGCGCTTGCTCTTGGCGTAGAAGACGAAGCCGATGGCGTCGGCGCCGGCCTCGACGGCCGCGTCGACATCGGCCTCGCGGGTCAGGCCGCAGATCTTGATTCTTGTCATGTCACGGGAGCCAATCTAGCGCGGCCACATGCCGCGGGATGTCCAGCTCGGCATCGTAGGTCGGGCCGAGGAAGTAGAGGCCGTCCGGGGCGAAGGTCGGCGCGGCCACCTTGCGGTCGCGCGCCGCCAGCACCTGCGACACCCAGTCCGGCGAGCGTGTGCCGCTGCCCACCGCCAGCAGGCAGCCCATCAGGTTGCGCACCATGTGGTGCAGGAAGGCACTGGCCTCGAACTCGAAGCGCCAGTAGCTGCCGCGGCGCTGCACGGTGATTTCGCGCAGCGTCTTGATGGGCGACGCGGCCTGGCATTCGGACGACCGGAAGGACGAGAAGTCGTGCTCGCCGATCAAGCGCCCGGCCGCGGCTTCCAGCGCGGCCTGGTCGAGCGGGCGAAAGAACCAGCCGCACTGGCCGGATTCGATGGCCGGCCGCACCGCCGACTCCAGCAGCAGGTAGGCGTAACGCCGGCCATGCGCGGAGTTGCGGGCGTGGAACGCGTCGCCTGGAAAGCGGCTCCACTGGATGGCGATGTCGGGCGGCAGATAGCGATTGACGCCTCGCACCCATGAGAACGGCTCGCGCTCCACCTCGGTGTCGAAATGCACAACCTGATTGATGCCGTGCACGCCGGTGTCGGTGCGGCCGGCGCAGATCGTGCGGATGGGCTGGGCCGCGAACGCGGACAGGCCTTTTTCGAGCGCGTCCTGCACGGTGCGGCCGTTGGGCTGGCTCTGCCAGCCGTTGTAGCCGCCGCCGCGGTAGCTCACGCCAAGTGCAACTCTCACAAGTTCCTCAAATGAAAACGCCCGGACAGGCCGGGCGTCGGAGTATCGCGGTTCGCCTCAGCGAAGTTCGTTCAGCATGGCTTGCGCACGGTCGCGCAACGAGCCGCTGGCGCGCTGGATCAGCTCCTGCAGCACCTCGCGGGCGCCTTCGGTATCGCCGATCTGGCGGAACTCGTCGGCCAGTTCCAACTGGCGCACCAGCGGGTCGCCGTCATCGTCACCCAGCGCGCTCAATGCCTCGGACAGGTGATCGGGGTTGGTCTCGCCCGGCTGCGTAGGTTCGCCAAGATCGAAATCCAGGTCGGTGGTGGCCGCCGCGGGCGCAGGCGTCGGCGCGACGCTGAGGTCGCCCATGCCGCTGAGGTCGAAGTTCAGGTCCGGTGCCGGCGGCGCGGTGCGGGTGCCACGACTGGAGATGTCGAAGTCCATGGTCAGCGGAGCCTGTTCGACGGAGGCCGGCATGGCCTGCGTCGCGGCCATCGCCGTCGGCGACACGGGCTCGGGAGCGTCCAGGTCGAGGTCCAGCGCCAGGTCGAAGCCGCTGACCGGGCCAGTGTCCGGGCCGCTGCGGCCCAGCGCGTCGGTGGCGAGATGCGCCGCCGCAGTCGCCGCCGAGGCTCCGCTGGGCAGCGCCGTCTGTGGCAGCGTGCTGGCGTTCATGGGCTCGGGACGCAGCTCGGGACCGTCTTCGACATGCGCGGGCGCGCCACCGGGCTGGTAGAGCGGGTTGTCCGGATCGATGCCACGGCCCAGTTCCTGCGCCTTGGCCCAGTCCTCGCCCGAGCCCTTGGTCTCGGCATACAGCTGCACGGCCAGTTGCTCGAAGCCCTTGATGTCACGGCGCTTGGCGTAGACCTCCAGCAGCTTCAGGCGGATGGCCAGGCGCGTCGGGTTGGCCCGCAGCGCCTCCTTCAGGATTTCCTCGGCCTGTAGGTCGCGGCCATAGGCCAGGTAGACATCGGCCTCGGCGACCGGGTCCACGTCGCCGATGGCGTCGAGCTGGCTGAGCGAATAGCTCATGGACGACTGGCCGCTGTTCTGAGCGTCACGGGTGTCCACGCGCTGGCCACCGGTGCCGCCGAAGAAGGAGTCCGGCTGCAGGCGGCTTTCGTGGAACCCCGTCTCGACCGCGCGTGCGGGCCGGCGCGAACGCATGCGATAGAGCCCGAAGGCGCCCAGCACACCCACCAACACAGCCACGAGCGGCAGAACCAGCTTGTTGTCGAGCAGTTGCTCGATGAAGCTCGGTGGTTCGGCCACCGGCGGCGGCGGCAGTGCAGCGCTGGCCCGGGCCTGGGGTCGCGACGCCGCAGCGCTGGCAGCCGCCACTGCGGGGGCGGAAGCCGCAGGCGAGACATCGGCCGTGACCGGCACCGGCAGAGCGGCCGGCGCAGTCGTTGCGGTGGACTCGGCCGATGCGGCCGTCGCCCCCGGACGCGCCGCGGTCGACAAGCGCTTGAGCTCCTCGACATTGCGCGTCAACTCGGCCACGCGGGCGGCGGCATCCTTCTTCTCGGTGTCCTTGGACAGCTTGGCCTCGGCCGCGCTGGCCGCAGCACCGCTGGCCTTGCTCAGCGTCAGCTTGTCGGGCGTCGGCGCGGCGGCGGGCTTGCGGTCCTCCACCGCGGCCTGGACCTGGCCCTTGGACTGGCGCTCGCTCTCGCTGCTCTGCAGCGTGGGCGCGGCGGATGCCAGGCGCTGGCGGTAGGCAGCGAAATCGGCGCTCTGCGCCAGGATGATGCGGCGCGCCTCCGGTGCCGGCACCGTGGCCAGCGCATCGCTGGACGGCACCTGCAACACGGCACCCGACTTCAGCAGGTTCATGTTGCCGTCGATGAAGGCGTCGGGGTTGTTGCGGAACAGGCCCACCAACATCTGGTCCAGCGAGATGCCGCTGACCTGGGTGCGCTGCGCCACCCTGGACAGCGAGTCGCCAGCGCGGACGCGGTACTCGGACGCGGCCGTGACCGGCGGGCGCTCCGGTGCAGTCGCCGGCGGACGCACGGCCGCCACGGGAGCCGGCGCAGGACCGGGCGCGGAAGCCGAGCCGTTGCGCGGCAGCG
>DASWWC010000076.1:0-14539 GCA_036401055.1 Roseateles sp.
CTGGTGGCGGCCGACGCCGCCGTCGTGCGCGCACCGCTGGACGGCGTCATCGAGGGCTTCCAGGTGCAGCCCAACCAGGCGGTCACGCGTGGGCAGGTGCTGTTCAATTTCGACGAGGCGCCCATCGCCAGCCGGCTGGACGTGGCACGCCAGGCGCTGGCCACCGCCGAGGTGGAATACCGCCAGGTCGCGCAGCTGGCGCTGTCGGACGCGCGGGCCAAGGGCCAGCTCGCGGCCGTGCAGGGCCGCATCGAGGAGAAGCGCGCCGAGGCTGAATTCCTGGAAGACCAGTTCAAGCGCTCGCGTGTCGAGTCACCGCGCGACGGCGTGGCCATCTTCGACGACCCGTCCGAATGGGCCGGCCGGCCGGTGCACACCGGCGAGCGCATCCTGCGCGTGGTCGACCCGCACCAGGTCGAGATCGAGGCCTGGCTGCCGGTGGGCGACGCGCTGCCGCTGCCCGACGGCGCACCGCTGAAGCTCTACCTCGCCGCGACGCCGCTGGAGCCCGTCACGGCCACGCTGCGCTACATGGCCCACGACGCCGTGCAGCGCCCCGACGGCAGCTACGCCTATCGGGTGCGCGCGCGGCTGGATGCTCCCACCGCGCACCGCATCGGCCTGAAGGGCACGGGCCGCGTGCAGGCGGGCTGGGTGCCGCTGGCCTACTGGGTGCTGCGCCGGCCGCTGGCCATCGCGCGCCAGTACCTGGCCCTTTGATTTGATGGCCACGCTGCCGCCGCTGCGCGAGGAACTGGCCCTGCACCCCGGCTCGCGCGGGCCCCAGGGCCAGCCCGGCTGGACGCTGCACGACCCGGTGCGCAACCAGTTCTTCCAGATCGACTGGCCCAGCTTTGAGCTGCTGAGCCGCTGGCACCTGGGCACGCCCGAGGCTGTGCTGGCCGCCGTGCGCGCCGAGACCACGCTGGCGCTGGCCGAGGGCGACCTGGAGGGGCTGCTGGAGTTTCTGCAGCTCAACCAGCTGCTGATGCCCCGCAGCGGCCAGGCCCGCGAACTGGCGCGCCGCAAGCAGGCCCGGCATGGCGGCGCCTGGACCTGGCTGCTGCACCACTACCTGTTCTTCCGCGTGCCGCTGCTGCGCCCCGATGCGCTGCTGGACCGGATGGCGCCGCGTCTGGGCTGGCTGTACGGCAAGACCTTTCTGTTCTTGACGGTCGCGGCCGGGCTGCTGGGGCTGGGCGGTGTCTCGCGCCAGTGGGATGCCTATGCCGGCACGCTGGTGGACCTGTTCACCTGGCAGGGCTTCGTGGCCTACGGTGTGGCCCTGGTGGCCGTGAAGGCCGTGCACGAGTTCCTGCACGGCGTCACCGCCAAGCGCTACGGCTGCCGCGTGCCGACCATGGGCGTGGCGCTGATGGTGCTGTGGCCGGTGGCCTATACCGACACCACCGAGGTCTGGAAGCTGCCCGACGCCCGCCGGCGCATGGCGGTGGCCGGTGCGGGCATCTGCGCCGAGCTGGCCATCGCGGCTTGGGCCACGCTGGCCTGGGTCGTGCTGCCCGACGGGGCGCTGCGTACCGTGGCCTTCCTGTTGTCCAGCACCACGTGGATCTCCACGCTGCTGGTCAACGCCAGCCCCTTCATGCGTTTCGACGGCTACTTTCTGCTGTCCGATGCGCTGGACATGCCCAACCTGCACGCCCGCTCGTTCGCGCTGGCGCGCTGGCGGCTGCGCGAATGGCTGTTTGCGCTCGGCGAGCCGGCACCCGAGTCGCTGCCGCCGCGCCGCGTGCGCTGGCTGGTGGCGTTCGCCTGGGCCACCTGGATCTACCGGCTGTTGCTGTTCATCGGCATCGCGGTGCTGGTCTACCACTTCGTCGTCAAGGCTATCGGCATCCTGCTGTTCGTCGTGGAGGTGGCTTGGTTCATCGCGTCGCCGCTGTGGAGCGAGCTGCGCGCCTGGTGGCAGCGCCGTGCGCGCATCCGTCGCGGTCGGCGGCTGGCGCTGCTGGCCGGGGCGGGTGGCCTGCTGGCGCTGTTGCTGGTGCCGCTGCCGGGCCGCGTCACCGGCATGGGCCTGCTGCAGCCGGCCGAGCAGTTGACGCTGTACGCGCCGGCCGGCGCGCGCGTCACGGCGCTGCCGTTCAAGCCCGGCGATGCGGTGCCGGCCGGCGCGGTGCTGTTCGAGGTGGATTCGCCGGCCTTGCGGCTGCGCACGCAGCAGACGGCGGCCCGCGTGGCCGGCGTGCAGGGGCAGATCACCGCCTCGGCCTTCGACGCCGAGCAGCGACGCGACTGGCGGCTGGCTGCCGAACAGCTGCGCAGCCGCCGCGCCGAGGCGCAGACCGTGACTGCCGACGCGCAGCGCTACGCGCCGGTGGCACCGTTCGCGGGTCGCTTCGTCGATGCCGACCCCGACCTGCGCCCCGGTGACTGGGTGGCGCGGGACGAGGTGATGGGCCGGCTGGTCGGCACCGGCGCGCGCCAGGTGGTCACCTACGTCGACGAAAAGGACGTGCGGCGCATCGCCGTCGGCGACCGCGGGCTGTTCGTCGTCGATGCGGTGTATGGCCCGACGCTGCGATTGCGCGTGAAGGCCATCGAGCGCGACGCCACGCGCACACTGAACGAGCGCCTGCTGGCCAGCCACCTGGGCGGCCAGGTGCTGGTGCGCGAGCAGGGCGCGGGCCTGGTGCCGGAGGCGGCGGTGTTCCGCGTCGTGCTGGAGACGGCGGGTGGGCAGGACCATGCCTCGCAGAGCTGGCGTGGCTGGGTGGTCATGGACGCACGGCCCGAGCCGCTGCTGCAGCGCTTCGCCCGTCAGGCGCTGAGCGTCTTCTGGCGCGAAGCGGGGTTCTGAACCTGGCTGGCCTGCAAAGTAGAAAAGCCCCTCAGGCCGGTGACCTGCGGGGCTTTCATGTTTGGTGGCGCTTCAGGGATTCGAACCCCGGACCTGCGGATTATGATTCCGTCGCTCTAACCGGCTGAGCTAAAGCGCCTGAGCCCGCTATTCTAAGCGAAGTTTTTCAGGTCTGGCAAGCGGGTTTGCAAATCAAAGCGAGGGCGAGCGCAGGAAGCCGTTTAGCGGCGTGCCCGGCAGGCGCTTCAGACCCTCGACGAGCTGCGTGGCGTTGAACACCGCGCCGGCGTCGTTGGTGTGCGTGCGGGCATCCGAGAAGAAGCCGTCCACGCGCTCGGCGCCGACGGCGCGGTAGGCCTCGGCGACGCGCAGGGTCAGGTCGATGAACTGGGCGCCGTTGGCCTTGGCGACCTGCTCGCCCCAGGCGGCGTAGTTCTCGAAGTCGCGCGGCTGCTCGGGCTTCCAGCGGTCCTTGTGCGGGATGGGCGACAGCACGACGACGTTCGCGCCCTTGGCCTTCGCATCGGTGATGTAGCGCTTCAGATACCAGCCGAAGCTCTGCACCTGCTCCTTGCTGCCGTCGGGGCGCGTGTCTTCCTGCGTGTCGTCGCCGATGCCGGGCACCGAGCCGCGGTTCTTGCCGGCGGGGTCGCCAATGCGGGCGCCGTCGTTGTGGCCGAACTGGATCAGCAGCCAGTCGCCGGCCTTCAGCTGCTCCAGCACCGAGGCCCAGCGGCCCTCGGTGAAGAAGGTGCGGCTGCTGCGCCCGCCGATGGCGTTGTTGACGATGTTGACGCGCTGGGTGTCGAAGAAGGGCGCCAGGCGCTCGCCCCAGCCGAAGGCGCCGTTCTGGCCGCCGCTGCGCACGGTGGAGTCGCCGATCAGCACGATGCTGGGCAGCTTGGGGTCGCGCGGCGCTTCGACCTTGACCTTGCGGGCGTCCACCACCGGCCGGTCGTCCGAGCCGTCAGGCAGGAAGCGCTGCCTGTAGACGTCCTCCGGCAGCACCTTGCTCTGGATCAGCCCGGCGACGACCAGCTGTGCGTTGACCGCCGCACCCAGCCAGTTGGTGTGCACGGTCTCGGGGTCGGGCGGGAACAGCGTGGCCACCACGGCCTTGCCCAGCGCCTCATAGCGCTTGGCGCCCCACTCGTTGAGGTCGATGAAGGCCACGTTCTCCTGCCGGGCGACCTCGGCGGCCCAGCCCGCGAAGTTGCCGCCGGCGCGCGTCACGGTCACGCCGTCGGCCTCCCAGCGCTTGCGGATCACTGGCGACGCGATGACGGGCGTGGCGCCCAGCGCGCGGATCTCGGCGACATAGCCGCGCAGATAGGCGCCATAGGTGTAGACCGTCTCGGGCTTGCCGGTCAGCAGATTGTTGATGTCTTCCTTCTCCGGCCCGGTGCCGCGCAGCACGCCGCGGGCGCGGCTGTTGTCGTTGACCGGGCTGGCGTCGTTGTGGCCGAACTGCATGACGACCCAGTCGCCCTTCTTGATGAAAGGCTTGGTGCGGTCCCAGTGGCCGCTGCTGCGGTAGGTGCGGCTGGACAGCCCGCCCACCGCGCGGTTGACGACGTTGATCTTGTTCAGGTCGAAGTAGGCGGCGATGGGGTTGCCCCAGCCCCACTGACCCTCGGGCCCCTTGCCCTGGCCGTCGTCGCGGCCATTGCGCACGGTGGAGTCGCCGATGAGGATCAGCGACGGCAGCGCAGGCTTGGCGGGTTCGGGCAGCGTGACCTGGGCGCGCGCCGGGTCGGTGCTGGCGGTGAACTCCTGCGCGTGCGCGGCGGCCAGCGGCAGGGCGAACAGCAGGGCCGCGACGAGGCGGCGGGTGTGGTGGGCAGTCATGTCGCGGATGCTAGGAGCAGGTGCCCACGGTTGGCTGACGGCGATGGCGCAAGTTCTTGAGCGATTCATGCCCAGCAACATCGCGCAACAGAGCGAGGCCTAGAGTCCGGCCACACAAAAACGGAGACGCCCATGTCGTTGCGCAAGACCTCCCTGCTGCTGAGCCTGCTGATCGCCCTGGCACCCGCCTGGGCTCAGATCGGTCAACGCTTCCCGTCCGAGAAGCGGGTCGTCAACGACCCGGTCACCGGCACGCCGCTGACCTTCTTGACCACGCAGCCGCGGGGTGATTCCAAGATCTACCCCAGCCATCCGCAATGGACGGCCGATGGCCAGTGGCTGGTGTTCCGCTCCAACCGCGTCAAGGGCGAGGCCATCGCCGTCAACGAGGCCACGGGCGACCTGGTGCAGGTCACCGAAGGCGGCTACGAGGGCATGCTCAACCTGTCGCAATCGGCCGGCAACAAGCTGTACTTCCTGCGCAAGCCGGCCGCCGGCCCGGACAAGGCGCGCGAGGCCGTCGAGGTGGACCTGGACCGCGTGTTCGCCGACAGCAAGGCCGGCAAGATGAAGCCTGCGGCCGCCTACCAGCGCGTCATCGCCACGCTGCCGGCCGAGCTGGAGGCCTATGGCGACAACGCGCTGGACGCCGACAACCAATGGTTCTACTTCCGCATCCAGGGCAAGGCCTACGCCGGCGCCAGGCTGCCGGCCGGCACCAAGATCGAGCCGCCCTTCGGCCCGCGCGGCATGGGCGCCGGCCCGCACGCCATCGGCAAGCTCAACGTGAAGACGGGCGAGTTCCAGCACGTCGTGTCCGTGCCCTTCCAGATCGGCCACATCCAGAGCAACCTGTGGAATCCGGGCGAACTGGTGTTCAGCTGGGAGACCGGCGGCAAGTCGCCGCAGCGCACCTGGACCGTCAAGGGCGACGGCACCGGCCTGCGACCGATGTACCCCGAGGCGCCCTACGAGTGGGTCACGCACGAGGCCATCATCAGCAAGGACGAGGTGGCGCTGGCCATCATGGGCCACCGCGCCATCCCCGGCGTGGAGGACCCGACCCGCGCGCCGGGCACCGACGTGGGCGGTGCCAACCCGGGCCAGGACGCTTCCTGGGGCAACTCCGGCACGCGTGAGAAGCCGACGGGCCTGGCCATCGTGAACCTGCGCACGCGGGAGATGACCATTGCTGGCCAGACGCCCTCGGGCAGCGGCCTGTGGCACGTGCACGGCTCGCCGGACGGCCGCTTCGCTGTGGGCGACGACTTCAGCCGCAGCCTCTACCTGATCGACCGCAAGACGCGCGAGATGCTGCTGCTGACCACCGGCCACAAGGACACCGCGCGCGACCACCCCCACCCGACCTTCAGCCCGGACGGCAAGAAGATCCAGATCCAGTCCGCCATGCTGGCGGCGGACGGGCGCGAGATGAATATCGTCGTGGTGCCGGTGCCGCAGGCCTGGCTGGACCGCAAACCCTGAAAACGCCGTGGGCGTTGAATATCCACGGAATATGCGGATCGCGAATATTCAATATCGTTTGGATAGATTCGAAATCTGATATTCGTGCGCGGCTCTCATGTCGCACTGCAGCATAGATGCGACGATTTCGCTCACCAAGCTGATCGATTGCTGCGCGTTCAGGGTTTGCCTGGCGCCAAGCAATCACGTCCTTGATTCTTTGGCCGGCGCCAAACACAGGCCCAAACCAGGCCCCTAGACTGCCCGCAGGGCAATATGAAGATTGCTGCATAGCAATCATCTCGCAAGTATTTCTGGAGGCAGACATATGCTGAACACCACCACCCTGCGCGCACCGCGCTGGACGCCGCTGGCACTCGCCATTTCCGCTGCACTGGCCGGTCAGGCCGCACACGCCCAGGCCGCCGCTGCGCCGGCCGCCGCCGCCTCGGCCGCCAAGGCCGAGACCAACCAGCTCGACACCGTCGTCGTGACCGGCATCCGCCGTTCCATCCAGAGCGCCATCGACCGCAAGAAGAATGCCTCCACGGTGCAGGACAGCATCGTTGCGGAAGACATCGACCAGTTCCCGGACAAGAACGTCGGCGAAGCGCTGTCGCGCGTCACTGGCGTGCAACTGAGCCGTGAGTTCGGCGAAGGCTCGCAGGTCGCCATCCGTGGCGTCGAGCCCGACCTGAACCGCGTCGAGATCAACGGCATGTCGGTGCTGGGCACCAACGGCGGTGCCGGCCGCGGCGCCGAGCTGCGCGAACTGGCCTCCGAGCTGATCGCCTCCATCGACGTGGTCAAGGGCTCCACGGCCGACCTGACCGAAGGTGGCGTGGGCGGTACGGTGCGCATCAACACGCGCAAGCCGCTGGACTTCAACAAGCGCACCATCGCCGGCTCGCTGTCGGCCGAGCAGGGCAGCCTGCGCGGCGGCGTGCAGCCGCGCGGCTCGCTGCTGCTGGCCGACAAGTTCTTCGACGGCAAGCTGGGCGTCATGGCCAATCTGGTCTACGACAAGGTCTACACGCGTGGAGACTTCGCGCGCAACACCTCGTGGACTTTCCTGAGGGACTGGGACCTGTCGCCCGAGAAGACCCTCACCAGCCTGAACGCCAATGCTGCGGCCGTGACGACCTTCGCTGGCTGCACGGCGCTGGCCGCCGCCGACCGCACTGCCTGCCAGCAGCAGTGGTTTGACTATGCGCCGCGCATCTCGCGCTACGGCATCTGGGAGCGGGACCACAAGCGCAGCTCCGCCGAGGTGACGGCGCAGTACAAGTTCACCAAGGAGTTCGACGCTTATGTGAGCCACCAGGTGAACACGCAGGCGCAGAAGCTCAACGACATGAACTTCGGTACCGACTTCACGTCGGTGAACCGACTGGCCAGCAGCGGCAATGCGCCGGTTTACTCGGCCACCGGCGTGCCCTCCGGTGGCAGCTGCACGGACCCAAGCGCCTCGGCGACGCCGGCTGGCATGGTGGTCGAGAATCACCACGTGACGCAGTACACCGTGGGCAATTGCCTGAACGTGGCGGGCCGGGGCGGCCAGGCGGCGTTCAGCACCTCGGCGCGCGACTTCGCGCTGGACATCGAGTCCAAGTACACGACCGCCGGCTTCAAGTTCAAGAACAACGACTGGCGCATCGAAGGCCTGCTGGGCGACTCCAAGTCCGACTACAAGAGCGAGAGCAACAACATCGTGCTGACGCAGAACGCGCCGGGCCTGGTGGTGAAGCTCGGTGAAGACCGCCTGCCGACGTTCACCTTCCCGGCGAACTACAGCCCCGACAACGCCGCGTCCTACGTGCAGGCCCAGCTGCAATACCGTCCGTCGGCCACGCAGAACAAGGAGCGCCAGGCCAAGCTGGACTTCCAGTACAACTTTGACCACAGCTTCTTCCAGAGCCTGTGGTTCGGCGGTCAGGCGCGCGAGTCCAGCTCACGCCAGTACAACGGCGGCGGCTACCTGGTGCAGAACAACGGCAGCCTGACGGCGACCGACGAGGCGGTGGACATCAATGTCCGCGGTGCCAACGTCAACCAGACCATCGTCTTCGACCCGTTGTACACCGGTACGGCACAGCGCCCGAACGACACGCAGACCTACATCAACAGCGGCTTCAAGACCTCCTACGTCAACGGCGCCCGCATGCAGGAGATCATAAACGCGGTCCGTACCAAGTCGGCCGGCACCTTCATGGGCGGCTACGACATCGCCGGCTTGCCGGCCAACTGGACGGCACCGAACTACTCGGCGGCGGCAGCATCGGGCTTCTTCGACACCAGCGCCTTCAACCACGGCTACGTCTACCAGAGCCCGGGCAATGACGGCAAGACCTACGCCCAGATCCCGGCCTTCGACATCAGCGAGAAGATCAAGGCAGCCTATGTGCGCCTGGACTGGGGCACCGAGCTGTGGGGCCTGCCGCTGGACGGCAACGTGGGCGTGCGCTATGCCCGCACCAACGTGACGTCCACCGGTGTGCAAACCGACCGCATCTGCAACCCGGCCACGGTGTCGAGCTGCTCGGCACTGGTGACCACCAACAAGGTGGTCTCGCTGGACAACACGTACAACGACGTGCTGCCCAGCCTGAACGGCACGCTGCAGCTCATCAACGGCAAGCTGCTGGTACGCGGTGGCTGGGCCAAGGTGATGGCCCGCCCGGCGCTGGACCTGCTGGCGCCCAATGTCGCCTGCACGACCGGCAGCGGCGACCCGGCGCGCGGCGGTGACGGCACCGACGACTGCTCGGCCGGCAACCCCGACCTGAAGCCCTATCGCGCCACCAAGTACGACCTGAGCGTGGAGTACTACCCCAGCCGCGACACGCAGGTCAGCCTGGCCACCTTCCGCACCAACATCGACACCTATGTGCGCAAGGGTGTTCTGAGCCGTGGCGTGGATTTCTACGGTGACGGCCGCATCTTCGACGTGAACCAGGCCATCAATGGCGAAGGCGCCAAGACCCAGGGCATCGAGCTGGCCGGCCGCACGGCGCTGTCCTTCCTGCCGGGCTGGCTGAGCGGCTTCGGCGTGGACGCCAACGTCACCCGCATGTCCTTCAGCTACGCCAAGGGCAACGAGCTGATCAGCCCGCTGGACGAGTCGGTGCTGCCGTACCCGGGCCTGTCCAAGATGGCCTACAACCTGGGCCTGTGGTATGACAACGGCGAGTTCAACGCCCGCGTGGCCTACCACCACCGCGACAAGTACTACACGGGCGGCAACGACGTGTCGGGCAACCCGAACTTCCGCGACAAGACGGGTTACCTGGACGCCAAGATCCAGTGGAAGGCAACGAAGAACTTCACGTTCTCGCTCGAAGCCAAGAACCTGACCGACCAGGCCGAGCTGAGCTACGCGGGCGACCTGTCGCGCCCCAACGAGCTGGCCTGGTCCGGCCGTCGCTACTACCTGACCATCGGCTACAAGCTGTGATCTCCGGGCCTGGCCCGAGCGGCCAATCCTGTTGCGCCTGATCACTCAGGTGCCCGGCCTCGCAAGAGGCCGTTTTTTTTGAGTGAATGGAGCCCCTCGTCTGGCCTCGCCCCGCTGAACGCGGGCGGGTCCAGCCGGTCCCCCGAGGGGACGGCGATGCTCACGGCATCAAGCCGCGAGCACATCGCCAGACGGGCCGGCTTGGGGCGGCCCGGCGCTCGGCCCGCAAACACCATGGATGGATTGCTGACATGAGTTTTTCGCTACCCAAGCTGGCCTGCGGGCTGCTGATCGCAGCGGCCAGCGTGGCCCAGGCCGAATCCCGTCTGGTCGAGAAACTCGACCGCGGCGTCGTCGCGCTGGCGACGCCTTCGGGCGTCTTCGTCAGCTGGCGGCTGCTGGGCAACGAGCCGGCCGGCGTGCGCTTCAACGTCTACCGCGACGGCAAGCGGGTGAATGCGCAGCCGCAGTCGCTGACCAGCCTGACCGATGCCGGCGGCGGCAGCGACAGCCTCTACACGGTGCGCGCCGTCGTCGACGGCCGCGAGCAGCCGGCCGCGGCCGAGGTGTCGCCGTGGGCCCAGCCCTATCTGCGCATCCCGGTGCAGAAGCCCGAGGGCGGCACCACGCCCGACGGCGTGGCCTACACCTACCAGATGAACGACGGCGCGCCGGCCGACCTGGACGGCGACGGCCAGTACGAGCTGGTGGTGAAGTGGCAGCCCACCAATGCCAAGGACAACTCGCAGCGCGGCTACACCGGCAACACCTTCGTCGATGCCTACAAGCTGGACGGCACGCGGCTGTGGCGCATCGACCTCGGGCGCAACATCCGCGCCGGGGCGCACTACACCAGCTTGGTCGCCTACGACCTGGACGGCGATGGCAAGGCCGAAGTGATGATGAAGACCGCTGACGGCACGGTCGATGGACAGGGAAAAGTGATCGGCGACGCGAACGCCGACCACCGCAACGCGACCGGCTACATCCTGAGCGGCCCCGAGTGGATCACGGTGTTCAACGGCCTCACCGGTGCGGCGCAGGCCAGCGCCGACTACACGCCGCCGCGCGGCGACGTGGCGGCCTGGGGCGACAGCTACGGCAACCGTGTGGACCGCTTCCTGGCCGGCGTGGCCTACCTGGACGGCCAGCGGCCCAGCGCGGTGTTCTCGCGCGGCTACTACACGCGCGCCGTCATCGCCGCCTGGGACTGGCGCGACGGCAAGCTGAGCCAGCGCTGGCTGTTCGACAGCGCCGCCGACGAAGCCAGCAAGCCGGCCGCAGGCCAGGGCGCCCACTGGTTCTCGGTCGCCGATGTGGACGGCGACGGCCGCGACGACATCGTCTACGGCGCGGCCACCATCGCCAGCACCGGCAAGCTGCTCTACAGCACCGGCCTGTGCCACGGCGACGCGCTGCACGTCAGCAACCACGACCCGGCGCGTGAGGGCCAGCAGATCTTCATGGTGCACGAGAGCCCGCGCTGCTACGGCGCGCACGGCCTGGAGATGCACGACGCGGCGACCGGCAAGATCCTGTGGAGCATGTCCGGCAACAACACCGACGTGGGCCGCGGCGTCTGCTTCGACATCGACGCCGCCCACCCCGGCGCCGAATGCTGGGGCAATGTCGGCGGCCTGATGAACGCCAGCGGCAAGCTCATCAGCGACAAGCACCCCAACCGCTACAACTTCGCCGTCTGGTGGGACGGCGACCTGCTGCGCGAGTCGCTGGACCACGTCGCCATCGACAAGTGGAACCCCGCTGCCTTCAAGTTCGAGCCGCTGCTGAACGGCAAGGCCTTCGGTGCCGCGTCCAACAACGGCACCAAGGGCAACCCGGTGCTGTCGGCCGACCTGTTCGGCGACTGGCGCGAAGAGGTCGTCTGGCGCAACGACGACAGCACCGCGCTGCTGGTGTTCTCCACGGCCATCCCGACCGAGCACCGCCTCGTCACGCTGATGCACGACCCGCAGTACCGCGTGCAGGTGGCCGCGCAGAACGCCGGCTACAACCAGCCCCCGCACACCAGCTACCACCTGGGCGCCGCCATGAAGGCGCCGCGCTACCTGCCCATCAAGGTCACGCCATGAAGCTCATCGCCTCGCTCGCGCTGCTGGCGGCCCTCGTCGGTTGCGCGTCCACGCCCGAACCCGCGCCGCGCCCGCTGTATCGCGACCCGACCTACGACGGTGCCGCCGACGTGTCGCTGGTGTTCAACCGCGGCCTCAAGCGCTGGGAGATGTTCTACACGAACCGCCGCGCGACCGTGCGCATGGACGACCCCAAGGACGTCAGCTGGGTGCACGCCACGCCCATCGGCATCGCGACGACCGACGACGGCAACCGCTGGCGCTTCGACCAGGAAGCGAAATTCCCCGCCGAATGCACCGGCGTCACGCTGTGGGCGCCCGAGATCCAGGAGTTCGACGGTGTCTACCACCTGTGGCTGACCATCGTCCCGGGCATCCACAAGACCTGGACCGGCGAGCGCCGCATCGAGCACCTGACGAGCACCGACCTGCGCCACTGGCAATGCGCCGGCAAGGCGGACCTGGGCTCGCCCAAGGTCATCGATGCGTCCGTCATCCGCGCACCGCAGGGTGGCTACCGGATGTGGTTCAAGGACGAGGCCGCCGGCAGCAAGCTCAAGTTCGCCGACAGCCCCGACCTGAAGGCCTGGACCGTGCGCGGCCAGGTCAGCAACCTGCCCGGCGAAGGCCCGACCGTCTTCCAGTTCGGCGGCAAGTGGTGGCTGGTGGCCGACCTGTGGAAGGGCCTGCTGGTGCTGCGCTCCGACGATGCCCAGAACTGGGAGGAGCAGCCCACGCGGCTGCTGGCCGGCGTGGGCCAGCACCCCACCGACCGCGCCAAGGGCCAGCATCCCGGCGTCACCGTCGTCGACGGCCGCGCCTACCTCTTCTACTTCACGCACCAGAGCGGCGAGCCCGAGGCGAAGACGGACGAGCGCTGGCACCAGCGCACCGTCATCCAGGCCGCCGAGCTGACGGTCAAGGACGGCTGGCTCAGCGTTGACCGCAACGCGCCGCCGCCCGACCTGCGTTCCGCCTTCAAAGCCCGTTGACCGCCATGCGCCAGCTTCTGACTTCCCTGTTGTTGCTGGCGCTGTCCAGCGTCGCCCAGGCGGGCCTGGACGTGTCCACACGCGCCACGGCCGGCAGTCTGCCGCTCGATGGCGCCGTCATCGTCGGCAGCGCTAACGCCGACCCGCTGGAAGCCTTTGTCGCGCAAGACCTGGCCGGCGACTTCAAGCGCCTGGGCTTGCGCACCAGCGACAAGGGCCCGGTGCAGATCTGGGTCGGCACCGTGGGCCGGCATGCGCAGATCGATGCGGCCGGCATGGACCTCTCCAGGCTCAGGAACTGCTGGGAGTGCTTCCGCATCGAGGTGCTGCGCAACCCCGCGCCGGGCGTGAGCCAGGCCCTGGTCATCGCCGGCGCCGACCGCCGCGGCACGGCCTACGGCGTCTACACGCTGAGCCAGGCGCTGGGCGTGTCGCCGTGGGTCTGGTGGGCCGACCTCGCGCCGCGCAAGCGCGGCCCGCTGCATGTGTCGCTCGCCGAGCCGCTGCAGGACGGCCCCGCCGTCAAGTACCGTGGCCTGTTCATCAACGACGAGGATTGGGGCCTGCAGCCCTGGGCAGCCAACACCTTCGAGCCCGAGGTCCGCAACATCGGTCCGCGCACCTACGAGCAGGTCTTCCGCCTGCTGCTGCGCCTGAAGGCCAACACGCTGTGGCCGGCCATGCACCAGGTGTCGGGCGCCTTCAACGACAACCCGCGCAACGCCGAGCTGGCGCAGCGCTACGGCATCGTCATGGGCTCATCGCACGCCGAACCCATGCTGCGCAACAACGTGTCCGAGTGGAAGGCGCCGCACGAGCGGTACAACTACGCCACCCACCCGCAGCAGGTGCGCGACTACTGGGCCGAGCGGCTGAAGGCCAACGGCCGGTACGAGAACCTCTACACGCTGGGCATGCGCGGCATCCACGACAGCGGCATGCAGGGCGGCGGCACCGTGGCCGAGAAGCAGGCGCTGCTGAACCAGTTGCTGGCCGACCAGCGTGAACTCATCGCGAAGCACGTGGGCGACCCGGTGAAGACGCCGCAGGTCTTCGTGCCCTACAAGGAGGTGCTGCCGCTGCTGCCGGGCCTGGCGCTGCCGGACGACGTGACGCTGGTCTGGCCCGATGACAACTTCGGCTACATCAGGCAGTTCCCCGACGCCGCCCAGGCCAAGCGCTCGGGCGGCTCGGGCATCTACTACCACCTCAGCTATCTCGGCGCGCCGCTGTCCTACCTGTGGCTCGACACCACGCCGCCTGCGCTGGTGGCCGAGGAGATGGGTCGCGCCTTCGACGCGGGCGCGCGCCAGCTGTGGGTGGTGAACGCGGGCGACATCAAGCCGCACGAGGTCAACCTCAGCCACTGGTTCGAGCTGGCCTGGAACCCCGCCGCCGTGCGCGCCCAGGGCCAGCCGGCCTACCTGCGCCAGCTGGCCCAGCGGCTGTTCGGCATCGAGGACATCGGCGCAATCTGGGACGAGCATTTCCGCATCAACTTCGAGCGCCGCCCCGAGCACCTGCAGTTCCACCTGGCTGGCGAGCGCGTCAAGCGCAGCGGCTGGCCGGCGGCGGTGGTGGACGCGCGGCTGGCCCGCTTTGCGCAGCTGCTGGCCCGCCTGGACGCCGTGCGCCCGCGCGTGGCGGCGGCGCAGCGGGATGCGTTCTTCCAGCTCGTCGAATACCCGCTGCGCGCGGCGGCGCTGGCCAACGAGCGCTTCTTTGCGCTGGAGCGCTACGCCGCCACGCTGGAGCGCGACCCCGCCGGCGCGCGCCCGCTCGCGGCCCGCGCCGTGCGTGCCGACCGGCGACTGAAGGCGCTGACCGCGCGCTACAACGCCGGCCGCTGGGCCGGCATCCTGGCCGA
>DASWWC010000077.1:0-3320 GCA_036401055.1 Roseateles sp.
AGGCCGCTGGAGGCCGAGCTGCTGGACGCGGTGGACCCCCTGCGCTTCGCGTTGCGCCGCCAGCGCAAGGCGCCGCGCTGAGCCGGACGTTCGCGCAACTATTGCCGCTTTGCCGCGCCGACCGCGCGCCCGGCTCTAGGAGGCGAAGCCACACTGCGCGGGTTTGCCGGCGCGGCCGGCTATCTACGCATCGATGGAGACGACGGCATGTTCGGATCGGGCAGTGATTCGCAAAAGCTGAAGATGGCGCTGGGCGGCGTGCTCGGCGTGGTGACCGTGTGCACGGGTGTGGCGCTGGCCAGCGGCGCACCGGCCAAGGGCTGGCTCGTCGCCAGCCTCGTCATCACCTGGGGCGTGAGCCTGTTCGCGCTGCTGACCAGCGGCGGCGGCAAGGGCGGCAGCCTGCATGCGGCCACGGCGGCCGCCGAGGCGCTGGCCCGCTTCGACCTGACCCACCCCATCCCGCGCGGCGGCAACGACGACGTGGGCCGGCTGCTGGGCGCGCTGGACGACACGCAGCGGGCGCTGCACAAGCTCATCGGCGACGTGCGCGGTGCGGCCGACAGCATCGGCACCGCCAGCGCCGAGATCGCCACCGGCAACTTCGACCTGAGCCAGCGCACCGAGCAGACGGCCAGCAACCTGCAGAACGCGGCCTCGTCGATGAGCGAGCTGACCGGCACGGTCAAGCAGACGGCCGATGCGGCGATGACGGCCAACCAGCTCGCCAGTTCGGCCGCCTCGGTCGCCCAGCGCGGCGGCGAGGCCGTGTCCCAGGTCGTCACGACCATGGACCAGATCAGCCAGAGCTCGCGCAAGATCAACGACATCATCGGCACCATCGACGGCATCGCCTTCCAGACCAACATCCTGGCGCTGAATGCCGCCGTGGAGGCCGCGCGTGCCGGCGAGCAGGGCCGCGGCTTCGCGGTCGTCGCCGGCGAGGTGCGAACGCTGGCCCAGCGCAGCGCCGAGGCCGCCAAGGAGATCAAGAGCCTGATCAGCGCCAGCGTCGAGCGCGTGGACTCCGGCACCCAGCAGGTGCAGTCCGCCGGGGCCACGATGACGGAGATCGTCGCCAGCGTGCAGCGCGTGACCGACATCATTGGCGAGATCAGCGCCGCCGCCCGCGAGCAGAGCGAGGGCATTGCCGTTGTCAACGCGTCGGTCGTGCAACTGGACCAGATGACGCAGCAGAACGCCGCGCTGGTGGAGCAGTCCGCCGCCGCGGCCGAGAGCCTGCGCGAGCAGTCGGGCCGCATGGCCGAGGTCATCGGTGTGTTCCGTCTCGCTGGCGGTGCCAGCAGTGCCCGCCCCACCGCTGCGGCCAGGCCTGCAACGCCGCCCAAGGCCGCCGCGTCCGCGTCACCCAAAACGACGTCCAAAACGGCGCCGGCCAAGGTCTCAGCGAAGCCTGCCGCCAAGGTCACGCCGCCGGCGCCGACGGCCACTGTGAAGCCGGCTCCCGCGCCCGCCGCTGCCGCTGCCACCGACGGCGACTGGGAAACCTTCTGACCCCGCGTGCGGCCGCCCACGGCTGACCGCCCCCACCCACCAGGGCGCCGCAAGGCGCCCTTTTGCTTTGCACCCGCCGCCGGTATGGCAAATCAGCACTGTCGCGGCCACCGGTGGGTTTCCCACACCTCGCCCCCGACGGTCGGATGTGCCAGCATGCAGCGACAACATCCAGGAGACAGACCGATGCTCACCGCGTTGTTCTCGGGCCGATCACTCGGCCAACGCCTAGGCCTGGGCCAGGCCCTGGTCCTGCTGATCGCCCTGTCAGGCTCCGGCCTGGGCTACTGGGGCCTCGCCAAGGTGGCGGCAGAAACCCAGGCCCTGCACCAGAGCACGCTGGTGACGGAACGGGTCGCGGCCGACTGGTATCGCAACGTCTTCAACGGCACCACGCGCACCACCGCCATCGCGGTGAGCGCCGACCCCAGCCTGGCCAGCTTCTTCTCGGCCCAGGCCGCCGAGGCGACGCGCATCTCCACCGAGCTGCAGCAGCGGCTGGACAAACTGCTGGAGACACCGCAAGAGCGCGCGCTGTTCGACAAGATCGCGGAGCTGCGCCAGCGCTACATCGCCGCACGCGATGCGCTGACCGCGGCCAAGAAGGCGGGCGAAGCCGAGCAGGCCAAGCAGATCTTCGACCAGCAGTTCATGCCAGCGTCGGCGGCCTACCTGGACGGCATCAAGGCCGTCGCCCAGCAGCAGCGCGACCAGCTCGACGCCGCCATGCAGCGCCTGCAGGCCGCCAACCGCAATGCACGCATCGGGCTGCTGGTGTTCGCGCTGTTCACGCTGGCGGCCGGCGGCGCGCTGGCCTGGTGGCTGACCCGCTCCATCACCCGGCCGCTGCACGAGGCCGCCCAGGTGGCCGACGCGATCGCGAACTTCGACCTGACCCAGCAGATCCACCCCGTCGGCCAGGACGAGACCGGCCGGCTGCTGCGTTCGCTGCAGCGCATGCAGGCGGCCCTGCTGAAACTGATCGGCGAGGTGCGCGGCTCGACCGACAGCATCAGTACCGCCAGCTCCGAGATCGCCACCGGCAACCTCGACCTCAGCCAGCGCACCGAGCAGACCGCCAGCAACCTGCAGAACGCGGCGTCGTCGCTGTCGGAACTGACCGGCACCGTCAAGCAGACCGCGGATGCGGCCATGACCGCCAACCAGCTCGCCAGCTCCGCTGCGGCCGTGGCCCGGCAAGGCGGTGAGGCGGTGTCCCAGGTCGTCGCGACCATGGACCAGATCAGCCACAGCTCGCGCAAGATCAACGACATCATCGGCACCATCGACGGCATCGCGTTCCAGACCAACATCCTGGCGCTGAACGCCGCCGTGGAAGCCGCCCGTGCCGGCGAGCAGGGCCGCGGCTTCGCCGTCGTCGCCGGCGAGGTGCGAACGCTGGCCCAGCGCAGCGCCGAGGCCGCCAAGGAGATCAAGAGCCTCATCAGCGCCAGCGTCGAGCGCGTGGACTCCGGCACCCGGCAGGTGCAGGCCGCCGGCGCCACGATGACCGAGATCGTCGCCAGCGTGCAGCGCGTCACCGACATCATTGGCGAGATCAGCGCCGCCGCCCGCGAGCAGAGCGAGGGCATCGCCGCCGTCAACGGCTCGGTCGTGCAGCTGGACCAGATGACGCAACAAAACGCCGCGCTGGTGGAACAAGCGGCCGCCGCCGCCGACAGCCTGAGCGAGCAGTCGAGTCGGCTGGCCGAGGCCATCGGCGTGTTCAAGCTCAGCGGCGCAGCGTATCGCGCGGCGCCGGCCAAGGCACCGGTGGCCGCGAAGGCGCCCGCCCCCAAACCGGC
>DASWWC010000078.1:0-5752 GCA_036401055.1 Roseateles sp.
CGTGCGCGCCGTGGCGTCGTCGGCGCTGCCGGTGGTCTGCGGAGTCGGCCATGAGACCGACGTGACGCTGTGCGACCTGGCTGCCGACCTGCGCGCACCCACGCCCACCGCCGCCGCCGAGCTGGCGGCGCCGGGGCGCGAAGCGCTGCTGTTGCAGCTCGCCGGCCTGGAGCGCGGCCTGATGCTGCGCACCGACCACCGCCTGCAGACGCTGGCCCAGCGCCTGGACCGCCTGGCGCTGCGCCTGTCCCGGCCCAGCGACGCGCTGGCCCGCCAGCGCCGGCTGCTTGAACTGCTGGCCCAGCGAGCTGCCGCGGCGCCGCGGCGCCGCGTTGAAATGCAAGGTCAGCGGCTGAGCCACCTTGAGCAGCGTCACGAGCGCGCCCACCGCGACATCCTGGCTCGCCAGCGGACCCGGCTCGACGCGCTGGAGGCCCGCTTGAAGGCCCTGGACCCCCAGCACGTCCTTGCGCGGGGGTACGCCTGGCTGGATGACGGGCAGGGCGGTGCGATCACGTCCGTGCAGGCCCTGCAGCCCGGGCGCGAGCTGCGCACGGTGCTGGCCGACGGTGCCGCCGACATGCAGGTCCTGCGGGTACGGCCTTTGCCGCAAGGGTGATTGGCGCTCCCTACAATCCGCCGCGTTTCCTTTCCCCCCAACACTCTGAGGTTCACACCATGGAACACACGCTGCCCCCGCTGCCCTATCCCATCGACTCGCTGGCTCCGCACTACAGCAAGGAAACGCTGGAGTTCCACCACGGCAAGCACCACAACGCTTACGTTGTGAACCTCAACAACCTGCAAAAGGGCACCGAGTTCGAATCGATGACGCTCGAGGAGATCATCAAGAAGAGCTCCGGCGGCATCTACAACAACTCCGCCCAGATCTGGAACCACACGTTCTTCTGGAACTGCATGAAGCCGCAGGGCGGCGGTGAGCCCAGCGGTGCGCTGGCCGCGGCCATCAACGCCAAGTGGGGCAGCTATGCCGCCTTCAAGGAAGCCTTCGTGAAGAGCGCCGTGGGCAACTTCGGCTCGGGCTGGACCTGGCTGGTCAAGAAGCCTGACGGCACGGTCGACATCGTCAACACCGGTGCCGCTGGCACGCCGCTGACCACGGCCGACAAAGCCCTGCTGACCGTCGACGTGTGGGAACACGCCTACTACATCGACTACCGCAACCTGCGCCCCAAGTTCGTCGAGACCTTCCTCGGCAACCTCGTGAACTGGCAGTTCGCTGAAGCCAACTTCGCCTGAGCGAAACGCTGTTGACGCGTCGCTCCGGCTGATGCGCCAGAGGGAACGAAGCGTCTTTCTGCGTCAATAGCCCAGGTGGCTTTCTCTCCCCAGGAGAGCCGAAAGGCCCGGCCTCGTTGCATGCAACGGCGCTGGGCCTTCGCCGTTTGGCGGCCCGGAGGTCTGGGATCTCGCGCCCGGCAGAGTCCGTTTCGTGGGCAGCCCGATCGCCGGGTGCTTTGCGCGGGTGCAGCGCGACCGGCCGAGGGGACTATTGAGACACCTGGATCACATGCCGCACCAGCGGATAGACCTGGTGCTGCCAGCGCCGGCCGCTGAACACGCCATAGTGGCCCACGTTGGGCTGGATGTAGTGGGTGCGCATGTAGGCCTTCAGATTGGAAGCCAGGTCCTGCGCGGCCAGCGTCTGGCCGACCGAGCAGATGTCGTCGCGTTCGCCCTCCACGGTCAGCAGTGCCGTGCGGCGGATGGCCGCCGGGTTCACGCGGCGGCCCCTGAAGCGCAACTCGCCGCGCGGCAGGTCATGGGTCTGGAACACGCGTTCGACCGTCTCCAGGTAGAACTCGGCCGCGAGGTCAGCCACGGCCAGGTATTCCTCGTAGAACATGCGCGTGACCTCGGCCCTGTCGAACTCATCGGCGACGAGGTGCTTGTAGTAGTCCTTGAAGGCGTTGGCGTGCCTGTCCTTGTTCATGCTCATGAAGGCGGACAGCTGTACGAAGCCCGGATAGACGCGCCGGCCGGCGCCCATGTGCTGCCAGGGTACGTGGCTGATGAGGTTCTTCCTGAACCAGCTGATGGGCTTGCTGGTGGCCAGCTCGTTGACCGCCGTGGGACTGACGCGGCAGTCGATGGGGCCGGCCATCAGAGTCAGGCTGGCGGGCGTGGCAGGGTGGTCCTCCTCGGCCATCAGCGCCACTGCCGCCAGTGCGCTGACGCATGGCTGGCAGACGGCCACCATATGGGCCTGCGGGCCGATGGCGGCCAGGAAATCCATCAGGTGCGCCGTGTACTCGTCCAGCCCGAAGCGGCCGGCGGCCAGTGGCACGTCGCGCACGTTGTGCCAGTCCGTGACATAGACGTCGTGGTCCTGCAGCAGCGTGCGCACCGTGTCGCGCAGCAGCGTGGCGAAGTGGCCGGACATGGGCGCCACCACCAGCACCTTGGGTCCAGCCGGCGCGCCCTCCTTGCGAAAGCGCAGCAGCGTGGCGAAAGGAGTCGTCAAGGCAGTCTCCTCGGTGACGGGCCAGCGCTCGTCGCCGTTCACGATCTCGCCGATGCGCCACGGCGGTCGGGAATGGGTGATCTGGGCCAGCTCGAAGAGCTGGCCGGCCGCCGCCAGCTGGCGGGCCGGCAGCCAGCTGGCGTTGACGACGCCGGGTTGCTGCAGCAGGGGCAGGGACAGACGCGTCGCGGCACGCAGCGGCCACATCAGATCGACATGGGCCTGGTAGGCGGGGTACATGGCATCTCCTGCAAGGCCGGGGTGGACAGAGCGACGCAAGGAGCGCGCCAGCATGGCATGGGCCTTGCGTCGCTGGCCTCATCCAGACCGTCAAGGAGAGGACCATGCCCGTTGCCACGCCGCCCAAGCCCGCCGCCCGCAGGCGGGCCAAAGCCGCGCCGGCGCGCCAGCCCAAGGCCACTCCCGCGCCGGCCGCCACGCTGACCCTGAGCAGCAAGAACTACTCGTCCTGGTCGTTGCGGGGCTGGCTGCTGGCCCGCTTCGCCGGCCTGGACTTCGAGGAACTGATGCTGCCGCCGGACGATGAGGACGCGCGCAGGGAACTGCTGCTGCTGGCGCCGTCTATCCGCGTGCCCTGCCTGCGCCACGAAGGCGTGACGGTGTGGAACACACTGGCCATCGCCGAGTACCTGGCCGAGAGCTTCCCCAATGCCGGACTGTGGCCGGCCGATCGCGTGGCCCGCGCCCATGCCCGCGCCGTCTGCGGCGAGATGAACTCGGGCTTCGCCAACCTGCGCGCCTCGCTACCCATGAACCTCAAGGGCCATTTCCCGCGTCACCGGATCTGGGCCGGCGCCCGCCCCGACATCGAGCGCATCGAAGAGATCTGGACCGAATGCCTCGCGCGCTATGGCGGGCCTTACCTGTTCGGTGCCCGGCGCGGCGCGGCCGACGCGATCTTCGCGCCGGTGGTCACGCGCTTCCTGACCTACGACGTGCCGCTGAACCCGGCCTGCCTGGCGTACTGCCAGACCATCGCCGCCATGCCCGAGCTGCAGGCGTGGGCGGCCGACGCCCGGCTGGAACCGGACGAGATCGAGCAACTGGACATGGACTTCTGATCAGGCCCAGGAAGAGGGGGCCGGGACCTCGCAGGGCGCCGGCATGTCCACCGTCCCGAAGTTGGCGGGCGACACGATCTCCAGGTACTCCATGTCCGGCGAGTAGTCGAACAAGTAGTGGACGATGCCGGGGCGTTGGTGCACGCAGTCGCCGGCCTCCACCAGCGTCACCTGGTCGCCGTACATGAACTTGGCCCAGCCCTTGGTCATCAGCACGATCTGGAACTCCGCCTCATGGCGGTGCCATCCCGTGCCCCTTTCAGGGGCCATGTTCGCCTTCACAAGGTGCGCGATGACGCGGCCGCCGGTGGCAGCGGCCACGCCGAGGTCGCGGTAGAGGAAAAAGTCTCTCAGGCCGTCGCTGCGCCAGGGCGTGTCCCCGGGCTTGACGTGGGAGAACTGCGTGGTGGACGCGTCCACGGGTATCGACAGATCCGACATGACCAGGGCCTCCTGAAAAGCTGCAGGCCCGGGGGGAGACGCAATATGCGTTCCCGCCGGCCGGCGCCGGACGGGATTTCGGGTGAAGTTTGTGAACGCCTTGATTCAGGTCATGCGCGCCGCTGGACGGGCAGGCAAGATGGCCGGTGTGAGCGCTACGCCCCCTGGCCTGCGTGCGGCCGATGCCGACGCCAGGCTTCTCGCCCCCTTCACAGCCTGGCCCGACGGCCCGGCCGGGGCTGCGCTGTCGCAGTTCCAGGTGGCCGGCATGCATTGCGCGGCCTGCTCCGGCATCATCGAAGGCGCCCTGCTGAAGTTGCCGGGCGTGGAGGGCGCCACCGTCAACGCCGCGTCGGCCCGGCTGGCGCTGCGCTGGCAGCCCGCGCGCGTCGCGCTGGCCGATGTGCTGGCCGCGCTTCAGGCCGTCGGCTACCGGGCCGTGCCTGATGTCGCAGCACCCGCGCGCGAGCTGCGCCGCCAGGAGAGCCGGCAGGCGCTGTGGCGGCTGTTCGTCGCGGGCTTCCTGATGATGCAGGTCATGATGCTGGCCACGCCGGCCTACGTGGCCGAGGCCGGCGAGCTGTCACCCGACCTGGACCAGTTGCTGCGCTGGGGCAGCTGGGTGATGACGCTGCCCGTCATGGCCTTCTCGGCCGGCCCCTTCTTCAGCGGCGCATGGCGGCAACTGCGCGCCCGCCGGCTCGGCATGGACGTGCCGGTCGCCATTGGCATTGCGGTCACCTTCGTTGCCAGCACCGGGGCGCTGTTCGACCCGAGCGGCCCGCTAGGCCACGAGGTCTATTTCGATTCGCTGACCATGTTCATCGCGCTGCTGCTTCTGGCGCGCTGGTTCGAGCTGGGGGCGCGCCATCGTGCCGCCGAGGCGCTGGAGGCGGTGGCCGGCGCGCTGCCGACGGCGGCCGAGCGGCTGCGCGATGACGGCACATCTGAGCGCGTACCGCCCGAATCGCTGCGACCGGGCGACCGCATCCGCGTGGCGGCGGGCGAGGCCTTCGCGGCGGACGGCTGCATCGTCGAAGGGCAGGGCTGGGTCAACGAGGCGCTGCTGACGGGCGAGTCCGTGCCGGTGGTCAAGAGCATGGGCGACGCGGTCGTGGCCGGCAGCCTGAACCTGGACGGCGTGCTGGTGGTCGACGTGCAGCGCGTGGGAGCCGACACGACGGCCCAGGGCATCGTGCGGCTGATGCAGCAGGCGCAGAGCCAGCGGCCGCTGGCCAGTGGCGTGCTGGATCGCGTGGCGGCCGGCTTCACGGCCACCGTGCTGCTGCTGGCGCTTGCGGCGGGCCTGGCCTGGTGGTGGATCGAGCCTTCGCGCGCGGTTGCCGTGGCAGTCGCCGTGCTCATCGTGACCTGCCCGTGCGCGCTGACGCTGGCAGCCCCTGCCGCCTGGCTGACGGCCAGTGGCGCCCTGGCGCGGCGCGGCCTCCTGCTGGCCGACCTGTCGGCGCTGGAGCGGCTGTGCGCAGTGGATACCGTCGTTTTCGACAAGACCGGCACGCTCAGCGAGGAGCGCCTGCAGCTGCGCCGCTGGTGGGCCGAGGGTGCCGAGGCCGACGCCTTGCTGGCCAAGGCGCGCAGCCTGGCCGGCCTGTCCCGCCACCCGCATGCCCAGGCCTTGGCCGATGGCAGTGGCGCCGGCGACTGGAGCGAGGTGCGCGAGGTGGCGGGCCGTGGCGTGGAGGCCCGCGATGCGGCCGGGCGGCTGTGGCGCCTGGGCGCGCCT
>DASWWC010000079.1:0-9822 GCA_036401055.1 Roseateles sp.
GGTGCTGGCGGGCCTGCACGCGGCGGCGCGGCGCGGCCCGACCACGCAACGGGTCGACAGCCCCTGGGGCCGCTTCGAGTTCAGCGCGCAGCGGCTGGACGCGGTCGATGGCGGCGCGGCGCCCAGCTGGACCCAGGTGCAGCTGCGCCGCTTCGAGCCGCGCGAGCTGGCCGACGAGCGGCGGCTGCAGCGCTTCGAACTGTCCAGCGGCCAGGCGGCGGTCGCGCGGCTGCTGCTGCAGGGGTTGGCACAGTCCGAGGTGGCGCAGCGGCTGGGCGTGGCACCCAGCACCGTGGTGGATCACACGCGCAAGCTCTACCAGCGGCTGGGCGTGCGCTCCGTGCGCGAGCTGGCCGACAAGGTGAGGGTGGACTAGGGCCTGTGAACACTACGGGAGTAGGTCGCGAAGGCCCGCCGCCAGGGGCCAATCAAGGCGCAGCGCGCAGCTCGCATTGATATGCGGGCAAGCGGTGCAACGCAGAGTGGCCCCTGGCGGCGGGCCTTCCCTTCGGGTTGAGGCTAAAAAACCCGTGCGCTGCGTTGCAAATCCTCGCCGGGTATTGAACCCGGCTGCGGTTTGCGCCTTGCTCGCGGGCTTTTTAGCCTCAACGCGGCCTGCTCCCGTAGTGTTCACAGGCCCTAACGCGCCCGGTTGATGGCCAGCAGGCCGTCGAAGATCAGGCCCTCGACCAGCTCGTGCGGCGCATCCAGTGCGGGCGCCACCTTCCAGCCCGCGCCGCCGGTCATCAGCAGCAGCGGGTCACGGCCCTCGCGCTGGCGCAGCAGGCGGAACATGCGCTCGATGGCGCCGGTGATCGCGAAGGTGCCGCCGGTGGTCAGCGCGTCGCTGGTGTTGGTGGGGAAGTCGCGCACCTCGCCGGTGGGCACGCGCAGGCCGGCCGTGCCGCCCTCCAGCGCGCGCAGCATGATGCCGTGGCCCGGCAGGATCAGGCCGCCGAGGAATTGCGCGTCGCTGGACAGCGCGTCCACCGTGACGGCCGTGCCCACCATGACGGTCAGCACCGGCCCGTCGAAGCCGCGTGCGCGTGCGTGGGCGTGGGCGCCGATGACGGCCACCCAGCGGTCCGCGCCCAGGCGGGTTGGGTGGTCGTAGCCGTTGCGTATGCCGGCCGTCTCGAGCGCGGGAACGACCCAGCGGGCCGTCAGGTCCCAGTGCTCCATCTGTTCCTCGACGCGCCGGCGCACCGCGTCGCCAGCGACATTGCTGCCGAGCATGCGCTGCGGCGGGGGCAGGCCTTGCCAGTCCTCGTCGGCGAGGCGGTCGATGTTCTCCAGGAAGACCGCGCCATGCTGCAGCGGCGCGGAGCCGGGCTGGGCGTCGCCTGCGTAGACGGCCCATTTGAGTCGGGTGTTGCCGATGTCGATGGCCAGGAAGCTCATTGGCGGCGCTGTGGCGTGAACGATGGCGCGAGCCTACCAGCAGCCCTGGCGATGCCATTGCCTGACCCGCGCCGGCCCGGTGCGCGGCTTCAAGCTCAGTTGAGACTGTTCACAGGCCACCCCGCACGTGAGCTGCCGGAACGGCTTGAGGGGTGGGCTTGCGGGTCGCCGGACCGATCGGCTGAGCGGTGTCGATCCGGGCCTGGGCGGCGCCGGCGTGGGCGCTTGCGGCAGGCGAGAACGGCTTCATGTAGGCCTCCATGTGATGAGAGGCCGGCAGTGTGCGTGGCCGTGCACGGCGGCGCCATCCTCGCCTGAGGGATGAAGGCGTGTCCGGTTCCGCGCAGCTGTCCCCGATCGGGGACAAGGGCGTTCAACCGGACATCACTTCCGTTCAGCCGGCCATAACCTCGGGCAGGGCCAGCGTCGCGGTGGCATGGGCGGCCACCTCGCCGATGACCAGCAGCGCCGGACTCTTCAGCCCCTCGCGTGCGATGCAGTCGGGCAGGCCGGCCAGTGTCGTCACCGCATGGCGCTGCTGCGCCGTGTGCGCGGCGCTGACGATGGCCGCCGGCAGATCGGCGCGCAGGCCGGCGGCGAGCAACCGGGCCGTGATGTGGGCCGCGCGGGCCACGCCCATGTAGATGACCAGCGTCAGGCCCGTGCGGGCCAGCGCCGCCCAGTCGGGCTCGGCGCGACCCTCGCCGGGATGGCCGGTGACGAGGATGACGCCGGGCGATGCGCGGCGGTCGGTCACCGGGATGCCCACGGCGGCGGGGCCGGCGATGCCGCTGGTCAGGCCGTTGACGACCTCGACGGCGAGGCCGGCCTCGCGCAGCGCGTCGGCCTCCTCGCCGCCGCGGCCGAACACGAAGGGGTCGCCGCCTTTGAGCCGCACGACGCGGTGGCCCGCGCGGGCCTCGCGGATCATCAGCGCGTGGATGAAGTGCTGATCGGTGCTGATGCAGCCACCGCGCTTGCCGACGCGCAGCAGCCGGCCGGTCACCAGCGCCAGCACGCGCGGGTCGATGAGGTCGTCGGCCAGCACGACATCGGCGGCCTGGATGCGCTTGAGCGCGCGCACGGTCAGCAGTTCCGGGTCGCCGGGGCCGGCGCCCACCAGTGAAACGGTGTGCAGCGTGTTGTTCATTGCAGGGCCTCCGTGGGCGCGCCCACCTGCGGGCGCTCGGTGTTGGGCACCCAGTCCCACCATTCGTGCTGGCCTTCCTCGCTGTTGCCCTGGGTGCGGTGCACGTCCCAGGTCACGAGGTAGTCGGGGTTATCGATGTCGAGGCCGGAGGCCGCGTCGCGGTAGCGGCCCGGTGGCGCGGTGAACCAGGCCTGCAGGTCGGGCGGCAGCATGAACTCGCCTTCCTGCAGCGCCAGCGTGATGCCCTGTTCGGCGTCCACCTGGGTCACCTGCCCGCCCAGCTGGCGTTGGCTCAACAGCGAGCCGTCCAGGTCGAAATAGTTGATGCCGACGACGCAGCGGCGGCCGGGCAGGTCGGTGAGCTGCATGTCAGTGCTTCAGCGGGGCCACGCCGACCTGTGGCATGTTGGCCAGGCCGATGTCGCGGGCGTGCTGCTCGAAGCCCTTGTTCTTCCAGAAGAAGGCCCCGGGCATGGTGGTGGGGATGACAAGCACGTAGAACAGCGCCCGGCCCATCAACGCGGTGGCCACCAGCGCCAGGCCCGACAGGGCGAGGCCGGTGAGTTGCGCAAGGTGCACGGTGTCGTTCAGCAGCAGGCTGACCAGCAGGCCGGCGGCCAGCAGCAGGTTCAGGCCCAGCAGCGTGTTGCGCAGCGCATAGGTCTTGCCGAAGGTGGTGCTCAGCACATAGTGCGCGGCGCCGCCTTCGTGCTCGGCACGGCCCATGTCGCGGCCGTGGGCCCACAGGCCGACACCCTCCAGCAACAGCCCCACGCACAGCGCGGCGGCGGCGATGCGGACGACGGTCGTGAAGCTCTCGCCGGTGAAGCCCAGCGTGGCCACCAGCACGGTGCCGGCCAGCAGGCCGCCCAGCGACAGCATGTTGCCGCCGAAGGACGTGCCGGTCTGCCAGTGGTTCCAGAACGGGCGG
The DNA here is from genome assembly GCA_036401055.1 of Roseateles sp. Lineage (GTDB taxonomy): Bacteria > Pseudomonadota > Gammaproteobacteria > Burkholderiales > Burkholderiaceae_C > Pelomonas. The sequence goes on from DASWWC010000079.1 coordinate 3,483, forward strand.
GCCTTGATGCGGTAGCAGCGGTACATGTAGTACAGGCCAGCAGCGCTGCCGGCGATGGCGAAGTAGCCAGCGCCGGTAGCGGCGGCCGAGGTCAGCCAGGCGGGCACCAGTGCATCCGGCGTCACGCCGAACACGCTCTGGAACAGGCCTGCGAACACCGTGTTGGCCGGCAGGCTGAACGCGATGTGTGCGCCGATGCCCGCCATGAAGATGGCGATGCCCAGGCCTTCGCGCGACACCGGCGAGTGGCGCAGATTGTTGAAGCCGCGGTAGAAGCGGTGCGGCTTGCCCAGGTGCATGGTCGACATGAACAGGCCGAAGGCGACGAGGCCGAAGCACAGCATGGCCAGCGGCACGTACATGGCCGACGCGGCGAAGGTAGTGAAGCCTTGCAGGCCCAGCTGCGCGCCCAGGAACATCAGGCCGAAGGTGCCGGCGGCCATCTGCGCGGCCAGCGTGAACAGCACCAGCGGGTTCTCGCGCGAGGACAGGCGCTTCAGGTTCCAGTGGCGCTCCTTGCCCAGCTTCTGGTCGATGGCCGGGCGGTACTGGCCGTTGCTGTCCTTGTGGTACTTCACCGGCATGGAGTCGGTGCGCGTCATCTCGTCCGGCAGCTGCTTGATCTGCTGGAAGCGGATGTTCGGGTGCGTGATCTCGGGCGACGGGAAGCCGGGAATCTCCACGCGCGCCTGCTCGCGGTTGGCGGGGATGTTTTCAATCACGCCGAAGTCGAGCGCGTTGCCGACGCAGGCGGACACGCAGGCGGGCTTGAGGCCGACTTCCAGGCGGTCCACGCACATATTGCACTTGGAGACCTGGCCCTTGACCGGGTCCAGCTGCGGTGCGTTGTACGGGCACACCCAGGTGCAGTAGCCGCAGCCGAAGCAGGTCTCGGGGTCCTGCAGCACGGCGCCGTACTCGGTGTGCTTGGTGTAGGCGCGCGTCGGGCAGCCGCGCAGGCACACCGGGTCATCGCAATGGTTGCAGGCCATCGAGATGTTCATGCGCTTGTAGTCGGGGAAGCTGCCGCCTTCCACGTAGCCCACCGAGCGGAAGGCCAGGTGCGGCGGGTTCTCGTTCTTCTCGCTGCAGGCGGCCTCGCAGGCATGGCAGCCGATGCAGTTGTCGGCCGTGAAGAAGAAGCCGTGCTGCTTGTTGCGATTGGGGTTGGTGCCCACCGCCGGGTTCTCGTTGATGAACATCGAGCGGCCCGGCGTCAGGTGCGGGGCCTCGTCCTTCACGAGGTCGATCAGGTCGACCTTCTGGCCATAGCGGTTGACCTTCGGGATCTGCTTGTCCTGCAGGAAGGCGTAATGCTGTTCCTCGGTGCGGATCTCCCAGATCTTGCGGGGGCGGGCCGCGCTCTTCGTCGCGTCGGCGATCAGGCTGTCCAGGGGCAGGTCGTTCTTCATGGAGGCTCCTCAGAACGCGCGGCGTTCCAGGTTCAAACGCGCGGCTTCCTGCTGGTCGATGTGCTCGATGCGGCAGGCGTTCTGCTTGAAGGCGGGCTGGCGCGAGTACGGGTCCAGCAGGCCCAGCGTCAGCCGGTTCACGCAGTCGTGGAAGTGGAAGGGGATGAACACCATGTTGCGGCCGACGCGCTGCGTCAGCTGCACCATCACCACGGCATCGCCGCGGCGGCTGACGACGCGCACATAGCTCTGGTGCTGGATGCCCAGTTCGGCCGCCGCGTCCGGATTCATCTCCATGTAGGGCGTCGGGCTGAACTTGTTGCAGTTGCCGATCTTGCCGGTGCGGGTGCGGGTGTGGAAATGCTCCACGACGCGGCCCGAGTTCAGCCAGAACGGGTACTCGGCGTCGGGGCACTCGTTGTTGTTGACGAAACGCACCGGGATCAGCTTGGCGCGGCCGTCGGGCGTCTGGAAGCGGCCGTCGCTGTAGAGGCGCGGATTGCCGCGGAACTCATGGCGCTTGAGCATGTCGTAGTCATCGCCGTTGACGCCGATGGCGGCTTCGTCGGCGGCGGCCTGCGCCTCGCTGTACGGCCACTGGATGCCGCGCGCGGCTTCGATGCGCGCGTGCGTCATGCCCGAGATGTCCAGCGTGCGGCCTTCGCCCTTGGACAGTTCGCGCATCTCGTTGAACGCGCCTTCCACGGTCGGCGGGAAGTGGATGACGTTGCGGTCCTGGAAGCGCTTGGACATCTCGTTGAAGATCCAGAAGTCCGGCTTGGAATCCGCGAACGGCTTGAGCACGTTGCGCGTCAGGTTCACGCGGCGCTCGGTGTTGGTGTGGCAGCCTTCCTTCTCGGCCCACACGGCGGCGGGCAGGTAGACGTGCGAGTGCTGGTTGGTCTCGACGTCCTCGTACACGTCCTGCACCACCAGGAACTCCAGCTGCTCCATCGCCTTGCGGATGCGCGGCTGGTTGGGCATGGAGGTCATGGGGTTGGTCGCTACCAGCCACAGGCCCTTGATCTGGCCGGTCTCGATGGCGGGGAAGATGTCGGTCTGCGCCATGCCGCGCGCGGGCGGGAAGAAGCTCTCGTCGATGCCCCAGAAGTCCGCCACCGTCTTGCGGTCCTTCTCCTTCTCCAGCAGGCGGTAGCCCGGCAGGCCCGAGCAGGACGACCACTCGCGCGTGCCCATCGCATTGCACTGGCCGGTGATGGACAGGCTGGTGCCGCCGGGCTTGCCGATGTTGCCGGTGATGAGGTTGAGGTTGTTGATGCAGACCACGCCGTCCGAGCCGTGCGTGCTCTGGTTGATGCCCATGGTCCAGATGCTCATCGCGGCCGGCGCCTTGGCGTACAGGCGCGCCACGGTGCGGATGCGGTCCTCGTCGATGCCGCAGATGTGCTGGGCCGTCTTCGGGTCGTAGTCCTCCAGCAGCTCGCGCAGCTCGGCTATGCCGTTGGTGTGGGCCGCTATGTAGGCCTTGTCTTCCAGGCCTTCCTTCAGGATCACGTGCATCATCGAGTTGACGAGCACCGTGTCCGTGCCGGGCGTCAGCGGCAGGTGGATGTCGGCGAACTGGGCCAGCATCGTCACGCGCGGGTCGATGACGATGATGGGGAACTTGCGCTTCTCCAGCGCTTCCTTCAGGCGCCAGTAGATGATGGGGTGCTGCTCCGGCAGGTTGGAGCCGAAGGCCATCAGGCAGTGCGTGTGCTCGAAGTCGTCGTAGCAGCCGGGCGGGCCGTCGCTGCCGAAGCTGCGCTTGTAGCCCGACACCGCAGACGCCATGCACAGCGTCGTGTTGCCGTCGTAGTTGTTGGTGCCGATCTGGCCGCGCACCAGCTTGCCCAGCGTGTAGAACTCTTCCGTCAGCAACTGGCCGGTGGACACCACGGCGAAGGAATCGCGGCCGTACTTGGCCTGGATCTCCTTGATCTTCTCGGCGGTCTTGTCGAGTGCGGCGTCCCACGTCGTGGGCTCGAAGGGCAGGTGTGCCTTCTCGCGCATCAGCGGCACGGTGCCGCGGCCGGGCGAGGTGAACAGCTCGGCCTCCAGCAGGCCCTTGATGCACAGCTTGCCGCGGTTCACGTCCGCGCCGGCGTGGCCGCGGCTGGTCACCACCTGGCCGTCGTCACCCAGGCCGATCTCGATGGCGCAGCCGGTCGAGCAGTAGTTGCAGGTGGTGTACTTCCACTCCTTCACGGCCTTGACCGGGATGGCGATGGGCTTGCGTTTCTTGCGACCGAAGAGCATGGCTGCGTCCGTCTCTGAAGTTGTTGTTGTTGTGCGCGGGCCTTCAGCCCAGCTGCCGGGCGAACTGCCCGGTCACGGTTTCCATGACGACCAGCAGGTTCTCGCTGGCCACGAACACATCGTTGGCGGCCTGTGGGCCCTGGCTCTCGCCGCCCAGCGCGGCCTGCAGGAACACCCACTGGTTGCGGGCCAGCTCCAGGTTGTCGCGGATGACGGGCGTGGCCTCGGGGGCCTGGGCCAGCGTCTGCATGGCGGACTTGAACTCGGTGCTGGCCTTGGTGATCTCGCTTTGCACCAGCGCTGGCCGTGCGCCCTGCTGGCCGGCCAGGAAGAACAGCGCCAGGCGCTGCGACAGCATGCGCTGCCGGCCCGACAGGTTGACCAGCCAGGCCGAGCCCCCGCGTGAGCGCTCCTGCAGCTGGCCGGTGGCCACGTGGGCCAGGCTCAGTACCTCGCCGGCGCGGCGCAGCAGTTCGTCCAGGTCCTCGCGGCGCGGCGCGCGGTGCAGCAGTGCGCGGTAGTCCTGGAAGCGGCGGTTGAGCGCGCGGAAGCTGCCGCTGATCTCGGGCGTGGGCGCGAAGCCCATCAGCAGCTCCAGCTGGCGCTCGAAGCGGTCCTCGCTGGTCTTGAGCACCTGGCGCGCGCGCTCGCGCAGCTCGGGGCGCAGCTGTGCGAGCCAGGCCTTGCCCATGCGCTGGCTCAGCATGCGCTGTGCACCGGCCTTGTCGATGGCCTCGCCCAGCTCCTGGATGCGCGCCTGGGCCGGCAGGGCCCGCGTGAGCGACGTGCCGAACACGAGCGCGGCACGTCGGTTCAGGCTGTGCACCGCGTTGCCGCTGCTGCGGACACCTGCGTGCTCTGGCGCCTTTTTCTCCATACCGAATCCCGAGTCCCTGACAGCTGGTCTGCCCTTTGCTTTGCAAGGCATGTGCCAGCGATGAGGCTGGCCTTTTCTCAAGCTGCACCGTGGTTCACGGCCGGCAGCGCCCCACGCCGAAGCGGTTTCAAGCCCGGTGCGGGTGCACTCAACCCAAAAACGCACCAAGTGCGGGCCCGAAGCCCGCCGGAGACACTCCAGGCCCATGCGCTTCGAACTCGATACCGGCCTGTCCAGCCTGCAGGGCAAACGCGCGCGCAACGAAGATTTCGCCGGCGTGCAGGCGCCTGCCGCGCACGAGGTGGAACGCGGCTGGGTGGCGGCACTGGCCGACGGCGTCAGTGGCGCCGAAGGCGGCAACAACGACGGCCTGATGGCCGCGCAGACCTCGGTGATGAGCCTGTTGCGCGACTTCCACGGCGTGCCTGCGGACTGGGACAGCAGCGTCGCGCTGGACCGGCTGCTGGGTCACCAGAACGCCTGGCTGGCGTCACACAACCGCCGCCCCGGCCCCGATGGCCAGCCACGCGAGGCGTTGACGACGCTGACGGCCGTCGCGCTGCGCGGCCGCCGCTACGCGCTGGCCCATGTGGGCGACAGCCGCGCCTGGCTGCTGCGCGACGGCCAGTGCCTGCTGCTGACGCAGGACCACCGCATGGAGCGCCGCGACTTCGCCGGCCTTACGCGTGCGCTGGGCCTGGACGACGCGCTGCGCCTGGACCACAGTGCTGGCGAGCTGAAGGTGGGCGACCGCCTGCTGCTGACCAGCGACGGCGTGCACGGCAGCCTGTCGGCGCGCCAGATCGGCGAGCTGCTGCGCTCGACACAGCCGGCCCAGGCCGCCGCCGATGCGCTGACCGCCGCCGCGCTGGCCGCCGGCAGCCACGACAACGCCACGGCGCTGGTGCTGGACATCAAGGACCTGGCCGACCCCGGCCTCACCGACCTGGCCGCTTTGGGCCGCACGCTGCCCAGCCCCGGCCCGCTGGGCGTGGGTGCGACTCTGGACGGCTACCAGATCACGGCACTCGTGGCCGACAACGGCGTGCACCGCCTGCTGCAGGCGCGCGAACTGGCGACGGGCCGCCTCGTCGCGCTGAAGATGCTGCGCCCCGGCCGCGCCGACGACCCCGAGGAACGCGCCATGCTCGCGCACGAGATCTGGCTCGGGCTGCGGCTGGCCGAAGCACCGCGGCATCGGCGGCGGGGCGGCCGTGATTGGAGTTCCAGTGGCTTCGTGCGCGTGCACGCACCGGCCGACGGCGCCACCCATTTCTATGCCGTGTTCGACTGGCATGGGGGCCAGACGCTGGAGCAGCTGCTGGCCAAGGGCCCGCTGGACACGGCGCAGGCGCTGGCGATGGCCAGCTCGGTGGCGCGCTCCCTGAGCCTGCTGCATGCGGCCGGCGTCATCCACCGCGACATCAAGCCCGGCAACCTGCACCTGGGCGATGACGGCCAGTGGCGCGTGCTGGACCTGGGCGTCGCCTTGAGCCCGCGCGCGTCGGCCGCGATGCGTGAGCTGCACGCGGGCACGCCCAGCTACATCAATCCCGAGCAGTGGGCCGATCCGCCGGCCCCGGCCGATGCGGGATCGGACCTGTTTGCGCTGGGCGTCACGCTCTACCAGTCGCTGACCCGCCGCCTGCCCTACGGTGAGATCGAGCCCTACCAACTGGCGCGCTACCGCCGCGAGCCGGCCAGCGTCAGCCGACTGCAGCCCAGTGTGCCGATGCCGCTGGACCGTCTCGTCATGAAGGCCGTCGCGCGCGAAGCCAGGCACCGTTTCGAG
>DASWWC010000080.1:0-63153 GCA_036401055.1 Roseateles sp.
CAGCTCCAGCCGGTCGAGTTCCGCCGGCGCGCTGCGCAGCGTGCGCAGCGCCGGCGCCACCAGCACGAGCCAGACCAGCAGCAGGCCCAGCAGCACGGCCACGCCGCCGACCAGCAGCCGTTCGCGCTCGCCCAGCGCCTGCCATTGCGCGGTGGCCTGGGCGCGGGCCTGGGCCCACTGGGCCGGGAAGCCGTTGCCGGCCTTGGACGAAAGAGCGGGGCGGGCCATCAGCGGCCTCCTTGGGGGGCGGCGCGGCTGAGGGTCAGCTTGCCTTCGCTGGCGTCCAGCCGCCAGCCATCGCTGAGCAGCTGGCTGCGGAAGTTGTCGACCTGGGCCGGCGCCCAGCCCTGGGCCGACACGGTGAGCCGGCCCGGCTCGAAGGCCAGCGCCTCGGCGGGCGGCCGGTCGGCCGGCCAGGCGGTGGCGGCGGCGGCCAGCAGGGCCTCCAGGTCCTGCTCGCCCACGCTGCCGGCGCTGGCGCGCAGCAGGTCCAGGTTGCGCTGCATCTGCACCGGCGGGTCCAGCGGGTTGCGGATCTGCGGGAAGGTGGCGGTCAGCGTGGCGGCGATGTCGGCGCGGCGGGCCTTCAGCTCGGCGTTCTGCCGCCAGGCCCACAGGTTGAGGCCCAGCAGCTGCACGACCACCAGCGCCGCCAGGCCCCAGCGTACCGGCTGCCACGGCTTGCGCATCAGGCCGCGAGCGAGCATGCGCAACGCCCGCGTGCCGCGGGCGCGCGGCGCGAGCTCGAACTGGCGCAGGTTCCAGGCACTGTCGACGACGGCCAGCGCACGCTGGGCCGGCGTCTGCACGCCCACGGTGGTGCCCAGCCAGCGCTCGGCGGCGCTGGCGGTGCCCGGCGTGGCGGTCCACTGCGCCGCCTGCACCAGGCCGGGCGGGAAGAACTGCCGGCCCAAGGCACCCTGCAGCGGCAGCGTGGCGACGCCGTCGCCATGGCTCCAGCGCAACGCGACGTCCTCGCTGCCCACGCCGTGGGCCTCGAAGAAATGGCCGCGCGGCGGCTCTTCGGGCCAGGCCAGCGGGGCCACGCGGTCCACGAACACCTGGGCGGCGTCCAGGTGGGCCAGGTGCTCGGACAGCCAGGTGCGCGAGGTGATCACAACCCAGGCCGTGTCGCCGCCCTCGGCATCGGGCTCCAGCGCGAAATGCAGCGTCTCGGGGTCGTCCAGCAGCTGCTCTTCGAGCTTGCCGGCCAGCGCGGCCCGCATCTGGCGGCCGGCGCGCGGCAGCTCCACGCGGCGCCAACTGAGGTCGGACTCGGCGACGACGGCGATGACGCTGTCCACCGCCGGCAACGCGGTGGCGGCGCTGCGGCCCTCGCTGCCGATCTGGCGGCCGTCGGGCGTCAGCGCCCAGTCGTACTCGCGCGGCGCGTCGGGGCGCAGCGGCTCGGGCGCGGCGGGCGCGGCTTTGCCCAGCGCGCGCAGGCGCGTGCGGGGGGGCAGGAACAGCAGCAGGGTGGTCATGAGGGCTGGAAGGCGCGGCGCATTCTAGGAGGGGTGAAATGGTGTCTCCCGCCCAAGGCACACCTCGGACGGCCCCTCGAGGCGGCGGCGATGTCTGCGGCATCGGGTCGCGAGCACATCGCCGGCGCGGGCCGGCTTGGGAGCGGCCCGGCGCTCGGCCCGCAACTCGTTACGTGAGGTTGATGGCTTGCCGTCTGCATCAGCGGTCGAGGATCTGGCTGATGCGCTCGCGGGCCAGCACCACCATGGTCAGGCCCTGGCGCTCGATCAGCGAGCGCTGTTCCAGCTGGCGTTCGTCCAGCCGCAGCCGGCCCGTGACGATGTAGTAGGACGACTGCACCGCGGCACGGGCGGCGTCCAGCTGCACGCTGGCGGGCAGGTAGGCGCTGGCGTCGGCGGTGTTCTGCAGCGGGCGGCTCTTGCGGCCTTGGACCAGGCGTTCGGCGGACGCCAGGTCCACGCCGTCGAACAGCGCGGCAATGACCTCGCGCGGCGCCGTGTTCAGGTTGACCGGCGTGGCCTTGGGCAGCAGGGTCACATAGGGCTGCAGGCGGGCGATGGTGTCGGCGCTGAGGCCCAGCCAGTTCAGCTGGTCCACCCCGGCGGGCTGCAGCGGGCCGCTGTCGGTGTCGGTGGGGGCGCTGGCGCCGCTGGCGGGCGCCGGGTAGGCGGCCCGCAGGCCGGCGATGATGACGCCCGCCGTGCCGGGCGGCGCGTTGACCTGGGTGCACAGCCGCTCCAGCACGCGCTGCTCCAGCGGCGGCACCTGCTCGCCGGCCACCAGCGCGCGCAGGTTGTAGCGGCTCTGCGCGTCCTCGATGCTGCCGGACAGGAAGGCCTCGGGCCCTTCGTCGCTGGTGGCGGCGCTGCGCTCGGCCGCCAGGAAGGTGGACAGCCGCGCCTCGGCCAGCGGCACGGCCCAGGGCTCGCCCAGGTGGTCCACCGGCTTGTTGCGGTTGCCCTTGGCGTCTTCCAGCAGGATGAGGCGGGCCCAGTCCAGCGCGCCTTGCAGGATCCAGGCGCTCTGCGCGCGGGCGCGGTCGGCGGCCTCGATCTGCACGGCACGGTATTGCTGCCAGACCATGCCGCCGGCAAGGCTGGCGATCAGCGTGACGATGATCATGGCGGTCAGCAGGGCGGCGCCACGTTGGGATTGGCGCGCGCTCATCGGACCGTGACCTCCAGCTCGCGCGTCAGCGTGCCGCTCAGGCCGCTGCCCTCGGCGAACTGCATGGCGATGCGCAGACCCGAAGGCGGCGCGGTGTTCTTGGCCGGCGGCCCGGCCGGATTGCCGGCGTTGTCTCCCGTGGACTGGCAGTTGCTCCACGCATTGCCCCAGAAGCAGTAGAACTGCCAGCCAATCACGCCGTCGAAGGCGCGCAGCGCCGGATTGCGCTGCGCCAGCTGCTGCAGGCCGCGCTGGCGCTGGTCGGCCAGGTCCTGCACGGTGCGTTGCGGCGGGCTCTCCCAGCGCCACAGGCTGTTCTCGCGCAGGCTCCAGACGACCACCTGCAGGCCCAGTGCCGCCTGGCGCGTCAGCACCAGGTTGCCGCCGTCGAAGGACAGGGGCTCGACGCTGCTGTGGCTGTCCTGCACCGCGCGCAGGTCCACCTCCCACTGCGCCAGCACGGTCTGCAGCCGGGCGGTCTGGGCCAGTCGCGTCTGCGCGATCTCGCGGCTCTTGACCAGCGCGTCGATGCCGCGCCAGGCCATGGCGGCCATGGTGGCCATGACGACCAAGGCGACCAGCACTTCCACCAGCGTGAAGCCGCGCGAGCGTGAGCTTGGCATCAGAAGCGGCCCATGATGGTGGACAGGGTCAGCATGGGCTGGCCCTGGTCGTCCGTCACGTCGGCGTCGACGCGGCGGAACAGCGGGTTGGGCGTGGGGCTGACGCGCAGCTTGCCGCCGTAGCTGCGGCCCAACTGCTCGCAGCTGATGGGCTGCTCGCCGATGTCGGGGAACTGCTGGTTCAGGCGCAGCTCGGTCAGCAGGTTCTCGGCGCACCACTGCGCGGCGCTGACCTGGGCCAGCCGGTCCGCGTTGTTGGCCAGCGCGCCGGCGGCCTTGATGCCGGCGCCCAGCGCAATGGCCGTGATGACCAGCGCCACCAGCACCTCGATGAGCGTGAAACCCTGCTGCGCTTTCATGGCGGCGTGACCACGTCGAAGGCGGCCAGACCGTCGGTGCCCAGCACCAGGCTCTGGCTGCCCAGTTGCAGCCGCAGCTGCTGCGCCGGGATGACCGGCTCGGGGCCCAGGATGAGGCCGGGATTGGCGGCCGTGGCGGTGGGGATGGTCACGGCCACCGGGTCGCCCAGCCAGCGCGTGGGCAGCTTGATGGTGCTCGGCAGACCGGCGAAGTGGAAGTCGTCGCCGTTGTTGACGCCCTTGGGCACCCAGCGCACGGCCAGGCCCGAAGCGCGGCTTTCGGCGCGGGCGGTCTCCAGCAGCGCGGCCAGGCGCTGGGCCTCGCGCTGCAGCTGCAGTTCGGTGGGGTCGCGCAAGGCGAGGCTGATGGTGGCGCTGGTGATGGCGATCAGCGCCACCACGACCAGCAGTTCGATCAGCGTGAAGCCGCTCGCTGCGCGGCGGGGCTCACTGCCAGGAGCCAATGTCGGCGTCACGGCCCTCGCCGCCGGCGCGGCCGTCGGCGCCAAAGCTGTAGACATCGACCTCGCCCTTCACGCCGGGGTTGGCGAACTGGTAGGGCTGGCCCCAGGGGTCGTTGGGCAGCTTTTCGAGATAGGGCTTCCAGTTCGGCGGCGGCGTGCCGGCGGTGGGCTTGCGCACCAGCGCGTCCAGGCCCTGCTCGCCACTGGGGTAGCGCTGGTTGTCCAGCTTGTAGAGCTTGAGCGCCTGCATCAGGTTGTTCACGTCGGTGCGGGCCGCGGTGACGCGGGCGTCCTCGGCCCGGTCCAGCACATTGGGCACGACCAGAGCGGCCAGCACGCCGATGATGACGAGCACGACCAGCAGTTCGATCAGCGTGAAGCCGCGGACGATGGGGGAACGGCGCATGACAGGGGCGTGAGGGCGCGGAAGCTGAGGTGAGCGGACCATCATAATGGGCCATGGTTGCTCGATTGATGGCGTTTTCCGTGTGGCTGCTGCTGGGTGGCTCGGTGGCCTACTGGGGGCTGCAACTGCTGGCCCGCCCGCTGCCGGCGCCGGCGTCCGTGGCGCCCGCCGACGAGGGGCGCGCGGCCCAGGTGGACCTGAGCCGGCTGCTGGGCGTCGTGGCCCAGGAGCCGACGGCCGTGCCAGAGATGGCGGTGTCGTCGCGGCTGCGGCTGCTGGGTGTCGTGGCGCCGCGCAACGCCCGTGCGGCCGAGGCCGGCGAGGGTGTCGCACTGATCGAGGTGGATGGCGTGCCGCGCACCGTGCGCGTGGGCGCCGTCGTGGATGGCGAGCTGCGCCTGCTGCGCGTGGATGCACGCAGTGCCAGCCTGGGCCGATGGGGTGAGGCCGTGGGCCAGGTGCTGGAGATCAGCCCGCTGGCGGCGCCGTCCACCGGCCAACTGCAGCCGGCCGCGCCGTCACCCGTCATCCTGGGGGGCAACCCGCCTGGTACGGTGCCGCCGCAGCCGGCCGTCATGCCGGGGGCCGCAGGACTGCCGCTGGCCGCGTCGGCCGCCGGCCCGCAGCGGCCTGACGGCCCACCGCCCGTCCATCAGTTGCGTTAGCGCTCAGGCGCCCAGCGTCGGCACCTGGGCCGTGGCGGGTGGCCGCGCCAGGCGGGCCTCGGCGACCTCGTGCAGGTCGGTCAGCAGCGCCGCCGCAGCGCGGATCATGGGCCAGGCCAGCGCTGCGCCGGTGCCGTCGGCGCTGTCCATGCCCAGTTCCAGCAGCGCGGACGCGTGGAACAGCGCCAGCGCCTCGTCCAGCCCGCGATGCACGTGGCTGCGGCAGAACACGGCGTAGTCGGTCACCGGCGCGCAGATCAGCGACGCGAGCTTGAGCGCCGCGCAGGCGGCGATGCCGTCAACGATGATGAGGCTGCGCTTGCTGGCGGCCACCAGCATGGCGCCGACCATGACGGACAGCTCATGGCCGCCGAAGGCCGCCAGCAGGTCCATGGGGTCGCGCACGTCGCGGTGGCGGGCCTGGGCGCCGTGCAGGACGTCCAGCAGGTGCACCAGTTCGTCCTGGCGCATGGTGGGGCCGGAGACGACGAAGTCGCGCACCGGCTGGTCGGCCAGGCGGGACAGCACCAGCGCCGCGCATTCCGCCGAGCCCTGGCCCATGGCGGCACAGGCCAGCACGTTGCCGGGCAGGTTGTCGGCGATCTCCATGCCCACGCGCACGCCGGCATGGGCCTGCTCCAGGCTCATTGCGTGGGCGGTGCGCGAGTTGCGCGTGCCGTGCGCGACCTTGCGCGCCAGCAGGCGGGCGTGCGGCGGCAGGTTGTCGGCCACGCCGCAGTCCACCACGGTCAGGTGCAGGCCTTGCAGCCGGGCGAACACCGACACCGGCAACTGTGCGTGCAAGGCCATCTGGACCTGATCGCGCGTGGCGCGGCCCCACTGTGCGCCCACACCGTCGACGACGATGCCGTGGTCGGCCGCGAACAAGCCCAGCACAGGGTCGCGGAAGCGCGGTGTCAGGCTGTTTTGGACGAGACCCAGGCGCACGGCCAGGGGCTCCAGTTCGCCGAGGCCGCCGGCGATGGCCGACCGGCGGTCGACGCGGTCGCGCAAGGCCTTTTCCAGCTCGGGGTTGGCGGTGGGGGAGATCAGCGACTGTTGGGCGACGGTCATGGCGCAAGCGGTGACGGATGCCCGGATTTCAACTCAACCCAGGAACAAGCGGTAGACCGGATTGGCGGTTTCATCCTCAAACGGGTAATTCAACCCTTCGAGGAACTCGCGCAGTGCACCCGCATCGCCTTTGGGCACCTGGATGCCCACCAGGATGCGACCGTAGTCCGCGCCCTGGTTGCGGTAGTGGAACAGGCTGATGTTCCAGTCCGGGTGCATGCTGGACAGGAACTTCATCAGCGCGCCGGGCCGCTCGGGGAACACGAAGCGGTACAGGCGCTCGTTGCGGGCCAGCTCGCTGCGGCCGCCCACCATGTGGCGCACGTGCTGCTTGGCCATCTCGTTATGGGTCAGGTCCAGCGTCTCGAAGCCGGCCTTGGTGAAGGTGCGCGCCAGCTTGGCCGCCTCGTCGGGCTTGGAGATGGCAATGCCCACGAAGACGTGGGCGATGTTGGCGTCGGCGATGCGGTAGTTGAACTCGGTGACGCTGCGCGGCCCCAGCAGTTCGCAGAAGCGCTTGAAGCTGCCGCGCGCTTCGGGGATGGTGACGGCGAACAAGGCCTCGCGCTGCTCGCCGACCTCGGCGCGCTCGGCGACGAAGCGCAGGCGGTCGAAGTTCATGTTGGCGCCGCAGGTCACGGCCACCAGCGTCTGGCCCTTGGCGCCGGTCTTGGCGACGTACTGCTTGACGGCGGCCACGCCCATGGCGCCGGAAGGCTCCAGGATGGAGCGGGTGTCCTCGAACACGTCCTTGATGGCCGCACAGACGGCGTCGGTGTCGACGACGATGAAGTCGTCCACCAGCTCGCGGGCGATGCGGAAGGTCTCTTCCCCGACCAGCTTCACGGCGGTGCCGTCGGCGAACAGGCCGACGTCGGTCAGCGTGACGCGCTTGCCGGCCTTGACCGAGCGCAGCATGGCATCGGAGTCGGTGGTCTGCACGCCGATGATCTTGATCTCGGGGCGCAGGGCCTTGACGTAGGCCGCGACGCCGGAGATCAGGCCGCCGCCGCCGATGGCCACGAAGATGGCATCGATGGGGCCGGGATGCTGGCGCAGCAGCTCCATGGCGATGGTGCCCTGGCCGGCGATGACGTCGGGGTCGTCGAAGGGGTGGACGAAGGTCAGACTTTGAGCGCGCTCCAGCTCCAGTGCGTGGCCGTAGGCGTCGGTGTAGCTCTCGCCGTGCAGCACCACCTCGCCGCCCAGTGCCTTGACGGCATCGATCTTGACCTGGGGCGTGGTCACCGGCATCACGATGACCGCGCGGCAGCCCAGCTTGCGCGCCGACAGCGCCACGCCCTGGGCATGGTTGCCCGCCGACGCGCAGATGACACCGGCCGCGCGCTGTTCGGCGCTCAGATGAGCCATCTTGTTGTAGGCGCCGCGCAGCTTGAAGCTGAACACGTCCTGCTCGTCCTCGCGCTTGAGCCACACCTTGTTGCCCAGGCGCTTGGACAGCTTGGCGGCGTGCGTCAGGTCCGTCTCGCGGGCCACGTCGTAGACGCGCGCGTTGAGGATGCGCTGCAGGTAGCTGCTGCCGGGGGGCAGCATGGCGGGCACCTGGGCGGCAGTCTTGGAGGGCGCCTTGGAAGCAGGCGGGCGGCGGCGCGAGGGGGCGCTCATCGGGTCTCCACGGGGATGTGTTGCGGCGCCGCATGATAGGGGAGGCCCTTCATGCGGCGCCGCGGCCCGCCTTCGGCGAAAAAAAACCCGAGCTCTTGCAAGCTCGGGTTGAATCCACCATGGAGGCGGTGGAGGAGACAATCGGTGCGAAAACGTTTTCGCGTGCTTGCAGTGTAGCGCCGAGTTATGCTGCGCTGCAATATTTTTCTGTGAACGATTTGGAGGCTGGCCCCTAAATGACGATGGAATGCACAGTCAGCTGGCTGGGACCCGAGGGCCCGAGTGGCATGAGTTTCGTGGCCGAGACCGGCAGCGGCCATCTGCTGAACATGGACGGCGCGCCCGATGGCGGTGGCCGCAACCTCGCGCCGCGGCCCATGGAGACCGTGCTGGCCGGCACCGGCGGCTGCACGGCCTACGACGTGGTGCTGATCCTGAAGCGCGGCCGGCACGATGTGCGCGGCTGCAAGGTGACGCTGAAGGCCGAGCGCGCCACCAGCGACCCCAAGGTTTTTACGGCCATCCACTTCCACTTCATCGTCAGCGGCAAGGGGCTGAAGCCCGAGATCGTCGAGCGGGCGGTCACGCTGTCGCACGAGAAGTACTGCTCGGCCACTGCGATGCTGGCCAAGACTTCGGCCATCAGCACGTCGTTCGAGGTGGTCGAGGCCTGACCCGCGGCGCCTTCTAGATGCGGTGGGCGACCGTGGTCATGACCTTGGCCGCCGCCCGCATCAGATCCTGTACCGGTTTGGGCAGGGGGGCAGCGCCGGCCGCGAGCGCGGTGTCCGCGTGCTCGGCTTCTTCACGTTTCATCTGCTCGACGATGGCGCGTGAGGCTGCATCGTCGGTCGGCAGGCGGTCCAGGTGACCGGCCAGGTGGGCTTCGACCTGCCTTTCTGTCTCGACGACAAAGCCCAGGCTCCACTTGTCGCCCGCCAGGCCGGCCAGGCTGCCCCAGGCGAAGGCGCCGCCCCACCACAAGGGTGCGAGGCGGCTGGTGTGCGTCCCCAGTTCGGTGACGCGCTCGGCCGTCCAGGCCAGGTGGTCCAGTTCCTCCTGGGCGGCCAACTCGAAGTGCCGGCGCAGTTCGGCGCTGCGACTGAACAAGGCCTGAGACTGATACAGGGCTTGTGCACAGATCTCGCCCACATGGTTCACCCGCATCAATGCGCCGGCCTCCCGGGTGTCGGTTGCTGACAGCTCCGCGCGGGGGATGTTGTCCGCAGGCGACGGGCGTGCGGCGCGAGGCGCCACGAACATCGTGCGCAGACCTGAATCAAGCGCCGTCAGCAGTCTGTCGGTCAAGTTTGTTGCCCGATTTTGTTGGGTGCTTGCTTGCGGATGCATTCAGTTAAAACCTGTTTCGATGAAACGATCATGACATTGGTCATGTCGTTGTGGAGTTGCAACGACAACAGACAATTTCATATCCGTGAATTCCCGGGTGAGCCAAACCTGTAGTGGAATACGCGGACTTCCTCACGGGAGGTGAGCCGTCGGTCCCCGTTTGGCGGGATCGCTGACTCGGATGAATACCTAGGAGTATCGAATGAAGAAAGCTCTGATTGCCCTGGCCGTCTTCGGTCTGACCGGTGGCGCCGCCATGGCGCAATCCTCGGTGACGCTGTTCGGCATCGTGGATGCCAACCTGCGTTACACCAAGGCCAGCGGCCAAACGCTGAAGCAGCTGGGCACGGACGGCCTGAACAGCAGCCGTCTGGGCGTGCGTGGCACGGAAGACCTCGGCGGTGGCCTGAAGGCCGGCTTCTGGCTGGAAGCTGCGCTGAACCCCGATACCGGCACCGCCGACAGCAGCCGCTTCTGGGGCCGTCGCGCCAGCGTCAGCCTGCTGGGCGAGTTCGGTGAAGTGCGCCTGGGCCGTGGCAAGACCTCGACCCGCCTGCACATCGACGACTTCGACCCGTACTCGACGACCGGCCTGGGCGACGTGTCCAAGGTCTACTCGGTGCTGGGCAGCGGCTCCGACACGCTGAATCGCTCGGACAACATGGTCCAGTACTTCACGCCGGGCAATCTGGGTGGCTTCTACGGCTCCGTCGACGTCGCCGCCGGCGAAGGTGCGACGGGCAAGAAGGCCATCGGCGGCCGCTTTGGCTACAAGAACGGCCCGATCCACGTCTCCGCTGCGCTGGAAAACACGACCGGCGCGGGCAACGACAAGTACAAGCAAACCAGCATTGGTGGCTCGTATGACTTCGGTTTCGTGAAGCCCTCGCTGAACTTCAGCGAGAACAAGTTCCGCGCTGCCAAGCAGACCATCTACACGTTCGCGCTGACGGCCCCCCTGGGTCAGGGCCAGATCCTGGCGTCCTACACGGACTCCAAGGCCAACAGCGCTGCCGAACTCATCAGCGGCGTGGGCGATGCCAAGCTGCTGGCCGTGGGCTATGTCTACAACGTGTCCAAGCGCACCGCGCTGTACACGACGGCGGCCCAGATCAAGAACAACAAGCTTGGTCGCTTTGCTGTCGCTGGCTCGCCGACCGTGGTCAACGGTGCGACCTCCAGCGGCTTTGACGTCGGCGTCCGCCACAGCTTCTGATGGCTCGCGGCCCGGGCCGCAGCATTCAGCCAAGCCGCCTTCGGGCGGCTTTTTCTTTGGCTTTGTCCGATTCGCGACAGGGGAATCGCTGTGGAAAAGGAACAACAGCTCATGCGTTGTGGCAAGGCAGTTCGCTGAGAATGGTTTGGTTCACCATACTTAGCAGGAGACAACCTTGATCAAGAAAGCGACCTTCGCCGTTGCCGTTCTGGCCGCCAGCACCTCTGCAGCCTGGGCTCAATCCAGCGTGACCCTGTACGGCATCGTGGACGTCGCCGTGCGCTACACCAGCAATGCCAATGCAGGCACTTCGACCAAGACGGTGGTGCCCGGTGGCATGTCTCAGAGCCGACTCGGCGTGAACATCGTCGAAGACATGGGCGGTGGCCTGAAGGCGCTGGCCAATCTGGAACATCGCTTGCAATCCGACACGGGTGCGGTGAGCGGCAGTCCTGACTTCTGGCGTCAGGCCTGGGTGGGCCTGCAGTCCAGCGAGTTCGGTCAGATTCGTCTGGGGCGTCAGTACAACATCCTGTTCGACCTCTACACGTCGACCTTCGCGTCGTTCCGTTACTCGCCCTACATCGAGGCCTACAAGCCCGAGATCGGCCTGGCGATGACGGCCCGTCAGGACAATATGGTCAAGTACCTGGTCCAGGTCGGCAACGTCTATGGCGAAGTGCAGATCAGCGCTGGCGAGGGTGCTACCGGCGCCGCGGCGGCCCAGCCTGCGAAGACCATTGGCGGCTTGCTGCGTTACAGCGACGGCAAGTGGGGTGCCGGTGGTGCCTATCTGCAGGCCACCGAGCAGACCGGCAAGAAGGTCAAGGCCACGGTGCTGGGCGCTTCCTACACGGACGGTCCTTTGTACGTGCACGCTTCGTGGGGCGAGAACAAGTTCGACGCCATTTCCGGCCTGATCACGTCGGCGACCTCGGTCAGCGATGCGACGAGCCCGTTCCGTGTCGCCGTGACGACCCGTGGTGCTTACACCAGCGGCCTGCTGGGCGCCAACGTCTTCAACAACAACTCGACGGACATCAAGACCCGCACGATGTACATGTTCGGCGCCACCTATCAGTTGACGCCGCAACTCAACATCGGTGCCAATGCATGGCTGACCAAGCAGAAGCACTACGGTCTGGCGCTTGCACCACTCGGCCTGTCGACGACGGCGAATGGCACCTCGAAGGCTGACTTCTTCGCTGTCGTGCTGGACTACGCTTTCTCCAAGCGCACCGACGCCTACCTCGAGGTCGACTACACCAAGACCAGCGGTGCGGTGGCATTCGCCAACGCTGCCACCAAGCGTGGCGGCACGATGGTCGGCCTGCGTCACCGTTTCTGATCTGCGCCGGGCTCCGCGCCCGGACCGCAAGCACGGGCCGCGAAAGCGGCCCGTTTTCTTTGGTGGCATCTGTCTTGCGTTAGGACTTTCCCGGGAGCCTCAGGCCGTCGGCTTTCGCCATGATCGCGCCTTCGTGCGGCGCAGAGGCGCGGCCGCAGTTCTGCGAAATCTACATGCTGGTCTTCATACTCCGTCGCCTCGCGCAAGCCCTGATCGTCATGTTGTCGGTGGCCTTCATCGCCTTCATGCTGTTCCAGTATGTGGGCGACCCGGTCAACAACCTGCTGGGCCAGGATGCGACGGAAGACCAGCGCATCGCGCTGCGCAAGGACCTGGGGCTGGACCAGCCCTTTCCGGTGCAGTTCGCACGTTTCGTCGGCAATGCCGTGCAGGGCGAGTTCGGCATCAGCCTGCGCCAGGGGCGCAAGGTCTCGTCGCTGATCGTCGAGCGCTTCCCGGCGACGCTGGAACTGGCGCTGGTCGCCGGGCTCATCGCGCTGTCGTTGGGCATTCCGCTGGGCGTCTATGCGGCGCTGCGGCGCGGCAAGGCCAGTGCACAGATCCTGATGACGGGCACGCTGTTCGGCGTCAGCCTGCCCAATTTCGTCATCGGCATCGTGCTGATCTGGATCTTTGCCGTCGAGTTGAAATGGCTGCCCAGCTTCGGGCGCGGCGAGGTGGTTGCCTTCGGCTCGTGGACCTCGGGCCTGCTGACGCGTGACGGCCTGCTGCACCTGATCCTGCCGGCGTTCACGCTGTCGGCCTTCCAGCTGACGCTGATCATGCGGCTGGTGCGCGCCGAGATGCTGGAGGTGCTGCGCACCGACTACATCCGCTTCGCGCGCGCCCGCGGCCTGACGGACCGCAGCGTCTACTTCGGCCATGCGCTGAAGAACACGCTGGTGCCCGTCATCACCATCACCGGCCTGCAACTGGGCTCGCTGATCGCGTTCGCCATCATCACCGAGCAGGTCTTCCAGTGGCCCGGCATGGGGCTGCTGTTCATCCAGGCCGTGCAGTTCGCCGACATCCCCGTGATGGCGGCCTACCTGTGTCTGATCTCGCTGATCTTCGTCGTCATCAATCTGGGCGTCGATCTGCTCTATTTCGCCGTCGATCCGCGCCTGCGCGTCGAAGGCAAGGCGCACTGACCTCCATGAGCTCCGCCTCTCCCTCGGCGCTGCGTCGCTTCTTCGACGGCGACGTCTGGCATTCCTTCCGCACTTCGCCGGTGGCGATGCTCGCTGCCTCCATCGCCGCGGTCCTGCTGACCTGTGCGTTGTTCGCCGGTTGGGTGGCGCCGCACAACCCCTTCGACCTCGCAACGCTGGAGCTGATGGACTCGCTGAAGCCGCCCGCCTGGGCGGAAGGGGGCGAGGCCAAGTACGCGCTGGGCACAGATGGTCAGGGCCGCGACATCCTGTCGGCGCTGATGTATGGCACGCGCATCTCGCTGCTGGTGGGCGTCGCGTCCGTGCTGCTGTCCATCCTGATTGGCGTGGGGCTGGGGCTGCTGGCGGGCTTCGTCGGTGGCCGCGTGGACGCCCTAATCATGCGCATCTGCGACGTGATGCTGTCCTTCCCTTCCATCCTGGTCGCGCTGATGATCAGCGGCGTCGCCCGCAGCATGTTTCCGCACGCGCCCGACATGCTGTCCTTCATCGTGCTGGTGCTGGCCATCGCGCTGACGGGCTGGGTGCAGTACGCGCGCACGGTGCGTGGCTCCACGCTGGTGGAGCGCAACAAGGAGTACGTGCAGGCGGCCCGCGTCATCGGCGTGGGCTCGCTGACCATCATGCGCCGCCATGTGCTGCCCAACGTGCTGGGGCCGGTGTTGGTGCTGGCCACCATCCAGGTCGCGTCGGCCATCATCACCGAGGCCACGCTGTCCTTCCTGGGTGTCGGCGTGCCGCCCACCAGCCCCAGCCTGGGCACGCTGATCCGCAACGGCAATGACTACCTGTTCTCTGGCGAATGGTGGATCACCGCCTTTCCCAGCCTGACGCTGGTGCTGATCACGCTCAGCGTGAACCTGCTGGGCGACTGGCTGCGCGACGCCTTGAATCCCCGCCTGCGATGACTGCACCGCTGCTTGAAGTCAACCACCTGCGGGTGGAGTTCCCGACCCGCCACGGCACGCTGCTGGCGCTGGACGACATCTCCTTTGCCATTGCCCCGGGCGAAATCCTCGGCGTCGTCGGCGAGTCCGGTGCCGGCAAGTCGCTGACCGGCGCGGCCATCATCGGCCTGCTGGATCCGCCGGGCCGCATCGCCGCCGGCGAGATCAAGCTGGCTGGCCGGCGCATCGACAACCTGCCCTATGAGCAGATGCGTCGCGTGCGCGGCCGCGAGATCGGCGCCGTGTTCCAGGACCCGCTGACCTCGCTGAACCCGCTGTACACCGTGGGCCGCCAGCTGACGGAGACCATCACGACGCACCTGGGCCTGTCGTCCGCCCAGGCCCGCGTGCGCGCCATCGAGCTGCTTGCCTCCACCGGCATTCCGGCGCCCGAGGCGCGGGTCGATCACTACCCGCACCAGTTCTCCGGCGGCATGCGCCAACGCGTCGTCATCGCGCTGGCGCTGGCGGCCCACCCCAAGCTCATCGTGGCCGACGAACCGACGACGGCGCTGGACGTGTCCATCCAGGCGCAGATCATTGCGCTGCTGAAGAAGGTCTGCAAGGAGCAGGGCGCGGCCGTCATGCTGGTCACGCACGACATGGGCGTCATCGCCGAGACCTGCGACCGCGTGGCCGTCATGTATGCCGGCCGCGTGGCCGAGATCGGTCCCGTCGCCGACGTCATCCACCGTCCTGCCCATCCGTACACGGCGGGCCTGATGGGTTCGATCCCGGCCATGGATGAGGACCGCGAGCGACTGCTGCAGATCGACGGCGCGATGCCTCGATTGACCGCCATTCCGCCCGGCTGCGCCTTCAACCCGCGCTGTGGTCGCGTCGCGGATCGCTGCCGCGTCGAGCGGCCCGAACTGGCCGCCGTCGGCGCCACGCAGGCCGCCTGCTGGGTTCCGATCACCGAGGAGGTGCCGCGATGAGCCGGCCGCTCGTGGAGGTCGAGGACCTCGCCAAGGTCTTCGACGTGTCGCCGCCGTGGCTGAACCGTGTCGTCGAGCGCAAGCCCAAGGCCTTCGTGCACGCGGTCGACGGTGTGTCCTTCAGCATCGAGCGCGGCAAGACGCTGGCGCTGGTGGGCGAGAGCGGCTGCGGCAAGAGCACCGTTGCACGGCTGCTGGTGGGGCTGTACGGCACCACGCGCGGCGAGGTGCGCTTTGACGGTGAGGACATCGCCAAGACACTGTCAGGCTCCGGCGCGCTGAAACTGCGCCGGCGCATGCAGATGATCTTCCAGGATCCGTATGCGTCGCTGAATCCGCGCTGGAAGGTGCTCGACATCGTTGCCGAGCCGCTGCGCGAGCATGGCCTGGTGAAGACCGATGCCGAGGCCACGCAGCAGGTCGGCCAGCTGCTGGCGTCCGTGGGCCTGAACCCGGCCGATGCGCAGAAGTTCCCGCACCAGTTCTCGGGCGGCCAGCGCCAGCGCATCTCCATCGCGCGCGCGCTGGCCACGCAGCCGGAGTTCCTGGTCTGCGACGAGCCAACCTCGGCGCTGGACGTGTCGGTGCAGGCCCAGGTGCTCAACATCATGAAGGACCTGCAGCGCAAGCGGGGCCTGACCTACCTCTTCATCTCGCACAACCTGGCTGTCGTGCGCCATATGGCCGACCAGATCGGCGTCATGTACCTGGGCCGCCTGGTCGAGGTGGCGGACAAGGCCGAGCTGTTTGCGCGGCCCAAGCACCCGTACACGCGCATGCTGCTGGATGCGATCCCGGACATCCACATGAGCGGACGCTCGCGCACGCCGGTTCAGGGTGAGGTGCCCAACCCGCTGAATCCACCCAGCGGTTGCAGCTTCCACCCGCGCTGCCCGCTGGCCAATGAGCGCTGCAAGGCCGAGCGGCCCGCGCTGCTGGAGATCGCCGGCGTGCGCGTGGCCTGCCACGCGGTGCAAGAGGGCAGGGCGGCCTAACGCGCCGGGGGCGAGGCGGGCGCCGACGCGGCGTCGGCCGGCTTGGGCAGGGTCAGCGGCCCCTTCTGCCCACAACCCGCGAGGGCGGTAAGGGTGATGGCCAGGGCGATGATCCGCCCACCTACACTGACGGCAGTTCTCTTCATTGCCGCAGTTTATGTCCCTGTCCGACGCCGATTACCACGCCAAGTCCCATGCGCTGCTCGCGCGCATCGAGGAGCAGATCGACGCCTGGCTGGACGACGACGTCGTCGACATCGACACCCACCGCACCGGCGGCCTGCTGGAGCTGAGCCTGCCCGGCGGCAGCAAGATCGTCATCAACACGCAGCCGCCGCTGCGGGAGATCTGGCTGGCGGCGCGTTCGGGCGGCTACCACTTCAAGTGGGACGGCGCGCAGTGGGTGGACCGCGAGGGCCAGGAGTTGCTGGCTCGTCTGTCGCGCAGCGCCAGCGAGCAGGCCGGCCAGGCGCTGACGTTCAGCGCCTGAGCCCGATCAGCGCTTGAAGAGGTCCAGGATGGACTTCTTCTCGTCGTCCGTCGCGGCGCCCGGCACAGGCGGCTCGGCCGACAGCTCGCGCACGGCGTTGCCCGATGTGAACTCCTCGTAGAACCATTCGCCGTTCACGTTGATGACGCCCTCCGGCGGCGTGATCTCGTCGACGGCCTTGTTCTTCAGCGCGGTCTGCATGTACTCGATCCAGACCGGCAGGCTCAGGCCCCCGCCGGTCTCGCGGTCGCCCAGCTTGCGCGGCTGGTCGTAGCCGATCCAGACCACCGCGACCAGTTCCTTCTGGTAGCCGGCGAACCAGGCGTCCATGGAGTCGTTGGTCGTGCCGGTCTTGCCATAGATGTCGGGGCGCTTCAGCGTGGCCTGCGCGCGCGCGGCCGTGCCGCTGCGCGTGACCTCCTGCAGCAGGCTGCTCATCAGGAAGGCGTTGCGGGCCTCGATGCCGCGCGACTCCTCGGCCAGCGGTGCCGGCTGTGCCTCGTAGAGCTGTCGGCCGTTGTTGTCGGTGATGCGCGCGATCAGCTGCGGATTGACCCGGTAGCCGCCGTTGGCGAACACCGCGTAGCCCTGGGCCATCTGCATGGGCGTGACCGAGCCGGCGCCCAGAGCCATGGTCAGGTAGGCGGGGTGCTTCTCGGCTTCGAAGCCGAAGCGGGTGATCCATTCCTGCGCGTACTTCACGCCCACGGAATGCAGCACGCGGATGGACACCATGTTCTTGGACTTGGCCAGCGCCGTGCGCAGCGGCATGGGCCCCTCGAACTTACCGTCGTAGTTCTTGGGCTCCCAGGGCTGGCTGCCCGTGGTGCCAGCGTCGAAGAACAGCGGCGCATCGTTGACCACCGTGGTGGGCGTGAAGCCCTTCTCCAGCGCGGCCGAGTAGATGAAGGGCTTGAAGCTGGAGCCCGGCTGGCGCCATGCCTGGGTCACGTGGTTGAACTTGTTCTTGTTGTAGTCGAAGCCGCCCACCATCGCCCGCACCTGGCCGTTGCGCGGGTCCATGGACACGAAGGCGCCCTCGACCTCGGGCAACTGCGTGATGGTCCACTCGTTGCCGTCCTTCTGCTTGGGGCCCTTGACGACGCGGATGACAGCGCCGCGGCGGATGCGGGTCTTGGGGTTGCCCTTGTCGGACAGGCCGGACGTGGCTGGCTTCAGGCCATCGCCGGTGATGCTGATGGCGTCGCCGCTTTGCAGCACGGCGTTGACCTTCTTGGGGTCGGCGGCCAGCACGACCGCGGCCAGCAACTCGTCGTTGGCCGGATGGTCGGCCAGTGCTTCGGCGATGCGCGTGTCCAGCGCCTTGGCGTCGCCGGGCAGGTCGGCGTAGGCCTCGGGGCCGCGGTAGACCTGGCGCTTCTCGTAGTCGAGGATGCCGCGGCGCAGCGCGCGGTAGGCGGCGTTCTGCTCGACGCTGTTCAGCGTCAGGTAGACGTTGAGGCCGCGCGAATAGGCCTCGTCGCCGTACTGGCTGTAGATCAGCTGGCGCGCCGCCTCGGCGACGAACTCGGCATGCGAGGCCGATTCGCTGACTGGCCGCAGACGCAGCTTCTCGGCCTTGGCCTCGTCGCGCTGTTCCTCAGTGATGTAGCCGGTCTCGTACATCCGCTCGATGATGTATTGCTGGCGGATGGTGGCGCGCTTGGGGTTGTTGATCGGGTTGTAGGCCGACGGTGCCTTGGGCAGGCCGGCCAGCATGGCGGCCTCGGCGATGCTGATCTTGTCCAGCGGCTTGCCGAAGTAGACCTCGCTGGCCGCGGCGAAGCCGTGTGCGCGGTGGCCCAGGAAGATCTGGTTCATGTAGATCTCGAGGATCTTTTCCTTGGGCAGCGCGGCCTCGATCTTCAGCGCCAGCAGGATCTCGTAGATCTTGCGCGTGAAGGTCTTCTCCGTGGACAGGTAGAAGTTGCGCGCCACCTGCATGGTGATCGTCGAGGCGCCCTGGCTGCGCGATTCGCTGACGTTGGCCAGGCCGGCGCGGATGACGCCCAGGTAGTCCACGCCGCCATGCTGATAAAAGCGAGCGTCCTCGATGGCCAGCACCGCCTCCTGCATGACCTTCGGGATCTGCTGGATGGAGCGGTAGCTGCGCCGCTCCTCGCCGAACTCGCCCAGCAGGGCGCCATCGCTTGACAGCACCCGCATCGGCAGCTTGGGCCGGTAGTCGGTCAGGCCGCTGATGTCCGGCAGGTTGGGGTAGGCCAGTGCCAGGCCCAGGGCCAGCAGCAGCGCGACGGCGAGCGTGCCTCCCGCCACCAGGCCCAGGCACCACAGCAGCAGCCGGCCCAGGTGAGAGCCCAGCGAGGTGCCGAATCGGGAGGAGGGGGAGGGGCCGGCAGTGGCTGCGGTGTCGGAGCGGGGCGCAGCGGATCGAGACTTGTCGTTCATGGGGCCGGCAAAAGGCGCCACGGGCGCACAAAGACGTGGCGGCGGATTATAGGAAGGCGGATGCCCCCTGCTTCTACGTCAGGCGGGTTACGAAACGGTGTGTCATACAACCGCTTCCCGGATGTTTTTCAGGAGCTTGCAAGCTCGTTGATTCGTGTATGTTTAGCAACGTGGCGTTACCAGCTCGCGCCGGATTTCCGTTCGGTGTCAACGGCTTTGCTGCTAGCATTCAAGTAACTTATTAATAGTCCGATACGTAACTCGCGTGTCGGGGACAAAGGGCATGGGAATACTTGACGCACTTTCGGGTCGCAGGCACCCACCCCTGATTGGCCTGGATATCAGTTCCTCCAGCGTCAAGCTGGTGGAGCTGAGCCAAGACAAGAACGGCGAATACGTGCTCGAGCGTTTCGCCAGTGAGCCCTTCGAAAAAGGCTGGATCGCCGACGGCCAGATCGAGAAGTTCGACGAGGTGGCCGATGCCGTGCGCCGCGTCGTGGCGCGCAGCGGCAGCCGCACCCGGGACGCCGCGCTGGCCATGCCGCAGTCGGCCGTCATCACCAAGAAGATCATGCTGCCTGCGGGCCTGCGCGAGGAAGAGCTCGAACTGCAGGTCGAGGCCGAGGCCAACCAGTACATCCCTTTCTCGCTGGACGAGGTCAGCCTGGACTTTTGCGTCATCGGCCCCAGCCCGACCTCGGTGGGCGACGTGGAGGTGCTGATCGCGGCGTCGCGCAAGGACCGTGTGCAGGACCGCCAGGGCCTGGCCGAAGCGGCCGGTCTGCGCCCCGTCGTGCTGGACATCGAATCGCATGCGTCGCGCATGGCCATGAGCCGCCTCGTCGCGGCGCTGCCCAACGAGGGCAAGGATGCGCTGGTCGCGCTTTTCGAGATCGGTGCCGACACCACCAGCCTGAAGGTGCTGCGCGACGACGAGCTGCTGTACGACCGCGACCAGTCCTTCGGCGGCTCGCAGCTGACGCAGCTCATCTCGCGGCAATACGGCTTCTCGTTCGAGGAGGCCGAGCAGAAGAAACTGTCAAACGAGCTGCCCGAGGACTACGAGGCCAGCGTGCTGAACCCCTTCGTCGACAGCCTGTCGCAGGAGATCGGGCGGGCGCTGCAGTACTTCTTCACCAGCACGCCGCACCACAAGGTGCACTATGTGATGCTGGCCGGCGGCACCGCGACGCTGCCGGGCCTGAAGGAGCGCGTGACCGACCTGACGGGCTTTGCCTGCATGGTGGTCAATCCCTTCGAGAACATGGGCATGGGCACTGCAGTTCGGGAGTCCAAGCTGCGGCGTGAGGCGCCGTCCTACCTCACTGCCTGCGGCCTCGCGATGCGGAGGTTCTTCCAGTGATCCTGATCAACCTGCTGCCCTACCGCGAGGAGCGGCGCAAGCGGCGCAAGGCGGCCTTCTTCGCCGGCCTGGGGCTGGCCGGTCTCGTCGGCGCTGGCGTCGTCGTGGCGGTCTATCTGCTGCTGCAGTTCCTGACGGCCGAGCAGCAGTCGCGCAACCAGTACATCCAGAACGAGATCAGCCGGCTGGAGGCGCAGATCTCCGACATCGCCAACCTGAAGTCCGAGATTGAGGCGCTGAAGTCGCGCCAGCGTGCTGTCGAGGACCTGCAGACCGACCGCAACACGCCCGTTCACCTGCTCAACGACCTGGCGCGCTTGGCGCCCGAGGGCGTCTACCTGATGACGATCCGGCAGGACAACAAGACCGTGACCGTCAGCGGCATCGCCCAGACCAATGAGCGCGTGTCGGAGTTCCTGCGCAACCTGTCGCGCAGCTCCGAGTGGCTGGAGAAGCCCGACCTCATCGAGGTCAAGCTGGCCAGCGTCAGCACCGCGTCGCGCGAGCAGCGCCGGCTGCTGGACTTCTCCATGAAGGTGTCCATCAAGGCGCAGGCCGTGGAACCCGCATCCGGCGCGTCGGCGCCGAAGAAGGGCTGAGCGCATGGCCACGACCAAGTTCGATCTCAATGCCTGGTTTGCGGACGTCGTCGCGCAATTCCAGGGTCTCAACCCCAAGGAGCCGGGACAGTGGCCGTTGGCGCCCAAGCTGGCATCGGGCCTGGCCGTGGTGCTGGCCGTGGGAGTCGCGGGCTACTTCTTCGTTCTGGCGGACGAGCAGGCCAATCTGGAAGCCGAGCGTGCCCGCGAGCCGACCCTGCGCCAGGACTATTCCGCCAAGCTGGCCCAGGCCGTCAACCTGCCGGAGCTGCGCAAGCAGAAGAGTCAGGTCGAGGAGTACGTGACCCAGCTGGAAAAGCAGCTGCCCGGTAAGGCCGAGATCGATTCGCTGCTGTCGGACATCAGCAGCGCCGGCGTCGGGCGCGGCCTGCAGTTCGAGCTGTTCCGTCCCGGCCAGGTGCTGGTGAAGGACTTCTACGCCGAACTGCCCATCGCGCTGAAGGTGTCGGGCCGCTATCACGACATCGGCGCGTTCGCGGCCGACGTGTCCAACCTGTCGCGCATCGTGACGCTGCACAACCTCGTCGTGCAGGCGCCCACCGGGCGCGACGCTGGCGGCGTGCTCAGCATGGAAGCGACGGCGCGCACCTACCGCTATCTGGACCCGGCCGAGGTGGCCGAACAGAAGAAGGCGGCCAGCAAGACCAAGGGCGGAGGCAAGAAATGAGGCGGCTGCTGATCTGCGTGGCGACGCTGTCGCTGCTGGCCGGCTGCGGCAGCGACATCGAGGAACTGCGCCAATGGATGGAGCAGCAGCGCAAGGAGGCCAAGCCGACGGTCACGCCGCTGCTGCCGCCCAAGAAGTTCCTGCCTCAGCCCTACGAGGCCAATACCGGCGTCGATCCGTTCAGCACCCAGAAGCTCAGCGTGGCCATCCGCCAGGAAGCCGCGCAGCCGAACTCGCTGCTGACGGCCGAGATCAACCGCCGCAAGGAGCCTCTTGAGGCCTATCCGCTGGACAACATGAACATGGTGGGCAGCCTGACCCGCGAAGGCCGGCGCTATGCGCTGCTGCGCGTGGACAGCCTGCTCTACCAGGTCAAGGTCGGGGACTACCTTGGCCAGAACTTTGGTCGCATCACCAAGATCAACGAGACCGAGATCACGTTGCGGGAAGTCGTCCAGGACGCTGCGGGCGAGTGGATTGAGCGCACCAGTACCCTCCAGCTACAGGAGACGGGACGATGAAGACATTGCAGGAGAACAAGTCGATGGGTCGTAGCTGGTTGCTGGGATTCGCCTTCGTCGCCCTGTCGGGTGCGCCCGCTGCCTGGGCCCAGACCCAGATCAAGGCCATCAACTCCGTGCAGCAGGCGGGCGTGGATGTGGTCCGCGTCGAGCTGAGCGAGCCCTTGCCGGCGGTGCCCACGGGCTTCACGGTGCAGGCGCCGCCGCGCATCGCCATCGACCTGCCCGGCGTCGTGAACGGGCTCGGCCGCAATCTGGTCGACATCAACCAGGGCAACCTGCGCTCGGCCGCCGTGGCGCAGGCGGGCGATCGATCGCGCCTGGTGCTGAATCTGCGCCAGGCCTCCAGCTTCACCGCCAAGCTGGAAGGCACGGCCCTGGTGCTGGTGCTGGGCGCCACCGTGCCGGCGGTGCAGTCGGCCAGCGAGCCGGTGCATTTCGCGCAGAGCCTGAATGCGTCGTCGCAGGCGCTTCGTGACATCGACTTCCGCCGCGGCGCCGATGGCGCTGGCCGCGTCATCGTCAACCTGCCCAGCAATCAGGTCGGCGTGGACATCCAGCAGCAGGGGCAGAGCCTGGTGGTGGAGTTCCTGCGCTCCAATCTGCCCGAAAACCTGCGCCGCAAGATTGATGTGACCGACTTCGGCACGCCGGTGCACCTGATCACCACGCAGCAGACGGGTGACCGCGTGCGCATGGTCGTCGAGCCCAAGGGCAACTGGGAGCACAGTGCCTACCAGAGTGACAACCAGTTCGTGCTGGAGGTCCGGCCGCAGAAGGTCGATCCCAACAAGCTCACCCAGGGCCCGGGCTACACGGGCGACAAGCTGTCACTGAACTTCCAGAACATCGAGGTTCGTGCGCTGCTGCAGGTCATCGCCGACTTCACCAACTTCAACGTCGTGACCAGCGACACCGTGACCGGCAACGTCACACTGCGCCTGAAGGACGTGCCCTGGGATCAGGCGCTGGACATCATCATGCAGGCGCGCGGCCTGGGGCTGAAGAAGTCCGGCAACGTGTTGTGGATCGCGCCCAAGGAGGAGCTGGCCGCCAAGGAGAAGCTGGACCTGGAATCCAAGGCCGCCATCGCCCAGCTGGAGCCGGTGCGCACGCAGTCCTTCCAGCTCAACTACGTGAAGGCCGACGACATCGCCCGTGGCCTGACCGGCCAGAGCATCGGCAACAGCGGCAGTGGTGGAAGTAGCGGTGGCGGCGGCAGCGGCGCCAGTGGCAGCGGCACGCGCATCCTGTCGCCGCGTGGCAGCGTGATCTCCGAGTCGCGCACCAACCAGCTGTTCGTGTCCGACGTGCCCAGCAAGCTGGAAGAGATCCAGGCCATGATCGCCAAGATCGACATCCCGGTGCGCCAGGTGCTGATCGAGGCGCGCATAGTCGAGGCCAACGACCGCTTCGGTCGCGCGCTGGGCATCAAGCTGGGCGGTTACGACGCCCGCGGCCGCACGGGCGGCATCCCGGGCTACAACGTCAGCGGCGACAACTACCTGACCGTCGGCAGCAACTACAACATGGTGGGCTGGCAGACGCTGCAGAACGCCACCGACCCCGGCTACAACAACACCAGCTTCGTCAACCTGCCGGCCAACACCTCGTCAGACAGCTTTGCCGGCGCAGTGGCGCAGACCTTCGCGGTCTCGCTGTTTGGCGCCACGGCCAACCGCTTCCTGAACCTGGAGCTGTCGGCGCTGGAATCCGACGGCAAGGGCAAGGTGGTGTCCAGCCCGCGCGTCATCACGGCCGACCAGGTCAAGGCGCTGATCGAGCAGGGCGAGGAACTGCCCTATCAGGTGGCCACCGCCAGCGGTGCCACGTCCATCGCGTTCCGCAAGGCCAATCTGAAGCTGGAGGTCACGCCGCAGATCACGCCCGAGGGCAGCGTCATCCTGAGCGTGGACGTCAACAAGGACAGCCGCGGCACGCTGACGCCGCAGGGCTACGCCATCAACACCAAGCATGTGCAGACCCAGGTGCTGGTCGAGAACGGCGGCACGGTGGTCATCGGCGGCATCTACACCCAGGACGAGGGCGAGACCATCAACAAGGTGCCGGTGCTGGGCGACGTGCCCTTCGTCGGCAACCTGTTCAAGAACAAGACGCGCACCACCTCCAAGACGGAGCTGCTGATCTTCCTGACGCCCAAGGTCGTCAGCGAGCGGGCCGCGGTGCGTTGAGAGTCATAGAAATTTCCAGGAGTTCGAGCATGTTGCAGACCATCGTCACGCAGGGCTGGCGGCGTTTCGCCCAGGCCTTGCTGGGACTGGGCGTGGCCACCTTGGTGGGTTGCGGTGGAGGCGGCGGTGGTGCCGGTGATTGCACTTTTGCCTGTGGCAGCGGCGGCAGCAATGGCTTGACCGACCTGTCCATCAGCGGCAACGCGACCTTGCCCAACTCGGGCACCGAGACATTGACCGTCACCGTCACCGCGCTGACCAGCGGCAACAATGCGCTGATCGGTGTGGCGACGCCCGTCACCTTTGCCGTGGATGCGGGCGCCGTCATCACGCCGGCAGGCACCGCCACCGCGGCGGCCGACGGCAAGCTGTCCGCCGTCGTCAGCCTCACCGACAAGACCAACCGCGTGGTCACCGTCACGGCGACCAGCGGCAGCATCAGCAAGACCTTCAAGTTCAACGTCGTCGACAGCGTGTCGGGCGGCAAGGTGGCCGACGTCTCGCTGGTGGCCAGCAAGGCCACGCTGCCCAACAACGGTTCCGAGCAGATCACGCTGACCGCCACGACGCTGGATGCGTCGCGGGGTGCGGCTGGCGGTGCGCCGCTGGTCTTCTCGGTCGAGGACCCGTCCAACTCCGCCTTCGTCACCGCCGCAGGCGGCGCCACGACCACCGGAGCCGCCACTGGCCAGCTGACGGCGACGCTGTCGCTGGGCAGCAACCCGGCCAACCGCACGATCAAGGTCAATGCCACCAGCGGCACGGTGACCCGTTCGGTCAGCGTGGACGTGGTCGACTCGACCGCCGTCACGCCGGTCGCGACGGACCTGAGCATCGCGCTGAACAAGGCCACGGTGGGCAATTCCGGCAGCGAGACTGTGGACGTCGTCGTCACCGCGGTGGACCGCAACCGCAATGCCGTCGCCGGCATTGACGTGAGCTTCAGCGTCGATGCGAACGCGGTGCTGGTGGTCGGCAATGCCAAGACCGCCGCCGACGGTACGGCCAAGGCCGCGGTGACCATTGGCGCCGACCGCTCCAACCGCGTCGTCACCGTGACGGCGCGCAGCGCCAGCTTCCTGCGCCAGGCTTCGTTCCGTGTGACAGGCGCCAAGCTGCAGGCCACGCTGCAACCCGCCACTCTGAAGGTGGGCGAGGCCGGCCAGGTCCAGTACACGCTGAGCGACGTGAACGGCAACGCCATGGTCGGCTCGGCCATCACGGTGACCGGTCCTGGCGCCGCGGCCGGTGCCACCGGCGTCACCGACGGCAGCGGCCGTTACCTGTACAGCTATGTCGCGGCCGGCTCCGGCCCCACGACCATTTCGGCCCAGGCCGGCGGCGCGTCTTTGAGCAGCACGGTGCAGATCGACGCCAAGCTGTCCGACGTGCCGGCCTCGACCAACATCGCCTCGGCCACGTTCACCGTCGCGCCGTCGGTGGTCAGCGTGAACGCCGTGGGCTCCAAGGACAACCGTGCCGACCTGCGCCTGCTGTTCCTGACGGACAAGAACGCGCCGATTGCCAATGTGCGCGTGCGTCTGGGATTCGGGGACAACGCCTCGGGCACCGATGGCGACATCAGCTCCGGCAAGGACGCCGTCGTCACCTCCGATGCCAACGGGGTTGCCGTGTCCAGCTTCATTCCGGGGCTCAGGTCCAGTGCGACCGAGCAGGTCAAGATCTATGCCTGCTTCGGCAAGGATGACAACGTGCCCACCATCGCGGCATGCCCCGATGCGCAAAAGAGGACGGTCTCCCTGACCGTGGTCGAGCAGCCGCTGTCCATCTCCATCGGCACGAACAACCTGGTGGGCACGGGTGCCAACGGGCTGACCTACACCCAGCAGTTCACCGTGCTGGTTGTCGATGCCGCCGGCAATCCCAAGGCGGATGTCCAGCTCGCGCCGGTGCTGGATCTGCCCAGCTACCTGAAGGGCTTCTACACCTACGACGGCGTCCTGCGCGAGTGGCGCAAGAGCGAACTGGCGGCATGCTGGAACGAGGACGGCGATCCCAACGGCGGTTTCCGCAACGGAACGATCGAAAACGGGGAAGACTTGAACGGCAATGGCCAACTGGACCCGCGCAAGTCCGATGTCTCCATCGCGCTGGTGGGCTCCACGAAGACCGATGCGAACGGCACGGCAGTCCTGCGTATCGAATACCCGATGAACTACGGGAGCTGGGTGGAGTTCTCCATCCGGGTCAGTGCCTCGGGGGTGGTGAGCCCGCCCGCGTGGTTTGGCCGTGTGCCGGCGCCGATGGGCGTGCTGCAAGGCAACTATGAACTCACGCGTGTTCCTGTGGATGCGATCAAGTCCGAGGCCGAGCCGCCGTTCGTCAGGAGCCCCTATGGCAGAAGCAGCTCCTGCGCGAACCCCAACTGAGGCCAATGGCGGAACGGGCTTGAAGCGTTCCGTCATCGCCCTGGTCGGCATGCCCGGCGGTGGAAAGTCCACCGTGGGCAAACAACTGGCACGCTCCATCGGCGTGCCTTTTGTCGATTCGGACCATGAGATCGAGCTGCGCATAGACGGCAGCATCAAGCAGTTCTTCGAGAGCCACGGCGAGGCTGCCTTCCGGGATCTGGAGACCGAGGTCATTACCGACCTGCTGGCCCGGTCGGGCGAGTGCGTGCTGGCGACCGGCGGCGGTGCGGTACTGCGTGAGCGCAACCGCGAGATCCTGCATGACGGCGCGACCGTGCTCTACCTGCGCTCGACGCCGGAAGACCTCTACCGCCGCCTGCGGCACGACACGACGCGCCCCTTGCTGCAGGTGCGAGACCCGCTGGCCAAGCTGCGCGAGCTGCACCAGCAGCGCGACCCGCTGTACCGGCGCTGTGCCCACTATGTGCTGGAAGCCCAGCGGCCTTCGGTGCACGCGCTGGTCAACATGGCCTTGTCGCAGTTGGAGCTGGCCGGGCTCATCGACCCGGCTCGCGTGCCGGCCACGGTGGGCGCCGAGCCGCACTGAGCGGCGCCAAGGGCGCTTGCCGGTGGACGAAGGGGGCGGCTCTTACACTTGGCCGCATGCCCGCCACCGATACCGTCCGCATCCAGCTTCCCGACGACCGCAACTACGAGATCCGCATCGGGTCCGGCCTGCTGGATGAGCCCGCCAGCTGGCAAGGCCTGCCAAAGGCAGGCGCTGCCGTCATCGTCAGCAATGCCACGGTCGCGCCGCAGTACGCGCAGCGGTTGCGCGATCAGCTGCTGAAGGTCTACCCCCGCGTCGACGTGGTCGTGCTGCCCGACGGCGAGCAGCACAAGGGCTGGGCCAGCCTCAACCAGATCTGCGACCACCTGCTGAGCCAGGCGCTGGACCGCAAGACGGTGCTGTTTGCGCTGGGCGGCGGTGTCATCGGCGACATGACCGGGTTCGCTGCGGCCATCTACATGCGCGGCGTGCCCTTCGTGCAGGTGCCCACCACGCTGCTGGCCCAGGTGGACTCGTCGGTGGGCGGCAAGACCGCCATCAACCACCCGCTGGGCAAGAACATGATCGGTGCGTTCTACCAGCCCGAGCGCGTCATCGCCGACATCGACACGCTGGACAGCCTGCCCGATCGCGAGCTGCGGGCGGGGCTCGCCGAGGTCATCAAGTACGGCCCCATCGCCGACGCCGAGTTCCTCGACTGGATTGAAGCCAACCTCGACGCGCTGCTGGCGCGCGACAAGGCAGCGCTGGCGCATGCCGTGCGTCGCAGCTGTGAAATCAAGGCCGACGTGGTGGGGCAGGACGAACGCGAGCAGGGGCTGCGTGCCATCCTGAACTTCGGCCACACCATCGGCCACGCGATCGAGGCCGGCATGGGCTATGGCGAGTGGCTGCACGGCGAGGCCGTCGCCTGCGGCATGGTGCTGGCGGCCGACCTGTCGCATCGCATGGGCCTGATGCCGGCCGGCTTCGTCCAGCGCCTGCGCCGGCTTGTCGAGCGCGCCGGGCTTCCGGTGCAGCCGCCGCGACTGGGGGCTGAGCGCTACCTGCAGCTGATGCGCGTAGACAAGAAGGCCGAGGCGGGCGCCATCCGCTTCGTGCTGATCGAGGCGCTGGGGCGGGCGGGCGTGCACGCCGTGCCCGATGAGCGCATCGTCGAGACACTGACGGCGCACGGGGCCGCGTGATGGCGGCGGTGCGCCCGGCCTACGCTGCCGACCCGGCGCGCAGCCGCGGCCGCCGCCTGCCCGAGCCTGCCGCGCCGACGCGCAGCGAGTTCCAGCGCGACCGTGATCGCATCATCCACAGCACGGCCTTCCGGCGGCTGGTCTACAAGACCCAGGTCTTCCTGAACCACGAGGGGGACCTGTTCCGCACGCGGCTCACGCATTCGCTGGAAGTGGCCCAGCTGGGCCGCTCCATCGCGCGCAGCCTGGGGCTGGACGAGGATCTGGTGGAGGCTGTCGCGTTGGCGCACGACCTGGGGCACACGCCCTTCGGCCATGCGGGCCAGGACGTGCTGGACGACTGCATGAGCGGCCACGGCGGTTTCGAGCACAACCTGCAGTCGCTGCGCGTTGTGGACACGCTGGAGCAGCGCTACCCGGATTTCGATGGCCTGAACCTGTGCTTCGAGACCCGTGAGGGCATCCTGAAGCATTGCTCGCGGCGTCACGCCGAGCTGATCGAGGCGGTCGAGCCCGGCGGCATTGCAACGCGCTTCCTGCACGGGGGGCAGCCCAGCCTGGAGGCGCAGCTCTGCAACCTGGCCGACGAGGTGGCCTACAACGCCCATGACGTCGATGACGGCGTGCGCTCCGGCCTCATCGAACTGGAGCAATTGCTGGAAGTCGACCTGGTCCGCGAGCACTGGCGTGCGGCGCTGGATGCCCACCCGCAGCTGGCCGGCAAGCGCCTGCTGTTCGAGACCATACGGCGCATGTTGTCGGCCCAGGTCTACGACATCATCGACGCCACACGGGCGGCGCTGGCCGATGCGGCTCCTGGCGATGCCGATGCGGTGCGCCGTAGCGACAAGCCGCTGTTGCGCTTCAGTGCCGACATGCGCGCCCGCAGCACGGCGCTGAAGCGCTTCCTGTTTGCCAACCTCTACCGCCATCCGCAGGTCCAGTCCACGCGGGCCCGTGCGGAGCAGGTGTTGCGCGACCTGTTCGGCGCCTACTCGGGCGACCCCGCGCAAATGCCCGCCGACTTCGCCGAGCGCAGCGACCGCGAGCGGGCCTGTGCCGACTACATCGCCGGCATGACGGACCGCTTTGCCATCCGCGAACACCTGAGGCTCACCGGCAAGAGTCTGTTCTGAATTCTGAAAATGGGGTCGGAGTCGATTATGCTGGCGGGATGTTCTTGACGCGGAGGCCAGCATGGCCCGTCTTCCCCGCCTCATCCTGCCGGAGCAGCCGCACCACGTGGTCCTGCGCGGCAACAACCGCCAGTCCATCTTCCACAGCGACCTCGACCGCGAGCACCTGATCGCGGTCCTGAAGGACGTGGCGACCCAGTGCCGCGTCGCCATCCATGCCTATGTGCTGATGGACAACCACTTCCACCTGCTCGCCACGCCTTCGACGGCCGAGGCGCTGAGCCGCATGATGCAGTCGCTCGGGCGGCGGTACGTGGGCTGGTTCAACGCCAGGCACCTTCGCAGCGGCACGCTGTGGGAGGGGCGCTTTCGCGCCGGGCTCATCGAGGGCGAGCGGCATCTGCTGGCCTGCATGCGCTACATCGAGCTGAACCCCGTGCGGGCCGGGTTGTGCGTCGAGCCGGCGGACTGGCCGTGGTCCAGCGTCCGCCATCACCTGGGTCTGGCGCGCAGCAGCCTGGTGACGGAGCACGAGATGTACTGGCTGCTCGGCAACACGCCGTTCGAGCGTGAGCATGGCTATCGCGAATTCCTCGGGCAGGGGATTTCGAGTGCCGAGCAGGCGCAGTTCACCGATGCCGTCCTCAGGGGGCGGCCGGTGGGCAGCGAGGCTTTCCTGAAACCCCTGGCGGTGGACCATCCGGTGGTCGCCGTTCGCAGGCCCAGGGGGCGACCCCGCAAAAGTCAGGCGCCACTTGCAGTGCCCAAATGACTGTGGCCCCAATTTAATTCGCGCCTCAACTTGGTGATAATTAATATGACTCTGACCCCATATTAATCAAGTTGCCGCTTTTGCTGCGCTGCAGTAACCTCACGCCCTGTTGTGTTCCAGGAGGGCGCCATGAGCCACGCCGCGCAGATTCAGTCCGAGATCCAAGACCTTGCCGAGAACGGGCTCTACCGGCCGGCCAATGAGAAGGACGCTTGCGGCCTGGGCTTCGTGGCCCACATCAAGGGCCAGAAGGCGCACAACATCGTCCAGCAGGGGCTGAAGATCCTCGAAAACCTGGACCACCGCGGCGCGGTCGGCGCCGATGCGCTGATGGGCGACGGTGCCGGCATCCTGATCCAGATCCCGGACGAGTACTACCGCGAGGAGATGGCCAAGCAGGGCATCCACCTGCCCGCCCCTGGCGAGTACGGCGTGGGCATGATCTTCCTGCCCAAGGAAGCCGCATCCCGCCTGGCCTGCGAGCAGGAACTCGCCCGCGCGATCAAGGCCGAGGGCCAGGTCTTGCTGGGCTGGCGCGACGTGCCGGTGGACCGCGACATGCCCATGTCGCCCACTGTGCGCGAAAAAGAGCCGGTGATCCGCCAGATCTTCATCGGCCGCGGCCCGGACACCATCGTGCCCGACGCGCTGGAACGCAAGCTCTACGTCATCCGCAAGACCGCCTCCAGCGCCATCCAGGCGCTGCAGCTGACGCACAGCCGCGAGTACTACGTGCCGTCGATGAGCTGCCGCACGGTCATCTACAAGGGCCTGCTGCTGGCCGACCAGGTCGGCAAGTACTACCAGGACCTGGCCGACCCGCGCGTGGTCTCGGCCATCGCCCTGGTCCACCAGCGCTTCTCCACCAACACCTTCCCCGAGTGGCCGCTGGCCCACCCCTACCGCATGGTCTGCCACAACGGCGAGATCAACACGGTCAAGGGCAACTTCAACTGGATGCGCGCCCGCGAAGGCGTCATGAAGTCGCCGGTGCTGGGCGACGACCTGAAGAAGCTCTACCCGATCAGCTTCGAGCACCAGTCCGACACGGCCACGTTCGACAACGCCATCGAGCTGTTGACGATGGCCGGCTACCCGCTCGCGCACGCCGCGATGATGATGATCCCGGAAGCCTGGGAGCAGCACGAGGGCATGGACGAGCGCCGCCGCGCGTTCTACGAGTACCACGCCGCGATGATGGAGCCCTGGGACGGCCCGGCCGCCATGGCCTTCACCGACGGTCGTCAGGTCTGCGCCGCGCTGGACCGCAACGGCCTGCGCCCGGCGCGCTACTGCATCACCGACGATGACCTGGTCGTCATGGCCTCGGAAAGTGGCGTGCTGCCCATCCCGGAAAGCAAGATCGTCAAGAAGTGGCGCCTGCAGCCCGGCAAGATGTTCCTCATCGACCTGGAGCAGGGCCGCATCGTCGATGACGAAGAGCTGAAGAACCAGTTCGCCAACGCGCGCCCCTACCGCCAGTGGATCGAGAACGTTCGCGTCAAGCTGGACGACATCGCCGTCCCCGAGACCGCGCGCCCCAGCTTCGCGACGCCGCTGCTGGAGCGCCAGCAGGCCTTCGGGACGACGCAGGAAGACATCAAGTTCCTGCTCGCGCCCATGGCCGCCAACGGCGAAGAGGGCATCGGCTCCATGGGCAACGACTCGCCGCTGGCGGTGCTGTCCAACAAGAACAAGCCGCTGTACAGCTACTTCAAGCAGCTGTTCGCCCAGGTCACGAACCCGCCGATCGACCCGATCCGCGAGAACATCGTGATGTCGCTGAACAGCTTCATCGGCCCCAAGCCCAACCTGCTGGACATCAACGCGGTCAACCCGCCGATGCGCCTGGAAGTCAGCCAGCCCGTGCTGGACTTCGACGACATGGCGCGCCTGCGTGGCATCGAGGCTCACACCGGCGGCAAGTTCAAGCCCAGCGAGCTGGACATCACCTACCCGCGCGAGTGGGGCCGTGAAGGCGTCGAGGCGCAGCTGGCCTCGCTGTGCGCCTCCGCCGTGGACGCGATCAAGACCGGCCACAACATCCTCATCATCACGGACCGTCACGTCAGCGCCGACCGCGTGGCCATCCCCGCGCTGCTGGCCCTGTCCGCCGTCCACCACCACCTGGTGCGTGAAGGCCTGCGCACGACGGCCGGCCTGGTCGTCGAGACTGGCACGGCCCGCGAGGTGCACCACTTCGCCGTGCTGGCCGGTTACGGCGCCGAAGCCGTGCACCCCTACCTCGCGCTGGAAACGCTCGAAGCGATGGGCGACGAGCTGCCGGCCAAGCTGACCGCCGAACAGGCCCGCTACAACTACATCAAGGCCGTGGGCAAGGGCCTGTCGAAGATCATGTCCAAGATGGGCATCTCGACCTACATGTCCTACTGCGGCGCGCAGATCTTCGAGGCCATCGGCCTGAAGGCGGACTTCGTCGAGAAGTACTTCCGCGGCACGCCCACGCAGGTCGGCGGCATCGGCGTGTTCGAGGTGGCTGAAGAGGCCATCCGCATGCACGAGGGCGCCTTCGGCGATGACCCGCTGCTGGAGAACATGCTGGACGCCGGCGGCGAGTACGCCTGGCGCACCCGTGGCGAAGACCACATG
Organism: Roseateles sp.; assembly: GCA_036401055.1. Classification (GTDB taxonomy): domain Bacteria; phylum Pseudomonadota; class Gammaproteobacteria; order Burkholderiales; family Burkholderiaceae_C; genus Pelomonas. Next base: position 32,746 of record DASWWC010000080.1, read on the forward strand.
TGGACGCCCGACGCCATCGCCAAGCTGCAGCACAGCTCGCGCAGCGGCAAGTTCGAGACCTACAAGGAATACGCCCAGATCATCAACGACCAGAGCAAGCGCCACATGACGCTGCGCGGTCTGTTCGAGTTCAAGTTCGACCCGGCCAAGGCCGTGCCGCTGGAAGAGGTCGAGCCCGCCAGCGAGATCGTCAAGCGCTTCGCCACCGGCGCCATGTCGCTGGGCTCCATCTCCACCGAGGCTCACGCCACGCTGGCCGTCGCCATGAACCGCATCGGCGGCAAGAGCAACACGGGCGAGGGCGGCGAAGACCCGGCCCGCTACCGCAACGAGCTCAAGGGCATCAAGATCGTCGGCGGAGCCAAGATCGGCGACGTGCTCGGCCACAAGATCATGGAGGCCGACTACGAGCTGAAGGAAGGCGACAGCCTGCGCTCCAAGATCAAGCAGGTCGCATCGGGCCGCTTCGGTGTCACCACCGAGTACCTCGTCAGCGCAGACCAGATCCAGATCAAGATGGCCCAGGGCGCCAAGCCCGGCGAAGGCGGCCAGTTGCCGGGCGGCAAGGTGTCCGAGTACATCGGCATGCTGCGTCACTCGGTGCCGGGCGTGGGCCTCATCAGCCCGCCGCCGCACCACGACATCTATTCGATCGAAGACCTGGCGCAGCTCATCCACGACCTGAAGAACGTCAACCCGCGCGCCGACGTGTCGGTCAAGCTGGTGTCGGAAGTGGGCGTGGGCACCATCGCCACCGGCGTGGCCAAGGCCAAGGCCGACCATTTGGTCATCGCCGGCCACGACGGTGGCACGGGCGCCTCGCCCTGGTCGTCCATCAAGCACTGCGGCACGCCGTGGGAGCTGGGCCTGGCCGAGACGCAGCAGACGCTGGTCGTCAACCGCCTGCGCGGCCGCGTGCGCGTGCAGGCCGATGGCCAGATGAAGACCGGCCGCGACGTCGTCATCGGTGCGCTGCTGGGTGCCGACGAGTTCGGCTTCGCGACCGCGCCGCTGGTCGCCGAAGGCTGCATCATGATGCGCAAGTGCCACCTGAACACCTGCCCTGTGGGCGTGGCCACGCAGGACCCGGTGCTGCGCAAGAAGTTCACCGGCCGCCCCGAGCACGTCGTCAACTACTTCTTCTTCGTCGCCGAGGAAGCGCGCCAGATCATGGCCCAACTGGGCGTGCGCAAGTTCGACGAACTGATCGGCCGCAGCGACTGGCTGGACACCCGCAAGGCCATCTCGCACTGGAAGGCCAAGGGCCTGGAGTTCGGCCGCATCTTCCACCGCCCGAACGTGCCGGCCGACGTGGCCCGCATCCACAACGACGTGCAGGACCACGGCCTGGACCGTGCGCTGGACCAGAAGCTCATCGAGAAGTGCCTGCCCGCTTTCGAGAAGGGCGAGAAGGTGCAGTTCATGCAAGAAGTGACCAACGTGCGTCGCACGGTGGGCGCCATGCTGTCCGGCGAGCTGATCCGCCGCCGCCCCGAGGGCCTGCCCGACCAGACCGTGCACATCCAGATGGAAGGCACGGGCGGCCAGAGCTTCGGCGCTTTCCTGGCGCAGGGCATCACCTTCTACCTGATCGGTGACGCCAACGACTACACCGGCAAGGGTCTGTCCGGCGGCCGCGTCGTCGTGCGCCCCAGCATCGACTTCCGCGGCGATGCGACGAAGAACATCATCGTCGGCAACACCGTGCTGTACGGCGCGACGCGCGGCGAGGCCTTCTTCCGCGGCGTGGCGGGCGAGCGCTTCGCGGTGCGCCTGTCGGGCGCCACGGCGGTCGTCGAGGGCACGGGCGACCACGGCTGCGAGTACATGACCGGCGGCACCGTCGCCGTGCTGGGCAAGACCGGCCGCAACTTCGCGGCCGGCATGAGCGGCGGCATCGCCTACGTGTTCGACGAGGACGGCCACTTCGCCAAGCGCTGCAACACCAGCATGGTGTCGCTGGAGAAGCTGATGACGGCGCAAGAGCAGGAGGCCAGTGTCGACAAGGCCATCTGGCACCGCACCAAGGGCCTGGACGGCATCGACCGCGAAGCCCAGACCGACGAGGCCATCCTGCGCAAGTTGCTGGAAGACCACCACCGCTGGACCGGCAGCCAGCGCGCGCGCGACATCCTCGACAACTGGGCCGAAGCGCGCACCAAGTTCATCAAGGTGTTCCCGAACGAGTACCGCCGCGCACTGGGCGAGCTGCACGCCGCCAAGGAAACCGCACAAACCATCGCTCAGGCCAAGGCGCCTGCAGCTGCTGCCAAGGTCTGAGGAGTAAGAAGCATGGGCAAGGTCACCGGCTTTCTGGAGTACGAGCGTCTGGAAGAGGGCTACGAGCCCGTCGCCGCTCGCGTCAAGAACTACAAGGAATTCGTCATTGCGCTGAACGTCGACCAGGCGAAGCAGCAGGGCGCGCGCTGCATGGACTGCGGCACACCGTTCTGCAACAACGGCTGCCCGGTCAACAACGTGATCCCTGACTTCAACGACCTGGTCTACAAGGGCCGGCCGGAAGACTGGAAGAACGCGATCACGGTGCTGCACAGCACCAACAACTTCCCCGAGTTCACCGGCCGCATCTGCCCCGCGCCCTGCGAGGCGGCCTGCACGCTGAACGTCAATGACGATGCGGTGGGCATCAAGTCCATCGAGCACGCCATCATTGACCGCGCCTGGGCCGAGGGCTGGGTCAAGGCCCAGCCAGCAAAGCTGCAGACGGGCAAGAAAATCGCCATCGTCGGCGGCGGCCCCGCCGGCCTGGCGGCGGCCCAGCAGCTGGCGCGCGTCGGCCACAGCGTCACCGTGTTCGAGAAGAACGACCGCGTCGGCGGCCTGCTGCGCTATGGCATCCCGGACTTCAAGATGGAGAAGTCCCACATCGACCGCCGCGTCGAGCAGATGAAGGCCGAGGGCGTCGAGTTCCGCACCGGCGTGCTGGTGGCGTCGCTGCCCGAGGGCAGCAAGGTCACCAACTGGGCCAAGGAAACGATCAGCGCCGATGAACTCAAGAGCCAGTTCGATGCCGTGCTGCTGACCGGCGGTGCCGAGCAGTCACGCGACCTGCCCGTCCCGGGGCGCGACCTGGCCGGCGTGCATTTCGCGATGGAGTTCCTGCCGCAGCAGAACAAGGTCAACGCCGGCGACAAGCTGAAGAACCAGATCCGCGCCGACGGCAAGCACGTCATCGTCATCGGCGGCGGCGATACCGGCTCCGACTGCGTCGGCACCAGCAACCGCCACGGTGCCAAGAGCGTCGTGCAGTTCGAGCTGATGCCCCAGCCGCCCGAAGTGGAAGACCGCCCGCTGACCTGGCCCTACTGGCCGATCAAGTTGCGCACCTCGTCCAGCCACGAAGAGGGCTGCGAGCGCGAGTTCGCCATCGCCACGAAGGAGTTCATCGGCGAGAAGGGCAAGCTGACCGGCGTCAAGACCGTGCGCCTGCAATGGCAGGGCGGCAAGATGACCGAGGTCGAAGGCAGCGAGCAGATCCTGAAGGCCGACCTGGCCTTCCTCGCGATGGGCTTCGTGTCGCCGGTCGCCACCATCCTGGACGCCTTCGGCGTCGACAAAGATGCGCGTGGCAATGGCAAGGCCAGCACGGAAGGCGCCAACGCCTACAAGACCAATGTCGACAAGGTCTTCGCCGCCGGCGACATGCGCCGCGGCCAGAGCCTGGTGGTCTGGGCCATCCGTGAAGGCCGCCAGGCCGCACGTGCGGTGGACGAGTACCTGATGGGCGCGACGACGCTGCCGCGCTGAGCGGCCGGGCTCAAGGGGCCGGCAGCGGCTTGGCCGCCGTCCGGCTCGTCAGGCATTGCTGTGCGCTGGCGTCGGGCCGCCAGGCCCAGGCGGGTGCCGGCATGCCGGCCTGAAAGTCCAGCACCAGGCAATGCACCTGGTCGTGGCCTGCGGTGCGCAGGCGCGCATCGGCCAGCGCCCGCTCGCTGATGAGCGCAAAGGCGGCCGACGCATCCGCGGGACGCACGGCTGTCGCCACGTCCAGCACCTGACCCTCTGCACCGACGCGCAGGAACACGCGCAGTTGCACGCCGCCGTCCGGCAGCAATTCGTCCGGCAGCGGCACATCCGGCAGGCCGGCGACGAAGGCGGGCGGCTGGCTCATCGCCGGTGCGCTGCCCGCGTCGTCCGTTGCGGTGGCGGCCCGAGGCGGCTCGGCGGAAGGGGGCGGTGGCTGCTCAACGGCCATCGGGCCAGCCGTGGCCTCGATGCCCGGCGCGGGCTGCAGGCTGATGTGAAGCAGGCGTTCGTGCGCACCCCTTGAGGCCTTGGAGCCGGTGGAGGGCGCGCTGGCGGCGAGGTTCAGCAGCGCGACATGGCCGGCCACTGCCGCCGCCGCACACAGCAGGACCGGCCGGGCCGAGGGCCGGCCGGTCGCCATGCTCAATCCTGCAGCAGGTCTCGCCACGAGACCCGCCGCGTGGCGGACACCTGCGGACCCACCGGCGGATCGAAGTAGCGGTCGCCGCCGGCCGAATCCCGCGCCAGGCCCACCAGCTTCTCATTGGGCAGGCGGTAGACCGTCGGGCGCGACGACAGCACGTCGCCCAGCAGCACGCTGGACGCGGCGCCGGTCTTGTAGTCGAAGAAGTTCACCCAGCTGCTGCCACCGACCTTGCAGAGATTGCCGGGCTCGATGACGTTGGAGACGACCACCAGCGTGCCCAGCACGAGCAGCGGGTCGTTGTTCACCCGTTCGCGGGCCAGCGGCAGGTCCACGTACCAGCCGCCGTTCACGGCGAGGTTGACCGGGTTGACCGAGGTGGACATGCGCACCGTCTGGCCCGAGGTGCACCAAGACGCGCCGCTCGGGCAGGTCAGGCTCTCGTTCGCCGCGTTCTTGTCCACCAGGGTCTGCTTGACGAAGTTGCCACCGGCGCGCACCTCGCCGTGGCCGCTGCTCGTCAGCGCATCCTTGATGGCGTAGATGCTCTGCGTCTTGGAATCCGTCAGGTCCGACTCGCCCAGGTAGCGGCCCGTGCCGACGAACACCATCGCAAAGTTGTTGGCCAGGCCGACCTCGGGGCGTGAAGTCACCGGCTGGGCATGGCCATCCGTGTCCTTCAGGACGCCCAGCAGCTGCGCGTCGTAGCCGGGGGCGCCGAGCACGTTGTTGATGTCGAAGCGCCAGACATTGCCGAGGTTGTCGCCCGCATAGACGCGCTGGATGGTGTTGTCCAGCGTGGCGCTTTCCACCCAGCCGCGGATGTGGGCCAGGCCGGCCGGCGTCGCCGTGTCGCCGGCTGTCGTGACGACGCCGTTGGGCATGCCGGCGACGGGCTGGCCGGTGGCTGCGTCCAGCACGAACAAGCGGCCCTTGCCGTCGCCCGGGCTGACGTTGTTGTAGCCCGAGGGCAGGATGACCACCCAGGTGCCGTCACGCAGCTTGCCGATCTCCGGCTGGCCGAAGCTCAGGCCCAGGTTGTCGTGGGAGAACTCCCACAGTGCCTTGGGCGCGGCCGGATCGGTGATGTCCAGCGCGTAGTAGGCGCGGCCGCCGGCCCCCAGACCACCCACGAGGATGGTGCGCCACTCCGTGCCGATCTTGATGTCCTGCACGAAGGGCGTGGCGTCGACGAAGTACTGGTGCTTGGTCGCGTACTGCTTGTCGGCCAGCTTGTAGAGGTTGGGCAGCACGGCCGTGGGCACGAAAGCCCAGACTTCGGCGCCCGTGGTGGCATTGAAGGCATGCAGCATGCCGTCGTTGGCGCCCACGTAGACCATGGGCGTGCGCGCCCGGGCGTTGAACTCGGCATAGCCCTCGTCGGCATAGCGCACGAGCTGCTTGTTCACGTAGACGGCCTCGGAGTTCACGATGTCGCCCAGCAGGTGCACCCGCGCGCGGAAGTACTTGTCGTGGTTGTCGAGGTCGCCCTCCTGGGCGCGCGAACCGCGCAGGTAGTCGACCAGCGCTTCGCCCTCGCCCAGCGCCTGCTCGGCCGCGGTCAGGCAATAGGACGGCCCAGAGCAGAACTGGGTCAGCCAGGTGCCGGACGCTGCGGTGGCGGGCTTCTTGAAGTAGGCCTGCTCGGAGGTCGTCATCGCGGCCCAGTTGAAGGCCTTGAGCTTGTTGGCGGCCCCGGCCGAGAACATGTAGATGTTGCGCGTTCCGGCGCTGTCCAGCTGGGTCTGGGCCGACCAGTTCACGGTGTCCAGGCGGCCGGTGTTCAGGTCGATGGCCTTGCTCGTCAGCTGGCCGGTCCATTGCGACGACGTGAAGTCGGACACGAAGGCCTGGTTGTCGCCCGAGGTGACGTTGGGGTTGCTGGTGGTCGCTGCGGCGGCGGCGCCGTCCTTGGCGTCGAACAGCTTCAGCGTGTTGCTCAGGCCGGTGTACAGCTCGGCGGGGCTGGTGGCGCTGAAGTAGCTGCCGCCGCCGTTGATGGCGGCATGCCAGAGGTCGTCCACGGCCGTCAGCGTGTTGTTGGCGGGCACCGGCCAGTTGCAGGCACCGGAGGTTTGCCAACTGCAGACGCCGGCACCCGGGTCGGCCGGCACACCGTTGGCCACCGCCTTGAAGTCGGGCGCATTCATCGAGTCGGACAGGAACTGCATGTAGCCCGACACCCCCAGGCCGATGGTGAAGGTCATCATCGTCTGCTTGCGGTTCGTGGTGTCCTCGTTGCCGCAGACATCGGCATTGGTGCCGCTGCCGCTGGTGCAGTTGGCGCTGTTCGTGGTGCCGGTGCGCAGGTCGGTGTTCCTGTAGAAGTAGGCGGTGTCGGCCAGCGTGTTGGAGGTGGCGTTGCCGTCGTACTGCGGGCGGGTGATGGCGGCGTCGGAATCGACGTCGCCGATGTCGGTGGTGCCGTCCGGGCGCTTGGGTGTGCCGGATTCGTTCCAGAAGCCGTCCGTCGACAGGATGGCGGCATTGCGCTGGCAGGAATACTGGACCGGGTCCCTCACCGACACGCCGTTGATCTTGCCGCTGTTGAATGAGCCCGCGAAAAGGCGACCCGCCTTGGACAGGGCACCGCGCAGCGGCGTGGAGTCGCCGGGCTTGGCCGCGGTGAGCTTGGTGAACCAGTCGCTGCGGTGCGTGGTCTCGAAGGTGTCGAGGTTGAGGAAGTCGCTGCCGGTCTGGTTGTTGATGCTCATGTAGCCGACGCGGCGGTTGTTGCCGATCTCGCCGAAGGCTAGCGATGCCGAGGACTTCATCGCCTGCATGCGCGAGTGGTAGTAGGTCCACCAGTTCGCGAAGTTGGTCATCTCCTCGTCGTAGGTGCAGACGCTGCCGGCGCAGTCGCTGCGGTTGGCGCCCTTGGGGAAGGTGTTGGGGGCGGACGCCGTGCCGGGGGTGATGTCCACGCGCTCGAAGCGACCGCCATATTTGCTTGGCTCGCCGGTCACCGGCGCCACGTAGCCGGCGATCGTGCCCGCATTGGGCTGGGGCGTGAAGGTGCCGCAGTTGGAGTCCGCGGTGCGCGTCAGCGTCACGGCGGTGCCGTTCTTGTTGCCGGAGGACAGCGGCGCGGTGATCGTCACACTGGCGGAATTGCTGGTCACCGTCCAGTCGGGGTTGGCCATGACCTTGGCGACGATGCCGCTGGCCATGGACGAGGCGCTGTTGTACCTGCCGGTCTCGCCGCTCAGCAGCTCGACGCCGCCCACCTTCAGCGACGCCACGCCCGCCTTGCGGCTGCCTGAGCAGGACAGGTTGATCGTGAAGGTCAGCGACGAGCTGACGCCGGTCACGGCGTTGACGGATTGCGTGAAGAACTTGGTGGGGTAGCGCGCGTGGCTGAAGGTGCCGTTGCGCGTGGCCTGGCAGGAGTAGGCGGCCGGCGTCGTGGCCCGGGCGTTGGCGTCGCTGTTGCACCAGCGCACCGCGGCCGGGATGCTGTAGCCGGCCTTGGCCGTGGGCACGCAATCCCGCAGGTCCTCCGTGGAGCAGAACTCGGCGGCATGGACGTTGTAGTAGTGCGGGCCGAAGCTGCGGCTGTCCGTGGTCGCGGCATCGGGCTTGCCGGTCGCCACCTTGCCCGTGCCGTTGGCCGTCACGGCGCGGAAGGTCGTGTAGGCCTTGCCGTCCACGGTGCCGGGCAGCACGTAGTTGTCGTTGCGCAGGCAGTCGGTGAAGTAGCCGTTCGTGCACCACTCGGTGTCGGGGTAGCCGCTGACCAGGTCGATGCTGGACGTGTTCTGGACCTCGTAGGCATCGTTCTTGACCGCGGTCCAGCCGCTGGTCGCGGCGCGGGTCTGGCTGGGCCAGGAGGTGCCATCGGCCCGCACGGGCGGCTTGTAGAGCACGCCCGGGTCATAGGCCTGGCGGTTGAAGCCCGCAGCCAGGAAGGGAGCCTGGCCTCGCGCCGTGCCGAAGGGCGCCGCATTCAGGTAGCAGGCGGCGCTGCTGTTGCCGCCGATGCAGCAGCGGTTGGCGAAGTTGCCGCTGTTCGTCGATGTCGCGCCCGTGCTGCGGCACAGCGCCGTGTTGACGTGGTCGGGCGTGAAGTCGAAGTTCATCGAGCCCGAGTCGTCCAGGATGAACAGCAGGTTGGCCTTGACCGCATCCGGGTTGGCGATGATGAGGGGCGTCTGGGTGATCTCTGTCGGCGCGGCCGCGGCGGGCAGGGCGCAGACGGCAGCGAGCAGCAGGGCGAACACACGGAGTGGTTGGAACATCATGGGAGCCTCGTGCGGATGGGGGCGGCGTCAGATGGAGACGACAGCCTGGATGAAGCTGTTGGCGTTGCGCGGCCCCTGCACGCGCACCGTGACGCGGTAGTACACGATGCTGGGGGCCTGGACCTGCGGGGTGTTGCCCTTGCTGCCGCCCTCGCCGGAGCGGGCGTCGGGCGAGGCGTCGCAGTTGGCGGCGGCAGGGGCGCCGATGTCGCTGCACAGCCGGTGGATGGCGAAGGACACCTGGTTGCCGTTGGCGTCGGCAGGCAGGTTGTTGACGCGATCGGCCTTGACCAGGGCCTGCCAGAAGCTTTCCCAGCTCTGGCCGGCGCCGAGTTCGCCGCGCGTCGCGCTGTACTTCATCTCGGCCGTGGCAATGTCGTTGTTGAGGGCGTTGGCGGGGATGTCCGGGGCCGTGCTCGCGGCCGGCGCCGGCGGGCGCACGGTGGCGCGGGACTGCTGCTCCAGCCAGGCCACGGCGCGCTCCACGCCCACATCCGCCGCCTGCACCGCCGCCTGCTGGTAGGCCAGGTTGCCGGCGACGCGGTTGCTGGCGAACACGCCCCGCATCAGGCCCACCGCGGCCAGGGACATTGCCGCCAGCACGATGAGGGCGAGGACGAGCACGAGACCGTGCTCGGCAGAGCGAGTCGGGGGCTTGTTCAGCATGATGCGAATGCGGGCTCGGTGGCGCCGGGCGCATTGCGCAGCGGCACCGTGGTTTCGAAGGTCTTGTAGCGATAGCGCTGCCAGTCGGAGCCCGGTGGCGTGATGGGCGACGATGCCGCACCCGACCAGCTGGGGGCGCTGGCAGCCACGTCGGCGCTTTCGGGCTGGCGGCTGCGCGCGACGACGGTCGCGCGCACACCCACGACACGCGACCAGCCGCAGACGTCGGCGGGCGTGGCGGCGGAGGTGTCGTAGACGTCGACGAAACCGTCGCGCGGTGCCGAGGTGTCCAGCGCGTACTGCGCTCGCAGGCTGACGATGTTGTCGGCGATCTCGGTCCAGTTGGCCGCGGCCGTGCTGGTGCAGTTCTGCGTCATCAGGTCGCAGGCCGTGAGACGGTTGCCCCGGACCGCGTAGGCCACGAAGCGCGGCGTGCGACCGAGGTTGTAGAGCACGCCGTTCGAGACGGCCGCGACGCCGAAGGCCACGGTGACGGTCGATGCCGTGGGCGCGCCCTGCACACTGGTCAGCGTCAGGCTGCAGGGCGTGGCGCGTGTCTGCGGCGTGGCGATGACGCGGTCGCCCGCCCGATAGGCCTGCGAGCCCGGCACGGCATAGGTGGCGGGGCCGGGTTGCAGGCCGATGAGGCCGCCCTCCGGCGAGCTCCAGCCCGAGCCGTAGGCGACAAGCAGCACGTCGGTGTTGTCATCGCCGCGGGGGATGCCGTCCGGATTGATGGTGACCGGGGCCAGCGCGCCGACGCTGAGGCCGCCACCCAGGTCGAGCTGGCACATCAACAGCCGCGTCGACATCAGGCCCTGGCCGGCCTGGCGCAGGTCGCGCTGCAGCAGGCTCAGCGCGATGGCGCCGGTCGTCTGGGCATCGTCGCCACCGGACGTGCTGCGGCGCTGGCCTTCGGAGAGGCGGAACACCTGCGTGACGACGAGCACCGCCGCCATGGCGACGACGATGCCGACCAGCAGCTCGACAAGGCTGAAGCCGCGAGCCTGAAGAGGGGTGGGGTGCTGCGGCTTCATCGGATCTCGTTGGTCAGCACGATGTTGTGGACGGGGTCGGTGGCGGCCTCGCCGGGCGCCTTCCAGCGCATGGTGATGGTCACCCGGGTGCTGGCGCTCAGCCCGACGGCCGGGGCGCTGGCGCCGCTGACGATGGCGTCGAGTGGCTGGACCTGCGCGAGCGCGACGGTCGGCGGATAGGTCTCGGCGCCCGGCAGTTGCGACACCACGCGCTCCTTCCAGACCAGGTAGTCGGCGCCGCCGCCGTCGCTGCTCTTGAAACGCGAGTTCAGCGTCGTGAAGTCGCGGCTGCTGACCCACATCTGACCCAGCAGGTCGTTGGCCAGCAGCGTGGCGTCGGCGCGGTACTTGGTCTGGCCCGACTGCTTGGTCGCCGTGGCCTGCAGGCCCACCAGGCCCAGCACGCCCAGCGCGAAGATGAGCAGCGCGATCAGCACTTCCAGCAGCAGCACGCCGTGCTGGCGATGGCGGAGATGGGGTGTCGTCTTCATCAGCAGGCCTGCGGATCGGTTGCGGCGACGCCGGGGTTGCACATGCGCACCTGACCGGCGGGCGACACGACGACGTTCAGGCAGGTCACGTCGCCGCCGGCCGCTGAGCAGCTGCCGCCGGCCGCCGGCGTGATCGCGATGCTGATGGTTTCAGCCGTGGCGGCAAGGCCGGTGGGCACCTGGCGGCCCAGCCCGTTGAAGACGATCTGGGCGGCGTCCGCGGTGACCTGCACCCGGCCGCCGGCCTCGGTGGCCGCGCGCACCTGCAGGATGCTGGGCGCCACGGTGTCGCTGGGCGCGGCATTGCATTGGTCCTCGACGGAGTCGGCGTCGGGGTCGGCATCGACGACGTCGACCACCCAGCTGGCCGCGCCAGCGTCGCGCTTGCAGCTGGCGTCCAGCGACGAGGTCAGCTGGAAGCGCACCCGGGTGTTGCGCGTTGTCGCCTCGCTCTTGGCGTACTGCAGGCCGGCCACCAGGCTCTCGGCCGTGGCGCGGATGCGCGCACCGGCCAGCCATGCGCTGAAGTTGGGCGCCGCGACGGCCAGCATGATGGCCATGATGATGACCACGACCATGACCTCGATGAGGCCCACGCCGCGCTGACGGGCCTGGGTCAGCACGTGCCGTCCTTCTTGGTGACCCAGCAGCTGCTGGAGCCGGTCCAGCCCGAGTCGCTGGGCACCGTGGTGCTCTTGGCGCCGGCCTGGTTCACCGTGTACTTGAAGCCCAGCATGGCGCCCTTGCCGGTGGCGGTCAGCGTGAAGCCGGTGGCGTTGGCCGAACTGCAGGCGAAGGTGAAGTACTTGCTGGTGGTTGCATCGTTGTTGCAGGCCGGGGCCCCGGCATACGTGCGGTTGTCCAGGAAGAATTGTTCGATCTGCACCTGCTTGGTGGACAGCGCCGAGGTCGCGTCGGGGACGCGGCCCCGGGTGACGTACTGGCTGTACTGCGGCACGGCGATGGACGCCAGGATGGCGACGATGGCCACGGCGATCATCAGCTCGATGAGCGTGAAGCCTTGGGCTGCGGAGGGGCGGGGCTGGCGTCGCATGGTGGCGGAGGGGCTGATCAGGTGCTACCTATTTTGGTGTCGGGTGCCGCCGGTGGGTGACCGCTCGTCGCAGCGCCGCGAACGCTGGTCGCGGCCCGCTCGCGATTCGTGAACTGGCTCACGACCCGGCCCGGCCGGGCGTGGTTTCCAGCGGTTGATGAGGGCAAGCAGACGTAACGGCGGGCCGCCCCGGTCGTGCATTTGCGACGCCCGGGTGCGGGGCCAGGGGCTTTGCGTGACGCTCGTCCGGCCGGTCTCGGTGTTTCCCCTATCATGGCGCCCTTTGTTTCCCGCCCGGCTCCGGCCGCACCGCGTGACTCCCTTGGCCGCCCCACCCCCCCTGATCGAACTGCGCGACGTCAGCTGCGGCTATGGCGATCGCGTCATCCTCGACGGCGTCAACCTGAAGCTGGAGCGCGGCAAGGTGCTGGCGCTGATCGGCACGTCCGGCGGCGGCAAGACCACGGTGCTGCGCCTGCTGGGCCGGCAACTGCGCCCCATCGCGGGCCAGGTGCTGTTCGACGGTCAGGACCTGGCGCCGCTGGATCTGGCCGGCCTGTATGCCGTGCGCCGGCGCATGGGCATGCTGTTCCAGTTCGGCGCGCTGTTCACCGACCTGTCCGTGTTCGAGAACGTCGCCTTCCCGCTGCGCGAGCACACGGATCTGCCCGAGGCCATGATCCGCGACCTGGTGCTGATGAAGCTGAACGCGGTGGGCCTGCGTGGTGCGCGGGACCTGATGCCCAGCGAGATCTCCGGCGGCATGGCGCGGCGCGTCGCGCTGGCGCGGGCCATCGCGCTGGACCCCGACCTGGTGCTGTACGACGAGCCCTTCGCGGGCCTGGACCCGATCTCGCTGGGCGTTGCCGCCCGGCTGATCCGCGACCTGAACGACGCGCTGGGCTTGACCAGCATCATCGTGTCGCACGACCTGCACGAGACCTTCGCGATTGCCGATCACGTCGCCATGGTGGCCAATGGCCGCATCGTGGCCCAGGGCACGCCGGACGAGTTGCGCCACAGTGAGGATCCGCTGGTGCGCCAGTTCGTCGGCGCTGAGGCCGATGGCCCGGTGCGTTTCCACCAGCCGGCCCGGCCCGTGGCCGAGGACTTCGGGGTGTCGGCATGATCGCCTTTGCCACCCGCGTCGGCGCCGGCGTGCGCCTCAAGCTGGCCGACATCGGCGCGTCGGCGCGACTGCTCTTCAGCCTGCTGGCCCGCTCGCCCAAGGCGCTGGCGCGCTTCGTTCTCGTGCGCGAGCAGGTTTTCCACCTCGGCAACAAGTCGCTGTCCATCATCGGCGTGTCGGGCCTGTTCGTCGGCTTCGTGCTGGCGCTGCAGGGTTATTACACGCTGCAGCGCTACGGCTCGGCCGAGGCCGTGGGCCTGCTGGTGGCGCTGAGCCTGGTGCGCGAGCTGGGGCCGGTCGTCACGGCGCTGCTGTTCGCCGGCCGCGCGGGCACGTCGCTGACGGCCGAGATCGGCCTGATGAAGGCCGGCGAGCAACTGACCGCGATGGAGATGATGGCCGTGGACCCGGTGCAGCGCGTGCTGGCGCCGCGCTTCTGGGGTGGTTTTATTGCCATGCCCTTACTTGCGGCAGTCTTCTCCGCGGTGGGCATCATCGGAGGCTGGCTGGTGGCCGTGCCGCTGATCGGCATCGATGCGGGCGCGTTCTGGTCGCAGATGCAGGGCGGCGTCGACGTCTTTGCCGATGTCGGCAACGGCGTCGTGAAGAGCATTGCATTCGGCGTGACGGTGACTTTCGTCGCGCTGCTGCAAGGCTATACCTGCCGGCCCACGCCCGAGGGCGTGTCCGCCGCCACCACACGTACCGTGGTGCTGTCGTCCCTGGCCGTGCTGGCCCTGGACTTCATGCTGACCGCGATGATGTTTTCGATTTGATTGGAGTCAGGGAGTACACATGCAAGCCTCTCGACATGACACCTGGGTGGGCCTGTTCGTGCTGCTGGGCGGCGCGGCCTTGCTCTTCCTGGCGTTGAAGGCCGGGAATCTGCTCAGCCTCAGTTTCGACGCGACCTACCAGGTCACGGCACGCTTCGACAACATCGGCGGGCTCAAGCCCAACGCCGCGGTCAAGAGTGCCGGCGTGGTGGTGGGCCGGGTCGAGTCCATCGCCTTCGACGACAAAACCTTCCAGGCCAAGGTCGTCATCAACCTGAACAAGGCCACGCTGTTCCCCAAGGACAGCTCGGCCAAGATCCTGACCTCGGGGCTGCTGGGCGAGCAGTACATCGGCCTGGAGCCCGGCGCCGACGAGAAGAACCTGGCCGGCGGCGACATCATCCGCCAGACGCAGAGCGCGGTCGTGCTGGAGAACCTGATCGGCCAGTTCATCAACAGCAAGGCTTCCGACATGGGCAGCACCGCGCCGGCCTCGGGGGGCAAGCCATGATGGCCCGCTGGATGCGCAGCCTGATGCTGTTCATGCTGGTCGCCGGCCTGGCCGGCTGCCAGACCGTCAAGGGCGTGGGCACGCGGGTGGAGCGCGCCGTCGACAAGGTCATGGGCTCCAAGGGCCAGCGCATGGACCCCTGGGAGAACTGGAACCGCAAGGTCTTCGCGTTCAACGAGAAGCTCGACGAGCACGTGCTCAAGCCCGTCGCCACGGCCTATGCCGAGTTGGTGCCGTCGCCCGTTCGTACCGGCATCGACAACTTCTTCGGCAACATCGGCGACGCCTGGTCGGCCGTGAACCTGATGCTGCAGGGCCGTTTCAAGGCGGGTGTGGAGCAGGGCATGCGCTTCGCGGTCAATTCGACGTTGGGCCTGGCCGGGGTGCTGGACATCGCCACCGAGGCCGGGCTGGAGAAGAACAGCCAGGACTTCGGCAAGACGCTGGGCAAATGGGGCATGGGCACGGGCGCCTACGTCGTCTGGCCCGTGTTCGGCCCCTCGTCGGTGCGCGACTCGCTGGCGCTGCCGGTGGACTGGAAGGCCTCGCCCGCCGTCATCTTCGACGAGGGCAGCAAGAAGACCGGCATCACCGTGCTGAACGCGATCAACAGCCGCGCCAACTTCCTGCGCGCCGGCCAGATGCTGGAAGGCATCGCGCTGGACAAGTACACCTTCTACCGCGATGCCTACCTGCAGCGCCGCGGCAGCTTCGACGACGACGAGGAAGTCGAGGTGCTGGTGCCCGGCAGCGGCGCCTCGGCGCCGGCCGACGGGGCTGCCTCCGCGCCGGCGGTGACCGCTTCCGCGCCGGAGCCCAGTGTGAAAAAGCCCGCCGACCCTGCTTCCGCGGCAACGCGGTGAACCAAACCCCGGGCTGGCGCGTTGAGCGACGGTCCCGTACAGAGAAAGAGACCTCATGACTCTGCTGAACTCCCTGCGCCGACTGCTGACCGTGGCCACCCTGGGCCTGGGGCTGGTGCACGCCGCCCATGCGGCCGATGCCGGCGCGCCCGACCAGCTGATCCGCGGCCTGTCCCTGGAGACCATCGAGGCCGTCAAGGCCGACAAGGACATCCAGGCCGGCAACATCAGCAAGATCATCGCCCTGGTCGATTCCAAGGTGATGCCGCACATCAACTTCCAGCGCATGACCGCGTCCGCCGTGGGCCGCTTCTGGCGCCAGGCCACGCCCGAGCAGCAAGGCAAGCTGCAGGCCGAGTTCAAGACGCTGCTGGTGCGCACCTACGCCGGTGCGCTGACGCAGGTGAAGGACCAGACCATCGGCCTGAAGCCGCTGCGCGCCGAAGCCGGCGCCACTGAAGTCGTGGTGCGCACAGAGATCCGCGGCAAGGGTGATCCCATCCAGCTCGACTATCGCCTGGAGAAGTCCGGCGCCGTCTGGAAGATCTACGACGTCAACGTGCTCGGCATCTGGCTGGCGGACCAGTACCGCAACAGCTTCGCCCAGGAGATCGGCGCCAATGGCATCGATGGCCTGATCAAGAGCCTGGCCGACAAGAATGCCAAGGCCGGTCTGCCCAGCAAGAGCTGATCTTGAGCGGTTTGAAGCTGCCCCAGCGGCTGCGCATGGATGGCGCGCGCGCCGCGTGGGCGCTGATGTCGCCCGCGCTGCGGGCCGAGGCCGCCCAGGTGCTGGCGGCTGCCGGCCGCGAGGTGCGGCTGTCTGCCGCCGGCCTGTCCGATTTCGATTCGGCAGCGCTGAGCCTGCTGCTCGCCGCGGCCCGCCAGTGCGGCGAGCAAGGCGTGACGCTCAGGCTCGACGATGCGCCGGACAAGCTGCGCGAGCTGGCCCGCGTCTACGGCGTGGCCGAGCTGCTGTGGCCGCCGGCGGCGGCCTGATCAGCCGGCGTAGCGCTTGGCGCGCAGGTTCTTCTTGATCTCCTGCAGCGCGGGCCGCAGGTGCGGGCCCAGCTTCAGCGCGACGCCCGTCGTCAGGATGTCCACCGCGATCAGGTGCAGCAGCCGCGACACCATCGGGCTGTAGCGATCGAAGTCTTCAGGGTGGTCCACCGCCAGCAGGATCTGGCTGGGGCCCAGTGCCAGCTGCGCCAGCGGCGACGCGCTGGCCGTGATGATGATGATGGTCGCGCCCTTCTTGCGCGCGATCTCGGCCGCGTCCAGCAGGTCGCGGCTGCGGCCCGAGTTGCTGATGATGACGGCGCAGTCGCCCGGCTGCAGCATCGTGGCGCTCATCAACTGCACGTGGCCGTCGCTGGTGGCGACGGTGTTCACGCCGAGGCGGAAGAACTTGTGCTGCGCGTCCTGCGCGACGATGCCGGAGTTGCCGACGCCGTAGAACTCGATGCGCTTGTTGTGTCGGGCCGAATCGGCCAGCGCGTCGATGGCGCGCTCGAACGCATGGCTGGCCGCATCGTTGCGGTAGTGCAGCAGCGCGGCGACGGCGTTGTCGACGACCTTGACGATGACGTCCGAGGGCTTGTCATCCTCGTCCACCGCACGGTGCACGAAGGGCACGCCCTCGTTGACGCTGCCGGCCAGCTTCAGCTTGAAGTCGGCCAGGCCGTCATAGCCCACGCTGCGGCAGAAGCGCACGACGGTGGGCTTGGACACATGCGAGCGGTCTGCCAGCTCGCTGACCGGCAGGCTGGCGAAGCTGCGCGCATCGGCCAGCAGCAGCTTGGCGACGCGCTGCTCGGCCGGGGGGAGGGCGGGCAAGGCCGCCTTCACTCTTTCGAGAATGCTCATTGCTCTTCCGCCCAGTGGAAGCCGTCACGGGCCACGAGGGCGCTGGCGGCGGCAGGGCCCCAGGACCCGGCGGAGTAGGGGCGCGGGCCGCTGGCGTCGGCCGCCCAGGCGTCCAGGATGGGCTCCACCCAGCGCCAGGCCTGCTCCTGCTCGTCGCTGCGCACGAACAGGTTCAGGCGGCCGGCAATCGCGTCCAGCAGCAGGCGCTCGTAGGCGCCGACGCGCTGCGTCGCGAAGGCCTTGTCGAAGTCCAGGTCCAGCGACACCGGCGTCAGCTGCTCGCCGTGGCCCGCGCCCTTGTGCGCCAGCAGCTGCAGTTCCAGGCCGTCCTCGGGTTGCAGCTTGATGACGAGGCGGTTGGGCTGGCTGCCGCCCGGGAAGATCTTGTGCGGCACCTGGCGGAAGTTGACGACGATCTGCGCATCACGCTCGGCCAGGCGCTTGCCGGTGCGCAGGTAGAACGGCACGCCGGCCCAGCGCCAGTTGTTGACCTCGGTGCGCAGCGCGACGAAGGTCTCGCAGGCGCTGTCGGGCGGCACCTTGACCTCCTCCAGGTAGCCCGGCACGGCCTTGCCCTCGATGCTGCCGGCGCGGTACTGGCCGCGGACGACGTCGCGGGCGACGCTCTCGGTGGTGAAGGGCTTGAGCGAGCGCAGCACCTTGAGCTTCTCGTCGCGGATGGCGTCGGCATCGTTGCTGCTCGGCGGCTCCATCGCGATCATCGTCAGCAGCTGCAGCGCATGGTTTTGGATCATGTCGCGCAGCGCGCCGGTGCCGTCATAGAACGCGCCGCGCGTGCCCACACCCAGGCGCTCGGCCAGCGTGATCTGGATGTTGGCGATGCTCTCGCGGCGCCACAGCGGCTCGAACAGCGCATTGCCGAAGCGCAGCGCCATCAGGTTCTGCACCGACGGCTTGCCCAGGTAGTGGTCGATGCGGAAGGCCTGGCTTTCGGCGAACACGCAGCGCACCGCGCGGTTGATCTCCTGCGCACTGGCCAGGTCGTGGCCCAGCGGCTTCTCCAGCACCACGCGCACCTTGTCGTGGTTCAGGCCCACGGCGCCCAGCTGCTGGCAGATGCCGGTGAACAGGTGCGGGCTGGTGGCCAGGTACAGCACCACCGTGTCGGCGTTGCGGGCGTCCAGCCAGTCCTTCAGCGTCTGGTAGCTGTCTGGCTTGGACAGGTCCATGCGCAGGTAGTGGATGAGGGCGGCGAAGCGCTCGAACTCCTCGTCGCTGGGGCGCTTGGCGCCGTCCACCTCGCGGAAGCGCTCCTTCAGCCACTCGCGGTAGCGCTCGTCCGTCTGCTCGTCACGTGCGACGGCGAGAATCCGGCCGCCTTCGGGCAGCTTGCCGTGCCGGAAGGCCTGGAAGAGCGCGGGCATCAGCTTGCGCCATGTCAGGTCGCCGGTACCGCCAAAGAACACGAGATCGAAGGACATCGGAAGCGTCTCCAGGCCAGGCCCACGCAGGGGGCGCTAACCGTTGTGTAACTAAGTTTCGTGAAATACTATGCAGCAGTTTCTTCGCGGGGTCAATCCGCGATCCGCATGAGGCCCTCCATGAATCAGCTCGACCAGCTCAAAGCCCTGACCACCGTCGTTGCCGACACCGGCAATTTCCTGCAGCTCGCACAGTTCGCCCCGCGCGACGCGACGACCAACCCTTCGCTGATCCTGAAGGCCGTGCAGTCGCCCGACTACGCGCCGTTGCTGAAGGAGACCGTCGAAGCTCATCGCGGCAAGCCGCTGGACGAGATCGTCGACCATGTGCTGGTGCGTTTCGGCCTGGAAATCCTGAAGGTCGTGCCGGGCCGTGTGTCCACCGAGGTCGATGCCCGCCTGAGCTTCGACAAGGCCGCCAGCCTGTCCCGCGCCCGCCGCATCATCGGCCTGTACGAAGCCGCCGGCATTGGCCGCGAGCGCGTGCTGATCAAGCTGGCGTCCACGTGGGAAGGCATCCAGGCCGCCGCCGAGCTGGAGCGCGAAGGCATCCGCTGCAACCTGACGCTGCTGTTCGCGTTTGCCCAGGCCGTTGCCTGCGGCGAAGCCAAGGTGCAGCTGATCTCGCCCTTCGTCGGCCGCATCTACGACTGGTACAAGAAGGCCGCCGGCCCCAGCTGGGACGAGGCCGCCATGGCCGGCGTCAATGACCCCGGCGTGAAGTCCGTGACGCAAATCTACGGCTACTTCAAGCAGCACGGCATCAAGACCGAGGTCATGGGCGCGAGCTTCCGCAACATCGGCCAGATCCAGGCGCTGGCCGGCTGCGACCTGCTGACCATCAGTCCCGACCTGCTCGCGCAACTGCAGGCGACCGACGCCAAGCTGGAGCGCGCGCTGGACCCGGCCAAGGCGCCAGCCGTGCCCGCCATCCACCTGGACGAAGCGGCCTTCCGCTTCGCGCTGAACGAGGACGCGATGGCCACCGAGAAGCTGGCCGAGGGCATCCGCCTGTTCGCCATCGACGCCGGCAAGCTGGACAAGCTCATCGAGGCCGCTTGACATGACGAGCCGCTGCGACCTCTCTCCCGTCTGGGCCGAACTTCAGGCTCACTACGCCGCGAGTGGTCGCGGCTTCGACATCCGTGACGCCTTCAAGGCCGATGCGGGCCGCTTCGGCGCGCTGTCGTTCGAGGCACCCGAGGTCTTTGCCGACCTGTCCAAGAACCGCATCGATGCGCCGACGCTGGCGCTGCTGCTGAAGCTGGCCGCCGACTGCGGCCTGGAGGCGCGCCGCGACGCGCTGCTGCGCGGCGACCCGGTCAACCACACCGAAGGCCGGGCCGTGTTGCACACGGCGCTGCGCGCGCCCGCCGGCAGCGACGCGCCGTTCAACGCCGAGGTGCAGGCGTCGCTGGATGCGATGCTGGCGTTTGCCGAGAGCGTGCGGCGTGGCGAGCGCGGCGAGATCACGGACGTCGTGCACATCGGCATCGGCGGCAGCGACCTCGGCCCGGCTATGGTCGTGCAGGCGCTGCAGGCGTTCACGCGCCGTGACCTGAAGCTGCATTTCGTGTCCAACGTCGATGGGCATGACCTGGCCCCTGTGTTGGCCGGCCTGGACGCGAAGCACACGCTCTTCGTTGTCGCCTCCAAGACCTTCACGACGCAGGAGACGCTGGCCAATGCGCAGGCCGCCAAGGCCTGGTTCCTGGCTAATTTCGAAGGGGTAGGTGGCACGGACGTGGCGCGCCACTTCGTCGCCACAAGCAGCAACACCGCGGCCGCCGCGGCCTTCGGCATCGACACGGCCTTCGGCTTTTGGGACTGGGTGGGCGGCCGCTACTCGCTGTGGTCGGTCATCGGCCTGCCCATCGCCATCGCCGTCGGTGCCGACAACTTCCGCGACCTGCTGGCCGGCGCGCATGCGATGGACCAGCACTTCGCGTCCGCGCCACTGGCGCAGAACCTGCCCGTTCTGCTGGGCCTGGTCGACATCTGGTATCGCAACTTCCACGGCTTCACCAGCCGCAGCGTGGCGCCCTACCACCAGGGCCTGCGCCGCCTGCCGGCCTATCTGCAGCAGCTGGAGATGGAGAGCAACGGCAAGGGCGTGGACCTGGATGGCAACGCGCTGTCGCTGGGCACGTCGCCGGTCGTCTGGGGCGAGGCCGGCACCAACGGCCAGCACGCCTATTTCCAGATGCTGCACCAGGGCACGGACGTGATCCCGGTCGAGTTCATCGCCGTGAAGTGCCCCAACCATGGCGTGACCGGCGAGCTGGCCGGGAAGCTCGCCGACCAGCACCGCAAGCTGCTGGCCAACTGCCTGGCGCAGAGCCAGGCGCTGATGCAGGGCAAGACGGCGGCCGAGGCGCTGACCGAGAAGGCGCCCACCGCCTCCGCCACGCTGGACCGCGACGTGCTGTCGCGCCACCGCAGCTTCCCTGGCAACCGCCCGAGCACGACGTTGGTGCTGGACGCGCTGACGCCGCGCTCGCTGGGCGCGCTGATCGCGCTGTACGAGCACCGCGTGTTCGTCACCGGCGCACTGTGGGGCATCAACAGCTTCGACCAATGGGGCGTGGAGCTGGGCAAGGCGCTGTGCAACCAGCTGCTGCCGCGGCTGGAGTCGGGCGACACCACGAGCCTGGATGGTTCCACGGCGGGCTTGCTGGCTCGGCTCACCGCCGCATGAAGATCGTCTTCGACTTCGGCGGCGTGGTGTTCCGCTGGCATCCGGCCAGCTTCCTGGCGCGCGTGCTGCCGCAGCGCATCGATACCCTGGAGCAGGGCGCCCGGGCTGCGGCGCAGTTCTTCCAGAACTACGGCGGTGACTGGGGCTTGTTCGACCAGGGGCTGATCGGTGCCGACGAGGTGGTGCGCCGCATCGCGGCACGCACGGGCTGGCCGCGTGGCGAGGTCGAGGTCGTCGTGCGTGCGGTGCCGGACGAGCTGATGGCCATCCCGGCCACCGTCGTGCTGATCCGCGACCTGAAGGCGGCTGGTCACACGCTGCACTTCCTGTCCAACATGCCTGAACCCTATGCCGACCATCTGAGCCGGACCTTCCCGCTCGATGAATGGTTCGAGTCGGGCCTGTTCTCGGGCCGGGTCAAGCAGATCAAGCCCGGCGCCGAGATCTTTGCGATGGCCGAGCGGCGCTTTGAGGCCCAACCGCAGGAACTGCTGTTCCTGGACGATCACCCGGCCAACGTCGAGGCCGCGCTGGCCCGCGACTGGCAGGCCTTTTTGTTCACCGATGCCGCCAGTGCGCGGCGCGAGCTGGTGTCGCGCCGGCTGCTCAATGCATGATTTCGCCCGGCCCGGCGTTCTCGTCCGGGTCCTGCGGCGGCGTGGCCGGCACGCGGAACGACTCGCTGGCCCAAGCGCCCAGGTCGATCTGCCGGCAGCGCTCGCTGCAGAACGGCCGCCAGCGGTTGCTGGGGGCGAACACGCTGTCGCCGCTGCACTGCGGGCAGCGGACGATGCGTTCCTTGGGCGCCTTGCCGTCGCTCATGCGCACAAGGTCAGCTCGAAGCCCGCGTCCTCGGCGGCGAGCTTGAGCCGGCCCTCCTCGTCCTGGCGCATCAGGCGGATGGACACCATCAGGCGGTGACCGGAGATCTCGGGGATCAAGCCCAGGCTGGGGTCCAGCCGCATGCGCAGCAACTGATAGACGCGGCCGGCGGGCAGGCTCTGCTGGAACTGGCCCGCGGTCGCGGCCACCTTGTGAGGCGCACCGGAGTCGCGCACCATGGCGAGCAGCACCTGCAAGGCCTCGGCCAGCGGCATCAGCGACTGCGCCCACTGCATCAAGTCCTTGCGGCGGCGCACCGGCAGCAGTTGCTGCCAGTGGTAGTAGGCCGGCAGGTCGAACTCGCAGGTGCCGCCGGGAATGCTGATGCGGCTGCGGATGCTCATCAGCCAGTCGTTGCTGGTCAGCGCCACGCCGGTCTTGCCGCTCAGCGCGTTCAGGCGCTGGAAGGCGCCGTCGATGCGGGCGACGACTTCATCGAGCCGGGATTCGTCCAGGCCGGGGCTGCCGCGATAGCTGTTGAACTGGGCCTTGTGCTTGTCGAGCTCCTTCAGCAGGTCGCTCTTCAGATCGGCGCGCGAGGCGACGTCGAGGATCTCGAACAGCGTGACCAGCGCGAAGTGGTGGTCCAGCGCGGTCTCGCGCGCCATCAGTGCGCCGAAGCGGTCGAACAGGTGTTCGAGGCGAAGCATCGTGCGGATGCTCTCGTTGAACGGGTACTCGTACAGGACCAAAGGTGCCTCGGAATGGACTGCGATCAGGGCGCGGCCATTGTTCCACAGCCCCAGCGTGCGGCCAGGCTGCCAACCTCGCGTCTGAGTGCTTCCAGCGACAGTCCGTCGTTGAAGATGACGGCATCGGCCGCTGCGCGGCGGGTCTCGCGGCGGGTCTGGGCGGCCAGTGCGCCTTCCACGCGTTCACGCGTCCAGCCGGGGCGCTGCAGTACGCGTGCGATCTGCGTCTCGACGCTGCAGTCGACCACCAGCACGCGGGCGACCCGCGTGCGCCAGCGGCCCGATTCGACCAGCAGCGGCACGTCGAACACCACCAGCGCCGCGGTGGCAGCGTCCGCCTGGGCCAGCGCCTGGGCCGTGATCAGCGGATGCAGGATGGCCTCCAGCCGGCGCTTGGCGCCATGGTCGGAGAAGGCCAGCGCCCGCATGCGGTCGCGGTCCAATGCACCGTCGGCGGCGACGAAGTCGGCCCCGAACTGCTGCGCGATGGCGGGCATGGCGGCGCCGCCCGGCAGCGTCAGCGCGCGCGAGATGGCATCGGTGTCCACGATGGCGGCGCCGGCTTCACGCAGGAAGCCGGCGACCGTGCTCTTGCCGCTGCCAATGCCGCCGGTGAGGCCTACCCTCATCGGGTCAGGCCCAGCCCAGCCAGCCCAGCACCGTCTGCGGGCCGGCGAACAGCACCACCAGGCCACCGCCGGCCAGGAAGGGGCCGAAAGGCACGTAGCGGCCTTCGCGCAGACTGGAGGTCAGCTTCATCAACAGGCCCACGACGGCGCCCACGGCCGACGCGCCCAGGATGATGGGCAGCAGCATGGGCCAACCCAGCCAGGCGCCCAGCGCGGCCAGCAGCTTGAAGTCGCCCGGCGCCATGCCGATCTGGCCGCGCAGGCGCTCGTACAGCCAGGCTACCGAGAACAGCGACAGGTAGCCGGCCACGGCGCCGATCAAGGCTTTGTCCAGCGGAATGGTCCAGCCCATCAGCGCCGCCAGCAGACCGGCCCACAGCAGCGGCTGGTTGATGCTGTCGGGCAGCAGCGTGGTGTCCCAATCGATCATGGCCAGCGCGATCAGCGCGGCCACGAAGCCGCACCACAGCAGCGTGGTCGGCTGGGCGCCGAAGCGCCAGGACAGCGCGGCGAAGGCCAGGCCGGTGACGGCCTCGATGACGGGGTAGCGCGCAGAAATGGGGGCCTTGCAGGCGGCGCACTTGCCGCCCAGGCGCAGCCAGCCGACCAGGGGCAGGTTCTCGTGCCAGCGCAGCTGGTGGCCGCAATGCGGGCAGCGCGAGCGGGGCTTGGAGATGCCCAGCGGCGGCAGCTCCTCGATGCGCGTGCCGTAGGTATCGACGTCCTTGGCCAGCTTCTCGGTCTGGGCCAGCGGCAGCTGGGCGACGCGTGCCATCGTGGGCGCGTCGATGAGTTGTGCCGCGGACTCGTGCAGCCACTGCCGCTCCAGCATCTGGGGCAGCCGGTGGATGACGACGTTCAGGAAGCTGCCGATGCACAGCCCCAGGATGCCCAGCACCCAGGGCGAGAGCCAGACGGACCAGTCGATGGAGGCAATGGGCATGATGTGGGCGCTGTGGGGCTGGGAGCGGCGCCGAATCTAACCGCTTTTGACGGTCAGGCCGCCGCGACGCGGGCGTCGCGGCGCCAGTCCATCACACGACCTGGCCGAGCTTGAAGATCGGCAGGTACATCGCCACGACGATGCCGCCGATGAGGCCGCCCAGGAAGACGATGATGATGGGCTCCATCAGCGCGGACAGGCCCTTCACGGCTTCGTCGACCTCGTCCTCGTAGAACTCGGCGGCCTTGGCCAGCATGTGGTCCAGCGAGCCCGACTCTTCGCCGATGGACGCCATCTGCAGCACCATGGTCGGAAAGATGCCGGTGGTCTGCATGGAGGTGGTCAGTGCCGCGCCGGTGGACACGTCGCGCTGGATCTGCTCGGTGGCTTCCTGGAAGACCGCATTGCCCGAAGCGCCGCCGACGGAGTCCAGCGCCTCGACCAGCGGCACGCCAGCCGCGAACATTGTCGACAGCGTGCGCGTCCAGCGCGCGACGGCAGACTTGTACATCAGCGCGCCGAAGACCGGGATCTTCAGCAGCAGGCGGTCCATGCGCTTTTGCATCTTTTCGGAGCGCTTCCAGCTCTGGATGAAGAAGTAGATCCCGCCCCCCAGCGCGCCGAAGATGGCCCACCAGTAGGCGACGAAGAACTCCGACATTGCGATGACCATCAGCGTGGGCGCCGGGAGGTCGGCGCCGAAGGACTGGAACACGTCCTTGAAGGCCGGCACGACGAAGATCATGATGACCGCAACGACGATGAAGGCCACCACCATGACGGCGATGGGGTAGGTCAGCGCCGACTTGATCTTGTTCTTGATCGCGACGGTCTTCTCCTGGTAGACCG
This sequence comes from Roseateles sp., assembly GCA_036401055.1. Classification (GTDB taxonomy): domain Bacteria; phylum Pseudomonadota; class Gammaproteobacteria; order Burkholderiales; family Burkholderiaceae_C; genus Pelomonas. The sequence continues at coordinate 57,926 of DASWWC010000080.1, forward strand.
CCAGCCGGTCCAGCAGGGCTTCCAGGATGCCGCCCGCCTCGCCGGCCTCGACCAGGTTGCAGTAGAGGGCGTCGAAATACATCGGGTGCTTGCGGAAGGCCGAGGACAGGCTGGTGCCGGTCTCCACGTCCTGGCGGATGTCGTTCAGCAGCCGCGTCAGGCGCGGATTGGTGCTGCCGCGGGCCACGATGTCGAAGGACTGCAGCAGCGGCACGCCGGCGCGCATCATCGTGGCGATCTGGCGCGTGAATACCGCGATGTCCTTCTGCTTGATCGAGGTGCCGCCGCTGGAGCGGCGCTTCTTGACCTTGTTGACGAGGATGCCCTGGCGGCGCAGCGTGGCGCTGACCATGGCCTCGCCGCCCGCGCGCAGTTCACCCTTGACGATCTTGCCGTTGCGGTCCTTGCCTTCCCACTCAAAGACGAAGTCCTTGACGCCTTTTGCTGCAGCGGTGGCAGTGGCCATGCGGTTTCCTCGCGATCGATTTATTCGTTGGTGGCCGACAGGACTTCTTCCAGCGTCGTGACGCCGACGCGCACTTTGACCAGGCCCGACTGGCGCAGGTCACGCACGCCTTCCTTATTGGCCTGCTCGGCGATGTCCATCGCCGTTCCCTCGGCCAGGATGATGCGCTGGATGTCCTCCGTGATGGGCATCACTTGGTAAAGGCCCACCCGGCCTCGGTAACCATTTGTACAGTTGTTGCAGCCCACGGCGCGGTAGGGCTTCCAGCTGCCGTCGAAGTCTTCCTCGACGAAGCCGGCCTTGATCAGCGCATCGCGGGGATAGTCGGCCGGCGCCTTGCAGTTCTCGCACAGGCGCCGCACCAGCCGCTGGGCGGTGATCAGCAGCACGCTGGACGCGATGTTGAACGGCGCGACGCCCATGTTCAGCAGACGCGTCAGCGTCTTGGGCGCGTCGTTGGTGTGCAGCGTGGACATGACCATGTGGCCCGTCTGCGCGGCCTTGATGGCGATGTCGGCCGTCTCCAGGTCGCGGATCTCGCCGACCATGATGATGTCCGGATCCTGGCGCAGGAAGGACTTCAGCGCCGCCGAGAAGTTCAGCCCGGCCTTGTCGTTGACGTTGACCTGGTTGATGCCCGGCAGGTTGATTTCGGCCGGGTCCTCGACCGTGGAGATGTTGACGCCGGGCTGGTTCAGGATGTTCAGGCAGGTGTACAGCGACACCGTCTTGCCCGAGCCAGTCGGGCCGGTCACCAGCACCATGCCGTAGGGGCGGTAGATGGCAGCCAGCAGCCGCTCCTTCTCGATCTTCTCGTAGCCCAGTGCGTCGATGCCCAGCTTGGCCGACGACGAGTCCAGGATACGGATGACGATCTTCTCGCCGAACAGCTTGGGCAGCTTGCTGACGCGGAAGTCGATGGACTTGCTGCCGAACTTCAGCTTCATGCGCCCGTCTTGCGGCACGCGACGCTCGGCGATGTCCAGCCGCGAGATCACCTTGATGCGCGAGGACAGTTTGTCCTTGATGGCGATGGGCGGCTGGGTGATCTCGCGCAGCTCGCCGTCGACGCGGAAACGCACGCGGTAGTGGAACTCGTAGGGCTCGAAGTGCAGGTCGGAGGCGCGCAGGTTGATGGCGTCGACCAGCATTTTCTGCAGGAAGCGCACGACCGGCGCATCCTCGACATCGGCCAGTTCGGCAGCCTCCTGCTGAGGTGTCGCGTCTTCCTCGGCAATGTCGAAATCGAAGTCGCCGCCGGCGATGCTCTCCAGCGTTTCGCTGGCACTGGCTCCGCTGGCAGAGAGCAGCTTGGTGAGCTTGTCGTGCTCGACGATGACCCACTCGGGCTGCAACTGGGTTGCGAACTTGATGCGCTCGATGACTTCGAGATCGGTAGGGTCCGCGCCGCCCACGAACAGCCGGCTGCCGCGCCTGGACAGCGCAACGACCTGATACTGCTGCGCCAGCTTCGCGTCGATGACGTTCTGCGGCATGCGCTGCGGATCCATCGCCGACAGGTCCAACAGCGGCAGGGCCAGCGCGCTGGACAGCGTGTGCGCGAGATCTGCGGGCGACACCTGGCCGCTGGCGATCACCGCATTGACGAAGCTGGTTTTCTTCTCGCGCGCCTGTTTGACCAAGTCCTCGGCGGCCTTGGGCTGCAGCTTGCCGGCGTGCACGAGCATGCGTGCGACCCCGGACAGGGCGGACTGGAGCGGCTCGGCGAGCGTGGTTTCCACGTGCGGGGTGTCGGCGACGGCAGGAGTGAGTCTGTCGATTGTGCCAGCCATGCACCAGCGTGGCGGCGAGCCTGTCCAAGGGATAACGGCAGGATGATGGTCCCCGAGTGTGGATCTCTTCGCGTCTCGCGGCATCCCGGCCGCAGTGGCGCGATAGCAACGGCTTCTTCTGGCGTAGGCGCCGGCAGGTTGAGGTGGGGGGGGGGCTTGAAGCCCTTGTCGCGGAATCAGACCAGCCACGACGCGTCATGTTGTTCCACGTAGGGCTCGAGGCCACTGGCGCGCAGCCTCTTCGTGTTCGCTTCAACAACGTTGAGCTGGTCGAATCGGAAATGCTGGGTCAGGTCGGTGCGGTGGCGGACGGTGACGCGGTGGCGGCTGCGGTTGACGAGCGGGGTCTCCAAAATGGGAGGCTCCTGTAGTCACGGCAGCTATATGGGCCGACCGTTGTGCCAGCAAGCTTCCTCGATTTCAGAGATGGAGAACGGCAGTTGGCGCTTGAGGATTTCTGAGCGCGCCCGGCCACCCTTGGCTCCGCACCTCGTTCAATGGTGTCGACGCGCTCCTCGAACTCTTTGTAGGCACGCAGCAGGGCGCCCAAGAAGTAGTCGAGCCATGGGGCGATGTCGTGAGAACCTTCATGCCAGTGCTGCGAGCTGGCCTCCAGCGTTTCGTAGTAGCTTTCCTTCGACTCCTCGATGATGCGCTCCAGGCTGATGAAGCGACCCACAGCGTAGTCGAAGTGGCAGAGCAATTGCAGCGCTAGCGGCCGCGCCATGCGGCCATTGCCGCCCAGGACAATGCCACGCTGATCGTGAGCACGGCGCCGCTGATGCGCTGCGCTTTCAAGCTGTGCGGCCGGCCTGAAGGCCGCGGAGGTGCGCATGGCGCGGCAGCTGATCGACCAGATGACCGCCGACTGGCGGCCGCAGGCCTACGAGGACGACTTCACCAACGCCATCCGCACGCTGGTGCCAAGGCCAAGGCCGGCAAGAAGGCGCGCGTGGAGCCCCTGGAGGTGGCCCCCGAGCACGACCGCGGCAACCTGGTGGACCTGACCGATCTGCTGCGGCAGAGCCTGCGCGGCGGCAAGGCGCCGGCACGCAAGACTGCGGCGGCAAAGCCTGCCGCCACGAGGCGCAAGACGGGCTGAGTTCGCCCGCGAGCGCGGCTCAGGCCGGCCGGGCGCGCAGCAGGCCGTCCACGAAGGCTGCGCAGGCCTGGCTGGCGTCCGGGTGGCCGCGCCAGCGCTGCGCTAGCGCGCGCAGTGCGGCGCGCACCTCGCGCGGCAGCGTGCCGTCCAGCGGGTCGTCAGCCACCGCGCACAGGTGGTCGGCGTACAGGCTGCGCGCGTCGGCGTCGCAGTCCATCAGCTCCAGCACGGCGCCGGCCAGCGTCTGGAACTGCGCCAGCGACAGCTCCGCGCTGCCACGCTGCGGCCACGCGGCCAGGCACAAGTACTCGATGGGTCCCAGGCTGCGCCGCTGCGCGCCGGCCGGCAGCGCGCCCCAGGCGGCACGCGAGCCGCTGGGCAGCCGGCCCTGGCTCAGCGACTGCGTCAGCGTCTGCGCGACGGCCGCACGGGCGGCGTACTCGCCGCGCTGGTTCACCTCGGCCAGCACGCGCAGGAAGGCCGGATAGAGCTGGTCGCCCAGTCCCGTGCAGACGGCCTCCATCAGCGCGACGGCACCGTCCTGGCGCGGGCCCAGGTCCACGCAGCCGGCGATGAGCGCCTGGGCGGCATCGGCCCAGCGCGGTTGGGCCTGGAGTTCAGCCAACCAGGGCTGACAGCACGCGCTCGGCGTGCTGCTGCACGGATAGGCCGCGCTCGCCCGGTGCCACGTCGGCGCGCAGGCTGGCGCTGCCGCCAGCGCCCAGGCCGTCCAGCCACGCGGCCGATGACGAACCGGCAGGCGCCGTCAGCGGGCGCAGTGGGGCCGCATACAGCGAGGCAGAGATGGGAGGAAGCGGAGCGCCGATCATGGCCGGGAGTTCGGAAGGTGAAGCGTGGGGTCAGCTTAACGACGGCGCTCGCGGATGGCGACTACGGCTGCCCCTAATTCGTCGGCCGGCAGCCGGTGAAGCTGGCGCGGTCGGCGTTGAGCGACTCGATGCGCCAGCCCTGCGGCGTCCACAGCGCGGTCAGCGCGCCGCCAATGCTGGCGCGCCCGTCGCCGCGCCGCGACAGCGGCGGCATGTCCAGCCGCGGACTGTCGGTGGCCTGCAGCAAGCGGCCCAGGTCGCTGCGGCCGTCGGTGGTCGTCACCGTGGCCAGGCAGGCCGCGCCCTGGCGCAGCAGCGACGCGGGCGCCTTCATCAGGTCCGGGCCTTCGATGAACTGCGGCTGCGGCAGTGCCAGGCGTTGCAGCAAGGCGCCGTCGCGCCGCGCCGTGGCATCGCGCAACTGGCGCCAGAACTGCACGAAGGCGGCGTCGCGATCGGTGCGGCTCTCGCAGCCCGCGGACCCGGGCGTCAGGGTGACCGTCGCGGGCAGCGCCAGCGTGCCGCACTGCGCGGGCTGCAGCGCCAGCGTGAAGCCGGCCGCACCGGCGCGGCGTACGGTGGCGGCGTAGCGGGTGTCGCCGTTGACCGCATCGGTCCACGCGAAGCGCCAGCCGCCGTCGGCCGCGCGAGCAGGGCCTTGCGTCTGCACGTCGCACTCGTGCGTGCCTGACGTGGCACCGAAGCCCGCGGCCAGCGGCGTGCCGGTGCGGTCGCGGCTGACGCTGGCGGTTAGCGCGTCGCCGACGCGGCAGACCAGCTGCGTGGGCGTAGGCGTGTCGACTTGCGCGTGCACGGCGCCCGCGGCGGCGAACAGGAGGAACGCGGTTCTCATGCGCCCCAGCATAGGCCGCACGGCGGGCTCCGCTTGTCCATCAAGCGGGCGACGCCGGCCCCGGCTTTCGGGCCGGGCGCCGGGCCGCCCCAAGCCGGCCCGTCTGGCGACGCTTGCGGCTCAATGCCGCAGGCGCAGCCGTCCCCTCGGGGGGGGGGGGGGGGGGGGCGGGGCCCGCCCCCGG
>DASWWC010000081.1:0-10243 GCA_036401055.1 Roseateles sp.
GCATCAGCCCCGCATCCCCTCATTGGAAAATACGTTCGACTGGGTGCTTGAATGCACCCAAACAAAACCGCCCCGAGAAACTCGAGGCGTTTTGCTCTTGGCGCTCGTTCCAGCCGTTTTGACACGGACTGCGCAGGCGCCTTTTTCGTTTCAGCGGTTCAGCAGACCGCCCAGCAGGCTGCCGATATCGCCCAGGCCTCCGGCGGCGGGCACCTGGCCGTCGGGCGTCAGCCGGTCGACGATCTGCGGCAGCCACTGGCTCAGCTGATCGCCCGCCTCGGCAGGCGACACCCCGGCCTGCTGCGCCAGCTGGCCCAGCAGACCGCCGGCACCACCCAGCGCCCCGCCGAGCTGGCCGCCCGATACCGGCAGGTTGGCGCCGGTCGATACCCAGCTCTGCACCTGCTCGCCCAGGCCACTGGCCTGCAGTTGCTGCAGCAGCCCGGCCAGACCGCCCTGCACCGAGCCGTTGGCCAACAGGCCGGCGAGGAGGGCCGGCCAGTTGGGCTGCCCGCCCGGCTGGCCCGTGCTGCCCATGGCCTGAGTGGCCGCACCGATGACTTGATCCAGCAGTCCCATGGCGATCTCCAGTGAATTGACCAGACGGCCAGTCTAGGTACAAAACACCCGCGGGAACGGTCCCTACATCCTCAATAACAATTGCCGCCGCCACTCCATCCGACCTCATCATGATCTACCGCCCCCTCGGCCGCACCGGCTTGAACATCTCCGCAATCGGTTTCGGCGCCTGGGCCATCGGCGGCACCTGGGGCGACACCGACGACGCGGCCGCGATGGCCGCGCTGCATCGCGCGCTGGACCGCGGCGTGAACTTCTTCGACACGGCCGATGTCTACGGCGACGGCCACAGCGAGCGCCTGCTGGCCCGACTGCGCAAGGAGCGGCCGAGCGACGCCTTCCACGTGGCCACCAAGGCCGGCCGCCGCCTGAACCCGCACGCCGCCGACGGCTACCGCGACCTGCGCCCCTTCATCGAACGCAGCCTGCAGAACCTCGACACCGATGCCATCGAGCTGCTGCAGCTGCACTGCCCGCCCAGCGCCGTCTACTCGATGCCCGAGGTGTTCGGCGCGCTGGACGACCTGGTCAAGGCCGGCAAGCTGCGTCACTACGGCGTCAGCGTCGAGCGCATCGACGAGGCGCTGGCCGCCATCAAGTTCCCCGGCGTGCAGTCGGTGCAGATCATCTTCAACCTGTTCCGCCAGCGCCCGGCCGAGGCTTTTCTGCCCGCCGCGCAGGCCGCCCAGGTGGGCGTGCTGGCACGGCTGCCGCTGTCCAGCGGCATGCTGAGCGGCAAGTTCACGCGCGACAGCAAGTTCTCAGCCGATGACCACCGCGGCTTCAACCGCCAGGGCGAGGCCTTCGACAAGGGCGAGACCTTCTCGGGCGTCGATTACGAGCAGGGCCTGGCCGCCGTCGAGGAACTGCGCCAGCTGCTGCCCGAGGGCGTCAGCATGGCCAGGCTGGCACTTCGCTGGATCATCCAGCACGAGGCCGTCACCACCGCCATTCCGGGCGGCCGCACGCCGGCGCAGGTGGACGAGAACGTCAGCGCCGCCGACCTCGCCGCGCTGCCCGCGCCGCTGATGGATGCGCTGGCCGATCTCTACAGGCGCCGCATCGCGCCGCAGGTTCACGGCCTCTGGTGAGGGCCTGTTGGCCCCAAGGCAATGGGCCTTCCCTCCGGGTTGAGGCCAGAATGGCCGCGCACCGCGTTGCAAATGCTCGCCGGGTACCCACCCGGCTCCGCTTTGCGCCTTGTTCGCGGCCATTCTGGCCTCGACGCGACCCATTGCCTCCGGGCCAACAGGCCCTACTCGCCACGCTGCACGGTTGCTGAGAACCGCTTGACCGTCGCGTCTGCCGCCGCGGCCTCGCGGCCGGCGGCGATGAGCCGGTCGATCTGCTCGGCCGGCAGCTTGAGCCGCGTCGGAATCGCGTTCAGCGCCTGCTCCTCGGCCTCGGACAGGTCGGCGAAGCTGATCTGCGTGACGCTGAACTTGATGTCCTCGCAACGCCACTCGGGGTTCAGCGCGCGCAGCGCCGCCTTGCGCTCGTCGCTGAGGCTGCAGCGCCAGGTCACGAGGTCGCGCTCCCAGTTGCGCACCATGGGCAGGAAGCTCGCGTAGCTCATGCGCATGGTGCTTTCGATGGCCGTGTCGACCGCGCCGGACGCGATGTCCACGCCCGACGGCCCGGCCATCTCGCGCGCCCAGTCGGCGCTGGGGCCCTGGCCGGCGTCCACGACGACGAACAGCATGCGCCGCATCGTGGCCGCGTCGTTCTCGGGCAGCGGGCCGAAGGGCGTGTTCAGCAGCACGCGGCTCTGCAGGATGGCCACCAGGCCCAGGTTGTCGGTCAGCCCGCCGTCCACCAGCTTCAGGTAGCGGCCGGCCTTGGGGTCCAGGTTGTCACGGAACAGCCGCCCCAGCGCCAGGCGCAGGCGGTACTGGTCGTCCCGGTCGTCGCGGCGGCCGTCCAGCCCCGGCGGCGTCTTCAGATCGCAGGCGCCCGGAAAGCGCTCCAGCACCACCGGCGCGAAGAACAGCGGCACCGCCATCGACGCGGCCACCGCTTCCGACACCGGGTAGCTGGCCAGGTCGCTGCACAGCGCATCGAAGGCGCGCTCGTGGAACGGGAAGGCCAGCCGGTACTGCACGTTGCTCGCGCTGATCCAGACGACCGGCCGCGAACGCTTGAACATGTCGGCGAAGGTCGCACCCTTGAACACGTCCTTCTCCAGCCAGTCGTTGAAGTCGCTGCGGTCGTTCAACCCACCCGCGAACAGCCGGCGCAGGTTGTTGGGGTTCAGCAGGCTGAAGCGCAGCCCGGCCTCGCCGTCGCGCATCAGCACCTTGTCGCGGAACTCGCGCAGCCCCTCGGCGCCATGCAGCCCGAAGTAGGCCGCCGTCAGCGAGCCGCCCGACACGCTGGTGATGAAGCTGACTTCGTCCAGCAGGTTGCGCCCCGACGCGGACGGCTGGCCGCGCAGCCCCTCCAGCACGCCGTAGGAGAACGCCGCCGCACGCAGCCCGCCGCCCGAGAAGCTCAACGCGACGAAGGTGTCCGCGTCCAGCGGCATGGGCTCACGCTGCATGGTCTGCGCCGCAGCCGGCTTGTTGCGCGGCGGGTTCATCGGCGCGCTGGCGCAGGCGGCCAGCAGCAGGCAGGTGCAGAGCAACAGCAAGGCGCGCATCGAGCGTCTTTCGGTGAAGGGTGGCAAAGGCCGGCGCATTCTGCCGATGCTGCCAACCTCTGGCATCCCTCCACTGGACAATTGCGGCCATGCAGTTGCCGGAGCGCTGGATCGCCCACCTCGACATGGACGCCTTCTACGCGTCCGTCGAGCTGCTGCGCTATCCGCAACTGAAGGGCCAGGCCGTCGTCATCGGGGGCCGGCGGGCCGATGCGCCGCGGCAGCTGGAAGATGGCAGCTGGGTATACGCCAAGCTGCGCGACTACACCGGCCGCGGCGTCGTGACGACGTCCACCTACGCCGCCCGCGACCTCGGCGTGTTCTCGGCCATGGGGCTGATGAAGGCGGCGCTGCGCGCTCCCGACGCCATCCTGCTGCCCGCCGACTTCGACTCGTACCGCAAGTACTCGCGGCTGTTCAAAGCCGCCGTCGCCGAGGTCGCACCGGTCATCGAGGATCGCGGCATCGACGAGATCTACATCGACCTGAGCGACGTGCCCGGCGTCCGCGACGCCGTGGGCCACGATCCGCTGGGCGGCGTGAAGGCCGTGGCGCGCGAGATCAAGAACTCGGTGGGCCGCGCCACGGGCCTGACCTGCTCCATCGGCGTCACGCCCAACAAGCTGCTCAGCAAGATCGCCAGCGAGCTGGACAAGCCCGACGGCATCAGCGTGCTGACGCTGGACGACATCCCCACGCGCGTGTGGCCTCTGGGCGTGCGCAAGATCAACGGCATCGGCCCCAAGGCCAGCGAGAAGCTCATCAAGCTGGGGCTGGAGACCGTCGGCGACATTGCCGCGGCGGACCCGCGCTGGCTCATCGAGCAGTTCGGGGACAGCTACGGCCAGTGGCTGCACAACGCCTCGCACGGCCGCGACAACCGCCCGGTCGTCACGTTCAGCGAACCGGTGTCCATCAGCCGCGAGACCACCTTCGAGCGCGACCTGAGCGCCCGGCACGACAAGGCGCTGCTGGGCCAGATCATGGACGAGCTATGCGAGAGCCTGGCCCGCGACCTGGAGCGCAAGCGCTACGCCGGCAAGACCGTGGGCATCAAGCTGCGCTTCGAGGGCTTCGTGACGGTCACGCGCGACCAGACCGTCAAGACCGCGATCAGCAGCGCCGCCGACATCCGCCACGCGGTGGGCCTGTGCCTGAAGCGCGTGAAGTTCGACAAGCGGCTGCGGCTGATGGGCGTGCGCATCGGCAACCTCGTGCACGCCAGCGAGGTGCAGCCGGCCGCGCCCGCCCGGGAGCGCAGCACCGAGCCGGTCAAAGAAAACCTCTCGCTCTTCTGATGGCTGACTGGACCTACACCGTCTCCGTCCGCAGCCTGTGCGAGTTCACCGCCAAGCAGGGCAGCCTGGACCGCCGCTTCACGCCGTCCGCCACCGCGTTGGAGGGCCAGGCCATGCAGCTGGCCGTGCTGGCACGGCGCTCGCCGGGCTACGAGATCGAGCTGCCGCTGGAAGGCGTGCACGGCAACCTGCGCGTGCGCGGCCGCGCCGACGGCTACGAGGCCGACGTGAATCGGCTGGAGGAGATCAAGACCATACGCGGCCCGGTGGACCTGATCCCCGAGAACCGCCGCGCGCTGCACTGGGCGCAGCTGGAAACCTATGGCGCGCTGATCGCCGCCGACCGCGGTCTGGACGAACTGGAGCTGGCGCTGGTCTACGTGGACGCCGACACCCAGCACGAGACCGTGCTGCGCGACAAGCTCACCGCCGCCGCGCTGCAGGCCGCCTTCGAGGCGCGCTGCCGGGCCTTCGAGGCCTGGGCGGCGCAGGAAGCGGCACACCGCCGGGCACGCAACGAGAGCCTGGCCGCCCTGCCCTTCCCCAAGGGCGAGCTGCGCCCCGGCCAGCGCCTGCTCGCTGAGGCCGTCTACCGCGTGGCGGCGCACGGCCGCCACCTGCTGGCGCAGGCGCCCACCGGCATCGGCAAGACGCTGGGCACGCTGTACCCGCTGCTGCGCGCGATGCCGCTGCAGCAGCTGGACAAGATCGGCTACATGACCTGCAAGGGCACCGGCCGCTTCATGGCGCTGGAGGCCTTGCAGGCGCTGCGCGAGGTCACACCGGAGAGGCACTTACGCGTGCTGACGCTGGTGGCCAAGGAGCAGGCCTGCGAGCACCCGGACAAGGCCTGCCACGGCGACGCCTGCCCGCTGGCCAACGGCTTCTACGACCGGCTTCCACAAGCCCGCGCCGAGGCCGTGCAGGCGCAGTGGCTGGACGCACCGGCGCAGCGCCGCATCGCGCTGACGCATGGCGTCTGCCCCTACTACCTGGGCCAGGAGCTGCTGCGCTGGGCCGACGTGGTGGTGGGCGACGTGCACCACGCCTTCGACCCCTACGGCCAGCTGTACGGCCTGTCGCAGTCGCAGGGCTGGAAGCTGGCGCTGCTGGTGGACGAGGCGCACAACCTCATCGACCGGGCGCGAGACATGTACAGCGTCTCGCTGAGCCTGGCCCGCGTGCGCGAGGCCGTCGCCGCCGCGCCCAAGGCCTTGCAGCCTCCGCTGCGCCGCCTGGCCGGCGAGCTGGCCCGCCTCGGCCGCGAGCAGGTGGAGGACTACCAGCCGCTGACCGAGGTGCCCGAGCCGCTGGCCGAGGCGCTGCAGCGCGTCAACGTCGCGCTCGGCGAGCATGTGCAGAACCACCCGCTGGAGGTGGGCGCGATGCTGGAGTTCTACTTCGAGGTGCTGGGGCTGCAGAAGCTGCTGGACCGCCTGGACACGCATTCGCTGTGCGACCTGCAGCGCACCGCCGGCCGCGTCGCCGTGCTGGACGCGCCGCTGAACCTGTCGCTGCTGGAGGACGCTGAACCCATCGACACCGGCGAGGTGCGCGACGTGGTGCTGTCGGTGCGCAACATCGTGCCGGGCCACTTCCTGAAGGAGCGCTTCGAGGGGTTCAGCAGCGTCACGCTGTTCTCCGCCACGCTGGGCCCGCCCGACTACCCGCGCGACCTGCTGGGCCTGCCCGACGACACCGCCTGGATCGACGTGCCCGCGCCCTTCCCGCCCGAGCACCTGAGCGTGCAGGTGGCCAATCTGTCCACGCGCTACGAGCACCGCGAGCAGTCGCTGGACGCGCTGGTGCAGGTGCTGGCCGCGCAGTACGCGCAGCACCCCGGCAACTACCTCGCGTTCTTCAGCAGCTTCGACTACCTCGACAAAGCCGCCGCGCGGCTGGCGCTGCGCCACCCGGAGCTGCCGCAATGGAGCCAGTCGCGCAGCATGGGCGAGGCCGCGCGCCGCGCCTTCCTGGACCGCTTCGTCGAAGGCGGCCGCGGCATCGGCTTCGCCGTGCTGGGCGGTGCGTTCGCCGAGGGTGTGGACCTGCCCGGCACGCGCCTCATCGGCGCCTTCATCGCCACGCTGGGCCTGCCGCCCGTGTCGCCGCTGCAGGACCAGATCCGCGAGCGGCTGGACACGATGTTCGGCGCCGAACATGGCTATGCCGACCTCGTGCCGGGGCTGCAGAAGGTCGTGCAGGCCGCCGGCCGCGTGCTGCGCTCGGTGGACGACCGTGGCTGGGTCTGGCTGCTGGACCAGCGCTTTCGCCGGCCCGAAGTGCGGGCGCTGCTGCCGGCGTGGTGGCAGCTCTGAACATTTTTTGCGCCGGCTGAATCCAAACCGCGCCGCCCGGCGCTCCAAGGAAGCACCATCCCATCGCTTCCCGGAGCCCGCATGTTCTACGAGACCTTCCATACCCTCGGCCCGCTGATGATCCCCATCCTGTCGCTGCTGATCCCCATCATCGCCATCCTGGCGCACTACATCAGCAAGAGCAGCAGCGAACGCCAGCGCCACGAGACCATCCGCGAGATCGTGCGCGCCGGCCAGCCCATCCCGCCCGAGCTGCTGGACGCCCCCGAGAGCGACTGGCAGCGCGCCCGCCGCGAGCAGGGCAACCCCAACCGCATTCTCATCCCCGCCATCATCAACGTGGCCATCGGCCTGGGCCTGGTGGGCATGTTCTCGGCCATGAGCCCCGACTCCTGGCTGTGGAGCATCGGCCTGCTGCCCGCCTTCCTGGGCCTGGGGCTGGCGCTGTACTGGGCCGTCGAACGCAAGCAGCCGCGCCAGCAGCCGTGACCCCCGAGCAGGAAAGCCGGCTCGTGGCTCGCGCCGCCGCCGGTGACCGCAGCGCCTTTGCCGCCCTCGTGCAGGCCCACCAGGGCTATCTGCGCAAGCTGCTGGGCCGCGCCTGCCGCGGCGACCAGGCGCGCGCCGACGACCTCGCGCAGGACGCCTTCGTGCGTGCCTGGCGGGCGTGCCCCAAGTTCCGCGGCGAGTCGCGCTTTCGCACCTGGCTCACGCGGCTGGCCTGGTCCGCCCTGTCGGCCGAGCGCCCCGCGCTGCCGCGTGCGGACGACGCCGAGCCCGACAAGACCGCCACCGACGACTTCGCTCCAGAGACTGACTGGCGCATCGACCTGGACCGCGCCATGGCCACGCTGAGCGACGCGCAGCGCCACGCGCTGCTGCTGTGCTACGGCGCCGACCTCAGCCACGCCGAGGCCGCCCAAGTGCTGGGCTGGCCGCTGGGCACGCTAAAGACCCAGGTGCTGCGCGCCAAGACCCGGCTGCGCGCCCAACTGCAAGCATGGGAACCCACACCATGACCGACGACGACCTCGACACCCGGCTGCACCGGCAACTGCAAGACGAGCCCGAGCCCGATGACGCCGGCTTCAGCCTGGGCGTGATGGCCGCGCTGCCGCCGCCAGTGGCGGCTGACCAGCGCCGCTGGGCGCGCGCCGTCCGCTACGTGCAGTGGACGGCTGCCAGCCTGGCCGCCTGCGGCGCCACCGCGCTGCTGTCCGGCGCCTACCCGCTGGACCTGGCCCACACCACGGCCGCCTCGGTGCTGCTGGTGCTGCTGACCTTCTGGGTGATCCCCAGCCGCTGGAGCCGGGGCTGAAATCGGACGGGCTGGACGCTGAACGCCGGGATGCCGCGCCTAGCGCACGAGGAACAGCGCGATGCAGGCCGCCAGTCCGGCGGTCCAGCACAGCGAGCGCGGCGTCGGCTGGTCGGCCAGATAGAACCCGATAAAGCCGACGCGTGCCGCGATGAAGACCATGGACAAGGCGTCCACCGTCGCCTGCGCAGCACCATGCTGGTCGGCGACAAACTGCGCCGCGACGAAGACCGGCAGCGACTCCCAGCTGTTGGACTGCGCCGCGTTGGCACGCGCATGCCAGCCATCCAGCGTAGCCAGCCAGGCGCGCGGGTTGTGGTTGTCGAAACCGCCCTCGCGGCGCGGCTTGCCCAGGCCCTTGGACTTGGCCAGGCCAGTGCAGGCCAGCGGTAGCAAGCAAGCCAGCAACAGGCAGATCTGGGCAATGGTCATGGCCGCATCCTCCCTCAGCGTCGATCGGAAAGCGCATGGGCGATGGTGCCCAGGTCCACGTACTCCAGCTCGCTGCCCACCGGCACGCCGCGCGCCAGGCGCGTGGACTTGATGCCACGCGCGCGCAGTGCCTCGGCCAGCACGTGGGCCGTGGCCTCGCCCTCGGCGGTGAAGCTGGTGGCCAGGATGACCTCCTCCACGCCGTCCTCGGCCGCACGCGTCAGCAGCTCGGCGGCGCCGATTTCGCGCGTTCCCACGCCATCCAGCGGGCTCAGCCGGCCCAGCAGCACGAAGTAGTAGCCGCGGTAGGAGCCGGTGCGCTCCAGCGCCGCCTGATCGGCCGGCGTCTCGACGACGCACAGCAACCGCGCGTCGCGCTCGGCATCGGCGCAGACGACGCACAGCGCCGCCTCGCTGAAGGTGTGACAGCGCTCGCAGTGCTTGATGCGCTCGCCCGCCGCCGTCAGCGCCTCGGCCAGCCGCGGCATGGCCAGGCGATCATGCTGCAGCAGGTGGTAGGCCATGCGCTGGGCCGACTTCTGGCCCACGCCGGGCAGGCGCTTGAGCGCCTCGATGAGGGTATCGAGTGCGTTCAAGTGGCGGCCAGGCTCAGAACGGGAACTTCATGCCGGGGGGCATGGGCATGCCAGCGGTCAGCTTGCCCATCTTCTCGGACGAGGTGGCCTCGGCGCGGCGCACCGCATCGTTGAAGGCCGCGGCCACCAGGTCTTCCAGCATGTCCTTGTCGTCGGCCAGCAGGCTGGGGTCGATGGTCACGCGGCGAACCTCGTTCTTGCAGGTCATGACGACCTTCACGAGGCCGGCGCCGCTCTGGCCCTCGACCTCGATGGTGGCGAGTTCCTCCTGCGCCTTCTTCAGGTTGTCCTGCATCGCCTGGGCTTGCTTCATCAAGCCGGCGAGTTGGCCTTTCATCATGATCGTGTCCTTGTCAGTGAGTGATCGGCGCGACGGATCCGGGCAGGATGCGCGCCGAGGGGAATTGGGAAAGCAGCGTGCGCGTCATCGGGTGCGCCGCCGCCAGATCTTCGGCCGCACGCTGCTGCGCCTCGATACGGGCCGTGTTGCGCAACGAGATGGTGTCTTCGGCCACGCCGGCCTCGACATCCAGCTTGGCGTTCAACGCCGCCTCGAGCTTGGCCACCAGGGCCGGTGCGCGCAGCGACTCGCGCTCCACGCGCAGGCGCCAGACCTCGCGGCCGTCCACCATCTCGCAGCTCAGCGCCTGGGCCTGGCGGGCCAGCTCACCGGTCATGCCGACGAGGTTGGCCGCAGCAATGCGTTCGGCCCACTGCGCGCCTTCGGGCGTCTCGCGCAATTCGACGCGGCGCGGCGCGTCGGGCTCCTGAGCAAAGGGGGAATTAGTCGGTGCAGCGAGCGACGCGCCGGCGGACGGCGCATCGTCGGCGTCCATCCACGGCGGCGGCGCATCGTCCGGTGGCGGACCGTCGAAACCCTGGGCGTCCTCGTCAGCCGCCGCCTGCTCGACGGGCCGTGGGCGCAAGCGGTCGCTGAAGCTCGGCGCCGCCGGCTCCGCGACCTTCAGCGCTAGTGCCGGTACAGGCACTGGTGCAGGCGCCCGCGCCGCCGCCTCGACCACCGCCGCGGGCGCGGGCGCCACAGGTGCGGGTGGCACCGGCAC
>DASWWC010000082.1:0-3149 GCA_036401055.1 Roseateles sp.
CGCCGCACCGGCCACCGCCGCCAGCGGCGCCGCGCGCGCGCCGCTGAACCTATCGCTGCCGCGCGGCGACATGACGGCCCGCCGCAGCCCCGGCCTGGTGGAACTGTTGCCGCCACCGCCGGAGCGCAAGAGCAAGCTGGAGCAGTCCATCGAGGACAGCACCAACAAGGACTGCCGCAAGGCCTACGGCGGCCTTGGCATCCTGGCCGCCGTGCCGCTGGCCGTGGACGCGGTGCGCGGCAAGGGCTGCAAGTGGTAGCGGGCTCTCTTCAGCGCGCCGGCAGCTCCACCGCGTAGATCGCCGGCTTGCCCTCCAGGTTGGAGCGGTAAACCAGCCACTTGCCGTCCGGCGTGAAGTGCTGGTTGGGCTCCAGCGTGTAGTCGTGCTTTGAGAGGTCCGCCACGCGGATGCTCTCCAGCCGGCCCGGCGTGATGAGGCCGGGCACGGGCTTCTCGCGCTGCACCGGCTTCAGCAGGCTGATCCACTTGCCGGCGTTGCCGCCGTCGCCGGAGAACATGCGGCCGTCGGGCGACTGCATGAAGTGGTAGGACGCCTGGTCGCGCGCGACCTCATAACGCCATTGTTCGTCGGTGGACAGGTTGCGGCCGGTCAGCCAGGTCACGCCGCCGCGCGGCGTCTGCAGGTCGTACCAGACGGTCTGGCCGTCGCGCCCCCAGAACTCATGGCCCGCGATCTCGCCGGCCATCGTGCGGGTGTGGATCTTGGTCAGCTGCGTGCCGTCGATGCGGATGGTCCAGATGCGGTCCACCTCGTGCCAGGGACCCTCGTGGCAGAACATCAGCAGCGTCGGGTCGGTGGGCGAGAACTTCAGGTGGTTGAGCCAGTCTGTCGCGCGGTGGATGGTCTTGCGCTCGCCGGTGGCGATGGCCACGCTGTACATCTCCATCGGCACGCGCGCCGCCAGCCGTGCGGCCATCCACTTGCCCTTGGCGGCGGCAAACGACAGCGGCTTGCCGTCCGGCCCTGTGCCCGAGTAGTGCGGCGAGCCGGTCAGCGGGTCGCGCTTGCCCTGCGAGGCGATCTCCGGCGGCGGCGGTGCGGTCTCGCGCACGCCGGCCAGCAGCGTCTCGTCGGCGTTGATGGCCATCACGCGGCCGCCGGGCAGGTCGGCGATCTTGCGGGTCTTGCCGGTGTCGATGTCCACCGACCAGACCGAGAACGGCCCGCCCTCCTCCACCGCCGCATCGCGCAGCGTGTAGTAGGCATTGCGCGACTTCGGGCCCGTGAACAGCAGCCGGTCCACGCTGCCCTTCAGCACCAGCCGGGTCTCCCAGGTCTTGGTGTCGGCCACGCGCACGCCCTCGGCCGTCAGGTAGATCATCAGATCACCCTGCGGCGTGAACGGGTTGTAGTTGAAGTAGAGCCCGTAGTTGCCGGGGCTGTCGTCCACGCGCACGATGCGCTGACCGGTGGTGGCGTCGGTCCAGCTGGCCGGCGCCGCCAGGCCTGGCAATGCGCCCAGCAGCAGCACGGTGGCGAGCAGCGCGCGACGGCGCAGCGAGGCAGTCATCATCGGGTCCATCCGTCTTGCGAAACGACCCATGCTAGCGACGTGGGGCGGCCCGGGCCCGTGGCCGGAATAACGCTCACGCAGTTGATCCGTCCGGCCCGGCCATACTGCCGCGATGCGCAAACCTTCCCTCTTGCAGCGGCCCACCACCGAGCAGATCGCCGCCATGCCGCCTTACCTGGCGCTGCCGGCTGGTCGCATCCACGTGTTGAAGAGCGCCGAACAGCTGGCCTTCGCTGAAGCCGCGCTGCGTCAGGCCGTGCACGTGGGCTTCGACACCGAGAGCAAACCGGTATTCGTCGCCGGCCAGCCACAGACCGGGCCCGAGGTCATCCAGTTCGCGACGCCAACCGACGCTTTCATCGTGCAGACCGCGACCGCCGGCGTGGAAGCATTCCTGCAAGCCATGATCGAGTCGGACGAGGTGGTCAAGGTCGGCTTCGGCCTGGCGTCGGACCGGCCGCAGATCCAGCGCAAGCTGGGCCTGCGGCTGGGCGCTTGCATCGACGTGTCGCAGATGGTGAAGCGGCTGGGCTTCAAGGACGCGGTGGGGCTGAAGGTGGCCGTCGCCGTGGTGCTGGGCCAGCGCTTCTCCAAGTCGAAGAAGGCGACGACCTCCAACTGGGCCAACAAGACGCTGACCCCGCAGCAGCTGCAGTACGCGGCCAACGACGCGCATGCGTCGCTGCGGGTCTATCAGGCCTTGATCGCCGGCGGCTGATCCAGGCTGGGATGGGGCCAGCCCGGCTCGGCGCGCGGCGACGTGCCAGGGCGCCAGGCCTGCAGCCAGTCGCGCGGCGCATGCGCCGCACCCGGCGCCAGACCCCGCACCACACCCCCCGCCGCCGCGCCGCTGGCGGCGATCTGCGCCAGCTGCGCCGGCGCCAGCACGCCGCCTATGCCCACCACCGGCATGGGCGCCATCGCGGCCCACCAGGCCAGGTTGTCCAGCCCCTGCGGTCGCCACGGCATGGCCTTGGTCGTGGTGGGCCAGACCGGCCCGCAGGCCACGTAGTCCGGCGCCCAGGCCACGGCGCGGGCCAGCTCCCACAGGCTGTGCGAGCTGAGGCCCAGGCGCAGGCCGCGGGCGCGGGCCTGGGCCAGGTCGGCCCGCGCGGCGGTGTCCAGCGCCAGCAGGTCTTCCTGGCCCAGATGCACGCAGTCCACGCCCAGCGCCAGCGCGGCGCGCCAGTGGTCGTTGACGATGAAGCGCGCGCCCGTGCGCCGCGCGGCGTCGAGCGCGGGCTGCACCTCGGCGGCCAGACGGGTGTGCCAGGCCGCGCCGCTTTCTCCGTCGGCACGCTTGAGGCGCAGTTGCACGGTGCGCAGACCCGCCTCGAACAGCGCCGCCGCATGCGTGCCGCTGTCGGTGATGCCGTAGACGCCGTCGACGGCGGGCGGGCCGTCGGCGCGCGCGGGCCAGGCCGCGGGTGGATGGTCGAACAGCGCGGGCAGCAGCCGGGCATCGGTGATGAAGCCGGCCACGGGCAGCACCGGGCCCGCGCCCGCGCCGGGCAAGGCCTCGTTGGACAGACCCGAGGTCGTCAGCATCTTGGCCAGCACGGCTGCGTCGGCGGGCACGAAGCCCTTGGCGATCGCCGCGGCCAGCGCCGTCGA
>DASWWC010000083.1:0-16286 GCA_036401055.1 Roseateles sp.
CGCGGCGACACGCCCTCGGGCCGCCCGCACGTGCTGCTGGCCGGCGGCCCCGGCGACTCGGGCGTGCGGGTCGCGCTGGATCTGGCGACGCAGGGCGGCGCGGCGCTGGCCGAGGTGTTCGACGGCGATCTGGTCGGCATCGATCAGCGCGGCACCGGCGACTCGCGCCCCCATCTGCGCAGCGCACGGCGCTACGGCCTGCCGCTGGACGAGCCAGCCTCTGCGCCAACCTGGCTGCCGCGCATCGAGCAAGCCAGCCGCACGGTGGCCGACGAGATGCGCGCACGCGGCATCGACCTGCAGGCCTACAACACCGAGGAGAGCGCCGACGACATCGACACCGTCCGGCACGCCCTGGGCGAGTCGCGTTGGACGCTATGGGGCCGCAGCTACGGCAGCCACCTGGCGCTGGCCACCGCGCGCCGGCACCCGGACGGCGTGGAGCGGCTGGTGCTGGTCAGCCCCGAGGGGCCGGACCACACCTGGAAGCTGCCATCCCAGACGGATGCTGTGCTGCAGCGCATCGCCGAGCGCGCCGCTGCGCCCGACATGGTGGCGCAGTTGCGCGAGGCCACCGCCCGCCTCGCCCGCGCGCCGATGCGGCTGGAGGTGCCGGACCCGGCCGGCGGGCCCGACGTGGGCCTGGTGCTGGGCGCACTGGACCTGCAGTGGACGATCGCTCAGGTCATCGGCGATCCGCGCGCGCTGACCACGCTGCCGGCGGCAGCGCGGGAGATGAGCACGGGCGACTTCCGGCGCATCGGCCCGCTGGCCTTGCAGCTGCGTCGCCAGGCCGGCGTCGGGTCGGCGATGAAGCACATGATGGACTTGAGCTCGCACGCCAGCGCCGAACGCCTGGCGCGCATCGCGCGCGAGGCCCCAGGCGCCTTGCTGGGCGACGCGATGAACTGGCCCGGCCGCCACCTGCATGCCGCGTGGGCAGCCCGGCCGCTGCCGGACGCGTTCCGCCAACCGGTGGGCGTCGCCGTGCCCACGCTGCTGCTGGCGGGTGACCTGGATGCGCGCACGCCGGTGGAGAACGCTCGCGAGATCGCGGCGGCGCTGCCGGATGCGCGGGTGGTGGTCGTGGAGAACGCGGCCCACCAATTCGACCTGTTCGGGCAACCGCCGCTGCGCCGCCTGCTGGCGCGCTTCCTGCGCGGCGAGGGCGACCTGCCCACGCGGGTCACACTGCCGCCACTGCGCTTCGAGGGCCCGTCCCCGGCACAACCATGAGCCCCGCCAACCCGCCCACCCACGATCCGCTGGCCGACGAATGGCTGGCCGTGCGCTGCCAACTGGGCGAGCGCGAGGCCTTCGACGAGCTGGTCGCGCGCTGGCAGCTGCCGCTGTGGCGCTATGCACGCCAGCTCACCGGCCACGACGCCGCCGCGGACGACGCGACGCAAGACGTCTGGCTGCGCGTGCTGCGCGGCATCGCCCGGCTGCGCGAGTGCGCCAAGCTCAGGCCCTGGCTGTTCGGCATCGCGCACCGGGTGCTGATGGACCGGCTGCGAGAGCAGTACCGGATGCCGCTGGTGTCCGATGACGACGCGGCCCTGGCGGCACAGCCCGTTGACGAGGACGCCCTGCAGCTGGAGACGGACCTCGCCGCGCTGCGCGATGGCCTGGCCCGGCTGCCCGCGCTGGAGTGCGAGGTGCTGACGCTGTTCTACCTGCAGCAGCTGTCGCTGGATGAGGTGTCGCAGGTGCTGGCCGTGCCGGTGGGCACGGTGAAGTCCCGCCTGCACCGGGCCCGCCGCCTGCTCAGGCTTCAACTGGGTGTTCAAGGAGAAAGATGATGAACATGACCGCTGTTTCTGCGCTGCTGGACCGCGAGCTTTCCGCGCGGTCGCGCGTGGGCCATGTGCTGCTGTTGCTGGCGGCTGCCGCCATGGCCACGATCACGGGCAGCCTGTGGGCCACCGAGCCGGCCCTGCCCACCCGCACCGCGGCGGCCTTCGCCGTCATGACCGGCATGGACCTGTGCTGGGTAGCCTACGCCGCCTGGGTGCTGACCACGCGCCGCGTGCTGCTGGGCCGGCAACGGGTGGTGGCCTCGGGCATGGCCACGCTGTTCAGCGGGGTCGCGCTGGCCGGCGCGCTGGCCATTGGCCTGCTGGCCGGCATGCCGGCGGCCTGGCCGGCGGCGCTGGTCTTCGCCGGGATGACCGGTCTTGCCCTGGTGCTGCTGGTGCGCGCACGGCGCGACTACGCGCGCCTTTGCCGGCGGCGTGAGCAGCTGGCACAGCAGCTCAGGTCACCGGCGCCGGGTTGAACAGCACCAGCGCGTTGTGCAGCTTCCAGTGCTCGGCCCAGGTCTTTTTGCGGCCACTTGCCACGTCGAGCAGGAACTGGAACATCGCCCAGCCGGTCTCCTCGATCGTCGCCTCGCCATCGGCGATGCGGCCGGCGTTGATGTCCATCAGGTCATGCCAGCGGCGTGCCAGGTCGCTGCGCGTGGCGACCTTGACCACCGGGCATTCGGCCAGGCCGTAGGGCGTGCCGCGACCGGTGGTGAAGATGTGCATGTTCATGCCGGCGGCCAGCTGCAGCGTGCCGCAGATGAAGTCGCTGGCGGGCGTGGCGGCGTAGACGAGACCGCGCTGGTCGGGGCGCAGCTTCTCGCCGGGCGCGATCACGTGCGAGATGGCCGAGCTGCCGCTCTTGATGATGGAGCCCATGGCCTTCTCGGCGATGTTGGACAGGCCGCCGGCCTTGTTGCCGGGCGTGGTGTTGGCGGCGCGGTCCACACGGCCGCGGTCCAGGTAGCGGTCGTACCAGCCCAGCTCACGGATGATGGCGTCGGCCACTTCCGCGCTGGCGGCGCGGCTGGTCAGCTGCTCGACCGCGTCGCGCACCTCGGTGTTCTCGCTGAACATGATGGTGGCGCCGGCGCGCACCAGCAGGTCGGCGCAGAAGCCCACGGCCGGGTTGGCCGTCACACCGGAGAAGGCGTCGCTGCCGCCGCACTGCACGCCGACGACCAGCTCGCTGGCCGGCACGGTCTCGCGCTTGCGGGCGTTCAGGCGTTCGAGATGGGGCTTGGCCGTCTGCAGGATGTCGTCCAGCATCGACATGAAGCCCACGTGCGCGTCGTCCTGCAGGCAGACGGTCTCGGGGCCGGCCTCGGCGCCGCGCTCGTCGACGATGGGGAAGCTGCCGGGCGGCAGCAGGCGGTTGGGCTGCAGCTTCTCGCAGCCCAGGCTGACCACCATGACCTCGCCGCCGAAGTTGGGGTTCAGCGAGATGTTCTTCAGCGTGCGGATGGGGATGACGGCGTCCGGCGCGTCGATGGCCACGCCGCAGCCATAGCTGTGCTCCAGGCCGATGACGTCGTCCACGTTCGGGTACAGCGGCAGCAGCTCGGCCTTGATGCGCGCGACCGCCTGCGCGACGACGCCGGCCACGCACTGCACGGTGGTCGTGATGGCGAGGATGTTGCGCGTGCCGACCGAGCCGTCCTTGTTGCGATAGCCCTCGAAGGTGTAGCCGGCCAGCGGCTCGTGCACCGGCGGCTTCACGGTCGCGATGGGCAGGCCTTCCAGCGCGCGCGCCGACGGCATCTGCAGCAGGCGCTCGTGCACCCAGCTGCCGGCCGGGATGGGCTTGAGCGCATAGCCGATGGGCACGCC
The DNA here is from genome assembly GCA_036401055.1 of Roseateles sp. GTDB lineage: Bacteria > Pseudomonadota > Gammaproteobacteria > Burkholderiales > Burkholderiaceae_C > Pelomonas. The sequence continues at coordinate 3,636 of DASWWC010000083.1, forward strand.
GTAGCGCAGCACCACATCGCCCTCGGCCAGATCGCGCAGCGCCACCTTGTGGCCTTGCGGCACCTTGTCCCGCAGCGCCAGGCCGGCACCGGGCACGCCCTCGGGCAGCACCGTCCCCTCCGGCAGCCCGCCGTCGTTGGCGACGATGGCGACGTTGTCCTCGTCGCGCATGCGGATGGTCAGCGGGGGGCGGGGGGAAACGGCATTCATATCCGGCGTCGGAGTGGCTAAAGTGCGAACAGATCGTTGTACGTCGTCTAGTTGTCGTACAACTTACGTCACTTTAGACGCCTGGCTCACTTCAATACTCCGGGAAAACCCGCGAATGCACGCTCCCATCGCCCGCCGCCGGCCCCGCACGCTGGCCCTGGAACTGGTCGACTCGCTCGGAGACCGCATCCGCGCCGGCCAGTTGCAGGCCGGGGACAAGCTGCCGACCGAGGCGGCCATCATGGAGGAGTTCGAGGTCAGCCGCACCGTCGTGCGCGAGGCCATCTCCAAGCTGCAGGCGGCCGGGCTGGTGGAGACGCGGCACGGCATCGGCACCTTCGTGCTCGGGCCGGGCGACGGGCCGTCGTTCAAGATCACGCCGGAGCAGTTCAGCACGCTGCAGGACGTCATCGCCGTGCTGGAGCTGCGCATCGGCCTGGAGACCGAGGCCGCCGGCCTGGCCGCCCTGCGCCGCAGCGAAGCCAACCTGGCCGCGCTGCGCAAGGCACTGGACGCCGTGATCGCCGCCGTCGACGCCGGCCAGGACTCGGTGGCCGCCGACTTCCAGTTCCACCTGGAGATTGCCCGCGCGACGCAGAACAGCCATTTCACCGACCTGATGGCCACACTGGGCGCCCAGATCATCCCGCGTGCCCGGCTGGAGCCCAGCATCGACATGAACGCCGAGCGCATGGCCTACATGCGGCGCGTGAACGCCGAGCACGAGAGCATCCTCGACGCCATCACCAGCCAGGACGCCGAATCGGCCCGCGCGGCCATGCGCACCCACCTGTCCAACAGCCGCGAACGGCGTCGGCGCGCTCAAGCGGACGCGGCCTGAGCCGCGTGTAAAGCGCGTCGATTTACGGGTTATCCCTAGTCTTCTTGGATTTGACCCAAGTTGTACGATGACCTACAACATCAACAACTCGACGGCATCCACGCCATCGAGATCCCATCACCCCAACGCCACGGAGACCCCGCATGTCACCCCAAGAACTCAAAGCCGTCCTGGAAGCCGGTCTGCTGTCCTTCCCGCTGACCGATTTCGACACGCAGCTGAACTTCGCGCCCAAGGCCTACGCGGACCGCCTGGAGTGGCTGCAGCCCTACGGCGCCTCGGCGCTGTTCGCGGCCGGCGGCACGGGTGAGTTCTTCTCGCTGGAGCCGGGCGAGTACACCGAGATCATCAAGGTCGCGCTGGACACCTGCCGCGGCCGCACGCCCATCCTGGCCGGTGCCGGCGGCGGCACGCGCGTCGCCATCCAGTACGCGCAGGAGGCCGAACGCCTGGGCGCGCAGGGCGTGCTGCTGCTGCCGCACTACCTGACCGAAGCCAGCCAGGAAGGCCTCATCAACCACGTCGAGGCCGTCTGCAAGAGCGTCAAGTTCGGCGTCGTCGTCTACAACCGCGGCGCCTGCAAGCTGACGCCCGCTTCGCTGCAGATCCTGGCCGACCGCTGCCCCAACCTGATCGGCTTCAAGGACGGCCTGGGCGACATCGAGAAGTTCGTCTCCATCCGCCAGACGCTGGGCAATCGCTTCGCCTACCTGGGCGGCCTGCCCACGGCCGAGCTGTTTGCCGGCGCCTACAAGGCGATGGGCTGCCCGGTCTACTCGTCGGCGGTCTTCAACTTCATCCCGAAGACGGCGATGGAGTTCTACAACGCCCATGCGGCCAACGACACGGCCACCTGCGACCGTCTGATCCGCGACTTCTTCATCCCCTACGTGGCCCTGCGCAACAAGGGCGAGGGCTATGCCGTGTCCATCGTGAAGGCTGGCGCGACGCTGGTGGGCCACAGCGCCGGCCCGGTGCGCCCGCCGCTGAGCGATCTGCTGCCCGCCGAGGTTGAGCAGCTCCGCGCGCTGATCGCCAAGCTCGGCCCGCAATAAGTCCAGTCCACACAAGACCACCGGAGACAAGCCATGAAGAAACTGCTGACCGCCCTGCTGCTGGGTGCCGCCGCCGTCACCACGGCGATGGCCCAGGCCTGGCCCGCCAAGCCCGTGACGCTGCTGGTGCCCTTCCCGCCCGGCGGCTCCACCGATGCCATCGCCCGCGTGCTCGGCGCCAAGCTGCAGGAACAGCTCGGCAGCAGTTTCGTCATCGACAACCGCGGCGGCGCCGGCGGCACCATCGGCACCGCCGCCGTCAAGCGCGCCGCGCCCGACGGCTACACCATACTCGTCACGTCGCTGGGCCCGCTGGTCATCGGCCCGCACCTGATGAAGGGCGTCGCCTACGACCCGACCAAGGACCTGGACTACATCAGCGTCGCCGTGCAGGCACCCAACCTGCTGGTCGTGCCGGCCGCGTCGCCGCACAAGACCATGGCCGAAGTACTGGCCTTCCTGAAGGCCAACCCGGGCAGGATGAGCTTCGCGTCCAGCGGCAACGGCTCCAGCGACCACATCACCGCCGAACTCTTCTGGCAGCAGACCGGCACCTCCGGCCTGCACATTCCCTACAAGGGCGGCGGCCCGGTCATGACCGACCTGCTGGGCAACCAGGTGGACGCCAGCTTCATGAACATCAACACCGCGCTGCCGCAGATCAAGGCCGGCAAGCTGCGCGCCTTGGGCATCACGAGCGCCCAGCGCTCGCCGGTGCAGCCCGACGTGCCGACCATGGACGAGCTGGGCATCAAGGGCGTGCAGGTCTACTCCTGGCAGGCCGTCGCGGCGCCCAAGGGGCTGCCGGCCGACGTCAAGCAAAAACTCTATGCCGGCATCGTCAAAACGCTGAACGCGCCCGACGTGAAGCCCAAGCTGTTGGAGCAGGGCTTCGAGATCGTCGGCAACACGCCTGAACAGTTCACCGCCTTCCAGGCCGCCGAGTTCGCGCGCTGGAAGAAGGTCATCACCGACCGCAAGATCACTGCAGACTGAATTTCCCAATGAGCAGTTCCACCCCCGTCATCAAAGAGCTGCGCGTCATCCCGGTTGCCGGGCGCGACGGCATGCTGCTCAACCTCAGCGGCGCGCACGCGCCCTTCTTCACCCGCAACTTGGCTGTCCTGACCGACAGCGCCGGCAACACCGGCGTCGGCGAAGTGCCCGGCGGCGAGAAGATCCGCCAGACGCTGGAAGACGCGCGCCCGCTCGTCGTCGGCCAGCCCATCGGCGCGCACCAGGGCCTGCTGCAGACAATCCAGCAGACCTTCGCCGACCGCGACGCCGGCGGCCGCGGCCTGCAGACCTTCGACCTGCGCACGACCATCCACGCGGTCACGGCCATCGAGTCGGCCATGCTGGACCTGCTGGGCAAGCACCTGGACGTACCCGTCGCGGCCCTGCTCGGCGAAGGCCAGCAGCGCGACTCGGTGGAGATGCTGGGCTACCTGTTCTTTGTTGCCGACCGCAACAAGACCGACCTGCCCTATCACTCCGAGCCCGGCGCCGACAACGACTGGTTCCGCCTGCGTCACGAAGTCGCGCTGACGCCCGAAGCGGTCGTCAAGCTCGCCGAGGCCGCGCGCGAGCGCTATGGCTTCAACGACTTCAAGCTCAAGGGCGGCGTGCTGCGCGGCGACGAGGAGGTCGAGGCCGTGCGCGCGCTGCACGAGCGCTTCCCCGACGCCCGCGTCACGCTGGACCCGAACGGCGGCTGGCTGCTGAAGGACGCGATCCGCCTGGGCCAGCAGATGCGCGGCATCGTCGCCTACGCCGAAGACCCCTGCGGTGCCGAAGACGGCTTCTCGGGCCGCGAGGTGATGGCCGAGTTCCGCCGCGCCACCGGCCTGCCGACGGCCACCAACATGGTCGCCACCGACTGGCGCCAGCTCACGCACGCGCTGTCGCTGCAGAGCGTGGACATTCCGCTGGCCGATCCGCATTTCTGGACCATGGCCGGCTCGGTGCGCGTGGCCCAGACCTGCCGCGACTGGGGGCTGACCTGGGGCAGCCACTCCAACAACCACTTCGACGTGTCGCTGGCCATGTTCACCCACGTCGGCGCCGCCGCGCCCGGCAAGGTCACGGCCATCGACACGCACTGGATCTGGCAGGACGGCCAGCGCCTGACCAAGGAGCCGCTGCAGATCATTGGCGGTCATGTGGCCGTGCCGAAGAAGCCCGGCCTGGGCGTCGAGCTGGACATGGCCGAGGTCGAAAAGGCCCACGCGCTCTACAAGCAATACGGCTTGGGCGCACGCGACGACGCCATCGCGATGCAGTACCTGATCCCCGGCTGGACCTTCAACCCCAAGCGCCCGGCCCTCGACCGTTAAACCGAAAGCAGTACCCGATGTTCAAGAACCTCATCAACGGCGAATGGCTCGACGGCGCCGCCGTCTCCCGCAACATCAACCCGTCCGACACGCGCGACCTGATCGGCGAATACGCCCAGGCCGATGCGGCACAGGCCGAGCTCGCCATCGCTGCCGCAACGGCCGCCTTCCCGGCCTGGAGCCTGAGCACGCCGCAGCAGCGCTTCGACATCCTCGACGCCGTCGGCACCGAGATCCTGGCCCGGCGCCAAGAGCTGGGCGACCTGCTGGCCCGCGAGGAAGGCAAGACGCTGCCCGAGGCCATCGGCGAGGTCGCCCGCGCCGGCAACATCTTCAAGTTCTTTGCTGGCGAGGCGCTGCGCCCGGGCGGCGAGACCATGCCCTCCGTGCGTCCCGGCGTCGGTGTCGAGATCACGCGTGAAGCGGTCGGCGTCGTCGGCCTCATCACGCCGTGGAACTTCCCCATCGCGATTCCCGCGTGGAAGATCGCGCCGGCCCTGGCCTGGGGCAACTGCGTCGTCTTCAAGCCGGCCGACCTCGTGCCCGGTTCGGCCTGGGCGCTGGCCGAGATCCTGTCGCGCGCGGGCCTGCCGGCCGGCGTGTTCAACCTCGTCATGGGCCGCGGCTCGGTGGTCGGCGAGAAGCTGCTGCACGACCCGCGCGTGGCGGCCATCAGCTTCACCGGCTCGGTCGCCACAGGTCAGAAGGTCGCCGCCGCTGCCGTCGCGCGCATGGCCAAGTTCCAGCTGGAGATGGGCGGCAAGAACCCCATGATCGTGCTGGACGACGCCGACCTCGGCGTGGCCGTCAACGCCGCCGTCAACAGCGGCTTCTTCTCCACCGGCCAGCGCTGCACGGCGTCCAGCCGCCTCATCGTCACCGAAGGCATCCACGACCGCTTCATCGCGGCCATGGTCGAGAAGATGAAGACGCTGAAGGTGGACGACGCCCGCAAGACCGGCACCGACATCGGCCCCGTGGTGGACGCCAGCCAGCTGGGCCAGGACACCGACTACATCGCCATCGCCAAGAGCGAGGGCGGCACGCTGGCCCAGGGCGGCGAGCGCATCGAGAAGAACGCCGACGGCGCGCCGGGCTTCTACCTGACGCCGGCCCTCATCACCGGCACGACGCCGGAGATGCGCATCAACCGCGAAGAGGTGTTCGGCCCGGTCGTCAGCGTGCTGCGCGCCCGCGACTACGAGCACGCGCTGGCGCTGAGCAACGACACGCCGTTCGGCCTCGCCGCCGGCATCGCCACCACGTCGCTGAAGTACGCCACGCACTTCAAGCGCCACTCGCAGGCCGGCATGGTCATGGTCAACCTGCCGACGGCGGGCGTGGACTACCACGTGCCCTTCGGCGGCCGCAAGGGCAGCAGCTACGGCCCGCGCGAACAGGGCCGCCACGCGGCCGAGTTCTACACGACGGTGAAGACGGCCTATACCCAGGCCTGATCCTGCAGGCCTGATCCGGCGCGGCCCTCGCCGGCCGCGCTGAACACGATGCGGCGCTTGCCGGCGCGCTTGGCGGCATACATGGCCTGGTCGGCAGCCTCCATCAGGCCGCCGGCCTCCAGGCCATCGTCGGGCCACAGCGCCACGCCCACGCTGGCGCCCACCGCCGCGCGCGCGCCGCCCGGCAGCTCGACGGGCACCGTCAGCGTCTCCAGCATGCGGGCCAGCACCGGCTCCACGTCCTCGCGCCGGTGCACGCCGTTCAGCACGACGACAAACTCGTCCCCACCCAGCCGGGCCGCCAGGTCCTTGGCGCGAATGCTCTGCGCGATGCGGCGGGCCACCTCGCGCAGCAGCACGTCGCCGCCCTCGTGGCCCTGCTCGTCGTTGACGGCCTTGAAGCCGTCGAGGTCGATGAAGGCCACGGCCAGCTTGTGGCCGCCCTGGCGCGCCAGGCCGATGGCGTCGGCAATCGCCCGCCCGAGCTGGCTGCGGTTGGGCAGGCCGGTCAGCGCATCGTGGCCGGCACGACGCTCGGCATCGGCCTCGCTGGCCTTCATGCGCGAGATGTCCACCATGACCCACAGCGACTGCTTGTTCGGCAGCCGCACGCCGCTGAGGTCCACCCAGAGCAGGCTGCCGTCCGTGCGCCGCATCTGCAGTTCGGTGCGGTATTGCCTGCCCTCTATCAGCTCGGCATAGGCCTGGCCGACGCGCTGGTAGTCCGCCTCGTCGGCGTAGACCTCGCGCGTCGGCCGGCCCACCATGCCGCCCGGCTCGTAGCCCAGCATGCGGGCCAGCGCGCGGTTGTGCCAGACGGTGCGGCGGTCGGCCGCCTTGGCGATGCCCACCAGCTCGTTGTCCAGCATGGCCTGCTGCTCGGCGGCCAGTTGGGCTGCGGCGGCATAGGCGCGCAGCAGGTCGCGCTGGCGCGCCAGCACCAGCGCCGACAGCGCCACGATCAGCAGCCCCAGCACGCCGCTGAGCAGGCTCAGCTGCACGGCCTCGCGCCGCCAGGGGCGGTAGAAGTCCTCGGTGTCCAGGCCCACCAGCGCGGTCAGCGGGTAGCCGGCCACGCGCTGGTAGGCGGAGGCGCGCTCGATGCCGTCCAGCGCGGTCCGCGTGACGTAGAAGCCGCTCTCGCTGCGGCGTTTCAGCGCGTCGCTCAGCTCGGCCGAGACCTTGTCGCCACCGATGCCGGCCAGGCGGTCCGCCGCGCCGGGTGCATAGCGGGCTACCAGCCGCAAGCCATCGGTGCGCAGCGCCACCGCACCACGCGTACCGCGCGCCACGGCCTCGAAGCGGTTGATGAAATGCTCGGACGACAGCACCGCGTAGACGACGCCCAGGAAGCGCCCGTCACTGCCGCGCCAGGCCCGCGCCAGTACCACGCTCCAGCGTCCGGTGACACGGCTCAGCAGCGGCTCGGACAGCGCCAGCGCGTCGGGCTGCTCGCGGGCCTGCGCGAAATAGGGCCGGTCGCCCACCGACACGGGCGCGGCCGTGTCGCCGGTCAGCACGCGGCCCTCGGCGTCGGTGATGCGGATGCCATCGACCTCGGGCAGCAGGCGGCGCCGGCCGTCGATGATGACGCGCGCTGCGGCAGCGTCCAGCGGGCCGTCGGGGTGCAGGCGGTTCAGCTCCTGGATGACGGAGGCCAGCGTGCTGTCGATCTGGCGGATCTCGGCCGCCACGTTTTGGCTGACGGATCGGGTCAGGTTCTCGACCGACTGGCGCGCGCTGTTCGTGTAGGCCTCGTGGCTGGCGTGCAGCGTCAGCACCGTGCTGCCGGCCAGCAGCGCCAGCACGATGAGGTTGCCCACGATCAGCAGGCGCTGGAACTGGCGAGACTTGCGCTGAAGGGGCATGAAAACTCAGGTGCCGGGCCGGGTTTTCATCCTAAGCGCTGCGCAGCTACGGCTGCCTCGCCCACCTCACTGCCCAGGCGTCGTAGACATCCAGCGTCTTCTGCGGCCAGCTGCCCCACCAGGCATAGCCGCGGCGGCGCTCGGCGCTGACGTCGTGCACGTCGTCGTACAGGCTCTTGTCGCGGTCGCCGAACACCGGCTTCAGCGCGGTCGCGTCGTAGTAGCGCGACCACAGCGGCCCGGCGCCGGGCTGCTCGATCAGCCGCTTGCCCTGCACCGCATCCACCATGACCCAGGCACGGTCCTTCACGGCCAGCTGCTTCAGCATCGCCACGCCGCCCTTCACTGCCTCCACGACGGCCGGCGTCGGCTCGGGAATGCTCATCAGATAGGCCAGCACACGGCCGCTCTCGCCACTGCTCAGCGCCGGCGGCTCGTAGTTGCGCGCCGAGGTCGGCGCCAGCGTCAGCACGTCGTGCTGCTGCGCCCACAGCGTGGGCTTGCCGTTGATGCGGATCTGCGTGACCAGCAGCAACTGCACCGCACGCGCCTCCGCTGCGGCCATGTCGGCGCGCAGCGCGGCCGGCAGGAAGCCGAAGTCCGCTTCGCCGCGCGAGGCCGCGCCCAACAGCTCCATCACGTCGACCATCGCGTTGTCGTTCAGTGTGATGGCGTCGTGGTAGCCGCCCTGCAGCGGCCACACCTGCGGCCAGCCGCCGTTGGGGTATTGCGCCGCCAGCAGATAGCGCAGGCCGCGCTCGGCCGCCTGGCGGTACACCGCGCCGGCCTCGCCGGGGTGGGCCGCTGCCACGCGCGCCAGGAAGCGGATCTCCCAGGTCGTCGCGTCGTTGTCGATGGTGCCGACATAGCTCCAGCTGCCGGGCTTGTCGAAGTCGCCCGGCGTGGGCGCCTTGGGGTTGCCGTCGGCCACATAGGCCTGGCCCGGCTGGCGCGGCGGCGCGTTGCGCGACTGGTTCTTGCCCCAGCCACCGGCCGGCGTCTGGTAGCTCAGGATGTTGCGCGCCGCGACCAGCGCGGGCTCGCTCGCATACCAGTCGGCCGGCTTGTCCAGCGGCATGCTGGCCGGGCTGTTGCCCCCCGCAGGAGACGCCGGCAGCTGCGCCAGCCCCTTGCGCTCGGCCGCCAGCGCGGCCTGGTCGGCCTTGCGCTGGGCGTCGGAGCGGGCCAGATAGTCCTGCCAGGCACCGCGCTGGGCCGCCGGCAGCGCCGCGACGCGCTCGGCCGTCAGCGGCTCGGCAGGCGGGATGACGCCAATTTGCGCGGCAAAAGCCGACGCGGCAAAGACCAGGGCGAGCGAGGCGGCAAGGCGGCTGAGGGCGGGCATGGCGAGTGACGAAGTCAGGGTGGGCGGCAATGTAGAGGCTGGCCGGTCGCCCAACCCGGCTAATCTTGCGCCGCTCACACGCTTGATCGATACATGATTCAACGCACGCCACTCCTGATTGCCGCCCTATTGTTGACGGGCGGCTGCGCGCCGCCGCCCCCTGCCGCGCCACCAACGCCGCCCCGAGGCCTGCAGCAGGCCTGGGTGCAGGCCGTGGCCGGCCCCGGCTGGGCCGTGCGCGCGCTGACGGGCGAGGCGCAATGCCCCACGCTGGCCTGGGCCGAGGGCCGCGTGACGATGACCGAGCGCAGCGCCCCCGGCGACATCGCGCCACCACCCGGCAACAGGCAGCCCGAGGCCAAGCCCAGCCGCTTCACGCTGCGCGCCTGCGAGGCCGCCTGGCCGGCCGGCGCCGCCAGCGTAGAGGTCGAGGGCATCACGCTGCGCGCGCCGCTGGCGGAGCTTCGCCGCATCGTGGTCATGGGCGACACCGGCTGCCGCATCAAGGCATCGGAGCGCGACTTCCAGGCCTGCAACGACGCCGCGCGCTGGCCCTTCCCGCGCGTGCTGGCCCGGGCGCTGGCGCTGAAGCCCGACCTGGTCGTCCACATGGGCGACTACCACTACCGCGAGAGCGCCTGCCCGCCCGGCATGGCCGGCTGCGCCGACAGCCCCTGGGGTTATGGCGACGACGCCTGGCAGGCCGACTTTTTCCAGCCCGCCGGCGCGCTGCTGGCCGCCGCGCCCTGGGTATTCGTGCGCGGCAACCACGAGGCCTGCGCCCGCGCCGGCCAGGGCTGGCTGCGCTACCTGGACGCCGAGACCGGCCCGGCACGCGCCTGCGAGCCGGAGCCGGCACCCGGCAGCGTCAACGCGGGCGACTTCACGGCGCCCTTCGCCGTGCCGCTGTCGCCGCGCAGCCAGCTCATCGTGTTCGACTCCGCCGAGGCCGGCAGCGCCACGCCGCCGCGCGATTCCGCGGCCTGGGCGCGCTGGCGCCAGCAGCTGGAGCGCGTGGCCGAACTGGCCGGCGAGCAGGCGCAAAGCCTGTTCCTGAGCCACCATCCCAGCCTGGCCTTCGCCCCCGGCCTGCTGGGCACGCCGGCACCGGCACGCTCCGGCCTCACGCCGCTGCTGCAGGACGCCTTCGGCCCCCGGCTGCTGCCGCCCGGCGTGCAGGCCAGCCTGCACGGCCACCTGCACAGCCACCAGTTGCTGGGCTTCGCGAGCAATCACCCGGCCAGCCTGGTCATCGGCAACGGCGGCTCGGCGGCATCTGGCCGCATCGACGCGCGCGCCGCGCTGCAGGCCGAGCCGCTGCCCGGCGCCCGGCTGCGAACCTTCCAAAGCCACGCCGAGTTCGGCCTCACGCTGATGACCGCCACGCCCCAGGGCTGGCAGATCCGGGCCTTCAACACACTGGGCCAGCCGCTGGCCAACTGCGCGCTGTCGGGCCAGATGCTCCGGTGTGGCCCACCCTGACTTTCGGCACCGTACGGCGTCGGGGCGACGGGCAACCGCCGCGCAATCCATCACTGCTGCGGGAAATTGAAGGGTTTCTGTCGGGTAAACCGACCCGGCAAATTGGGGGGGACCGCTACACTGGGCTTCACCTGTCAAGCGGTTTCGACAGGATCACGTTGATCACAGGACTCGTCTCATGAGCTCCAAATTCAAAGTCGCCGGTTGGGTCGCCCTCGGGGCCGTCGCGGGTGCGCTCACCACGATGCAATTGCAGGCCAACGCCCGCAGCAGCCTGTCGCCGCTGCCGTTGGAAGAAATGCAGCAGCTGGCTGCGGTGTTCGGGCTGGTCAAGGCCGAGTACGTCGAGGCCGTCGACGAGAAGAAGCTCATCAACGACGCCATCTCCGGCATGGTGTCCGGGCTGGACCCGCACTCCCAGTTCTTCGACAAGAAGACCTTCAAGGAATTCCGCGAGGGCACGTCCGGCAAGTTCGTCGGCGTGGGCATCGAGATCGGCATGGAAGACGGCCTGGTCAAGATCGTCTCCCCCATCGAAGGCTCGCCCGCCTTCCGCGCCGGCCTGAAGAGCGGCGACCTCATCAGCCGCATCGACGACACCGCCGTGCGCGGCCTGTCCATCGACCAGGCGGTCAAGAAGATGCGCGGCGATCCGGCCACCAAGGTCAGCCTGACCATCTACCGCAAGGCCGAGAACCGCACCTTCCCCGTGACCATCACGCGGGAAGAGATCAAGGTGCAGAGCGTGCGCGCCAAGGTCGTGGAGCCCGGCTACGCCTGGCTGCGCATCAGCCAGTTCCAGGACCGCACCGTCGACGACTTCGCCAAGAAGCTCGAAGAGATCTACAAGCAGGAACCCCACCTCAAGGGTCTGGTGCTGGACCTGCGCAATGACCCGGGCGGCCTGCTGGACGCGTCCATCGCCGTGTCGGCGGCCTTCCTGCCGCGCGACGTCGAGGTGGTGTCCACCAACGGCCAGATCGCCGAGTCCAAGTTCAGCTACAAGGCCTCGCCCGAGGACTACCGCCGCCGCGGCAACGACGACCCCATCAAGCGCCTGCCCGCAGCCCTGAAGACCGTGCCGCTGGTGGTGCTGGTCAACGAAGGCTCGGCCAGCGCCAGCGAGATCGTGGCCGGCGCGCTGCAGGACCACAAGCGCGCCACCATCATGGGCGCCCAGACCTTCGGCAAGGGCTCCGTGCAGACCGTGCGCCAACTCGGCCCCGAGACCGCGCTGAAGATCACCACCGCGCGCTACTACACGCCGGCCGGCCGCGCCATCCAGGCCAAGGGCATCACGCCCGACGTGCTGCTGGACGAGACCGCCGAGGGCAACGTCTTCGCCGCGCTGCGCATGCGCGAGGCCGACCTGGAAAAGCACCTGGCCAACGGCCCCGAGGACAACGAGGCTCGCCAGAAGGCCCGCGACGAAGCCCGCCAGAAGCTGGAGGCCGAGTACGCCAAGCGCAACGAGCCGCCCAAGCCCCTGCCCGAGTTCGGCTCGACCGAGGACTTCCCGCTGGTCCAGGCCCTGAACAAGCTCAAGGGCCAACCGGTCATCGCCTCCAAGGCGCCGCTGGAACAGAAAGCCGAGGTCAAGACGACCTCGACTCCATAACGACAAATACCTGACTTACGTTCAAGCACAACGGGCCTCGCAAGAGGCCCGCTTTTTTTGGCTGGCTCGCCTGCCTCAGCGCCTGCGCGCGATGGCCAAGGCCCCGAGTGCCGCCGCGGCGCCCAACGCCGGCACCGCGCGCCAGCCCAACGCTGCCAGCAGCGCCGAACCCAGCGCGGCGCCGCTGGCCATGCCGGCGAACATGACGCTGACCAGCACCGCATTCAGCCGGCTGCGCGAGGCCGGGTCCAGGCTGTAGACCACGCTCTGGTGCGACACCAGTGCCGCCTGCACGCCCAGGTCGAACACCACCGCCACGGCCACCAGAAGCCACAGCGAGGCTGGCGCCAGCGCCTGCGCCGCAAACGCGATGAACACCAGCAGCGCACCCGCGCGGATGACCGCCTGCGGCCCGCGCTTGTCGGCCAGGCCGCCGGCC
>DASWWC010000084.1:0-2515 GCA_036401055.1 Roseateles sp.
GGTGCTGGCCTTGCAGCGCCTGTCGGGGCCGCAGGACGACTGGCCCGAAGCGCTGCAATGGCTGGTCTTGCTGCTGCCGCTGGCCTGGGCCGGGTTGGCGCTTTGGGTGCTGCTGTGGCGCGTGGCCGGCACGCGGCTGGCGCGACTGGCGGTGGTGGGGCTGACGCCGGTGCCGTTGCTGCTGCACGGCTGGCTGGCGCCGCCGCTGTTCTGGTGGTCCGAGCCGCCGCCCGACCCGGACGCCTACGCGGGCCTGCCGCTGAGCGAGCACATCCTGGACACGCAGGCGCGGCTCATCCGCGACGCGCTGGCCGCCGTGCAGCCGCCGCAGCCCGGGCGGGTCAACGTCTATGCGCTGACCTATGCGCCCTACGCGGCGGAGAACGTCTTCATGCGCGAGAGCGCCGTGGTGGCCCGGACCCTGGGCGAGCGCTTCGGCGCCGGTGGCCGCACCGTGGATCTGGTGGCCAACCCGGCGACGGTCACGACGCTGCCCTGGGCCACGCCGCGCAACCTGCACCGGGCCATCGCCCACGCCGCGGCCGTCATGGACCGCGAGCGCGACCTGCTGTTCCTGCACCTCACGTCGCACGGCGGCGCCGATGGCCGGCTGGCCGCCGACACCTCGCCGCTGCACAGCGAGCCGATGACGCCCGGCCTGTTGAAGCGCTGGCTGGACGAGGCCGGCGTGCGCTGGCGCGTGATCTCCGTGTCGGCCTGCTACTCGGGCAGCTGGATTGAGCCGCTGGCCGGCGACGGCACGCTGGTGATGACGGCGGCGGACGCCGACCACACCTCCTACGGCTGCGGCCGGCGCTCGGAGCTGACCTTCTTCGGCCGTGCGATGTACGAGGAGGAACTGCGCAAGACCTGGTCCTTCACCGAGGCCCACGCCGCGGCGCGCCGGCTCATCGAGGTGCGCGAGCGGCAGGCCGGCAAGAGCGACGGCTATTCCAACCCGCAGATCCGCGAAGGCGCTGGCGTGCGCGCCGTGCTTCAGCGGCTGGCGCTGGAGCGTGGGTCGCCGTAGAGCACGCCACGCCCGTGGGTGCCGACGTAGACGCGGCCGAACACCTTGGGGTCGCCGCTGATCTGCAGGATCAGCCCCCACTGGTGGGCGTCGTCGTTGATGCGCTGCCAGTGCTTGCCGCCGTCCGTGGAGCGGAAGATGCCGTACTGGCCGGTGACGGTGCCGACGAGGTAGAGCGCCGGCTCCGACGACCCCGGCGCCGCGCGGCCGAAGCCGAAGGCGTGGATCTGCGACACGGCGGGCAGGCGCTGCATCGCCTGGCCGTCGCCGCCGCGGTACAGGCCGTGGAAGGCCGCCAGCCACAGTCCGCCCTCGCGACCGGGTTCCGCGTACAGCCGGTCCTGGCCACCGCGGTCATCGCCGCGGTTGCTGTGGTTGTGCACGCCCGAGGCGGGCCGCGTGGCCGGGCCGTCCGGCAGCGCCTGCGGGCGGGCGCTGAACGTGAGGCCGGCGTCGTCGCTGCCGAACAGCCGGTCGTCGAACAGCGCCATCGCGTGGAAGCGCCTGGGGTTCACGCGGTCGGCCACCACGCGGGTGCCGGCGGGCAGGCCCTTGATGGGCGTCCAGGTGTCGCCGCGGTCGTGGCTGACGTGGGGTGGCTGCCCCTTGGGCGTCCACACCCAGGCCTTGCCGTCGGCGGACACGGCGACGAAGCCGTCGCTGGACTTGGGGTCGGGCGCGCTCTTGACGTTGTGCCAGCTCGTGCCGCCATCCAGCGAGTAGCCCAGGTTGCTGCCGGTACGCGACTTGCCGATGCGCACGATGACCTCGGGCGCAGCTTCCGCGCCGGTCACGTCGTGCGTGTTGCCGAAGAAGGGCGGCTTGGGGTTGCCGGGGGCCGGTTTGTCGAGGTCGGCGTGCACAAAGCCGGAGTAGTCGCCGATGGCCGTCACCAGCGGCACGCCCTTCGTGGGGCTGTGCAGCGCCAGGGCGACGGTCTCCTCGATGCCACGGCTCATCACCTGCCAGGTCGTGGGCTGGCCCTTGTCGGCGGCTGTGAGGTTGAGCGTTTCCCAGCCGCCGTAGCCGGTCGTGAAGATGGCGTGGTCGGGGTTGGCGGGGTTGATCTTGACGTCGAACAGCCAGTGCAGGTGCGTGTCGGCCACATAGGGCGCGGCCGAGGCGTCGAACGTCGCCGTGGTGAACAGCGGCGTCCACGTCGCACCGGCGTCGGTGCTGCGGAACAGCTCGTCGCCCCGGCCGCGGCCGGCGGTGCTGGCCAGCAGGCGCTGCGGGTCGCGCGGGTCCACGGCGACGGTGGCGTAGCCGAAGGGGTCGGTGGCGCTCGGCCGGGCCGGCGTGATGTCGGTCCAGCTGCCGCTGCGCGGGTCCAGCCGCCAGACGCTGCCGTCCTTCATGCGGTGCGGGCCGGGCTCGCTGGCGTAGGCGGCGTAAAGCCGGCCGTCGCTGGCCAGCGCGGCGCGCATGGGGCGGTGCTGGGTCGGGCCGCCGGGCACGGGCTGCCAGTTGGCGCCGGCGTCCGTG
>DASWWC010000085.1:0-4474 GCA_036401055.1 Roseateles sp.
GGTCAGCAGCGCGGCCAGGTGCTCCAGCGTGGGCGCCAGTGGGCGCCCCTCGGCCTGCGTGCGCGACAACCAGGGCAGCGCCGCAAAACCCAGCGCCGGCTGGGCCAGTTGCGGCAGCAGCTGCACGGTGGCCTGGGCGCGCATGAAGTGCCCCAGCTCGCCGGCCGGCAGCCGCAACCCCAGCCAGGCCGCTGGCCAGGCCGCCGTGGCCCAGGCCAGCGCCTGCGCGCCTTGCAGCGGCAGGCCAAAGCGCAGCAGCCGGCCCCAGCCGCGCAAGCCCGGTCGCCAGCGCAGGCCGGGCTCGCGCAGCCGCCACGACAAGGCCGTGCAGGCCAGCCCGCAGCCCAGCTCCGCGGCGGCCAGTCCGGTCGCGCCCCAACCCTGCATGCACAGGCCCAGCGCCAGCACAGCATACGTGAGGTCGCCCAGCCGCGCGACCCAGGCCAGCGGCCTCGCCGCCAGCCGGCGCATCTGCAGGGCCGCCAGCAGGCTGCCCAGCGCCGACAGCGGCAGGGCCAGCGCCAGCCACCGCAGCGGCGCGGCCAGGCCTGCATGCCCCAGCAGTGCTTCGAGCGGCGCCGCCAGCGCCCACAGTGCAAGCGCGCAGGCCAGCGCAGCAGTGAGCGACAAGCCCAGCGCGGCGGACCAGTCCTGCGCATCCAGCGCGGGCGCGCGCTGCACCCAGGCCGACACGCCCAGGTCGCGCAGCAGCTGGCAGCCGCCGTAGATCGCCAGCGCCAGGCCCCAGGTGCCGAAGTCTGCGGGGCTCAGCCAGCGCGCCAGCAGCAGGCCCACGCCCAGGCGCACCAGCAGGCTCAGGCCGCTGGACGCGCTGTAGTGCAGCAGCGCCTGGCGCAGGCCGCTCACGACGCCAACGCGTCCGCATAGACCGCGCATAGCCGCCGCCCCAGCGCCGCGGGCGACAGCTGCTGCTCGAAATGCACCAGCGCGGCGGCACAGCGCGCTTCGGCGGGCATGGCGGCGGCTGCCACCAGCGCATCGGCCAGCGCGGCGGCATCGGCCACCGGCCACAGCCGGGCGCTGGCGCAGCCGCCGGCCAGCGCGCGGAACGACGGGATGTCGCTCACCACCGGCGTCAGCCCGCAGGCCAGCGCCTCGATGAGGCTGTAGCCGCTGCCCTCCTCGTGGCTGCCCTGCACGAACAGGTCGGCCGCGGACATCAGCTGCTCCACGCGCGCGGCCGGCTGCGGCCCCAGCAGGTGTACGCGGCCGGCCAACGGGCCCCGCGCGATGCGGGCCTGCACGGCCGCCAGCAGCGGCGCGTCGCGGAAGCACATCCACAGCTGCAGCCCGGGCAGGCGCGGCAGCGCCAGCGCCAGGCCGTCCAGCACCGTCAGCGGGTCCTTGTTGGCATTGAGGTGCGCCACCCACAGCAGCGCGGGGTCGCCGGCCAGGCGAGGCTCAGGGTGCTGCGGGCGAAAGACCGCGGTGGACTCCGGCACCTCGTAGACGCGACAGCCGCGCGGCAGCAGCCGCCAGCGGGCAAAGGGCCGGGCCTGTTCGGCGCTGCAGAACAGCAGGCCGTGCGCCGGTGCCAGCGCGCGGCGCATGCGCCACCAGCCCAGCGGCCGGCGCGCGGGTCGCCCTGCATGGTGTTGCAGCAGCAGCGGTCGCTGCGGGAACAGGCCGGCCAGCGTGTGCGCCAGGCTGCCGAAATGCAGGCCGTGCACATGCAGCAGGTCGGGGCCGGCCGGCTTCAGCAGCGCAGACAGCGCCGCCGACGGCACCGCACCGGCCAGCGGCAAGAAGTGGTAGTCCACCCCGCGCTGGCGGAACTGCTGCGCTTGCTCGTGGTGCAGCACCACCTGCACGGCCGCGCCCGCGGCGGCCGCGGCCTCGGCCACCAGCACGGTGGTGGGCCAGGCCTGCAGCAGCGCGCCGGCATCCAGCCCGGGCGGCCCGCGCTCGGCACAGATCTGCACCACCCGCATCGCGGCCGCCGGAGATGCTCAGAAGAACGCGTGCAGCTCGACGAAGGTCTGCCGCCGGTTGTCCAGCGCGTTCTGCGGGATGCCGCCGAACTTGCGGTAGCCGGCCCGCAGCTGAGCGAACGCGATGGGCGTGTACTCGTAGACCAGGCTGTAGCGCACCTTGTGGTCGTGGCTGACGCGGCGGTCGGGGTCCAGCAGCTCGCTGCCGATCTTGAGGTTGTGCCCTTGCGCCATCAGCCAGTTGGCCTCCAGCAGCGCGGCCAACTGGCGGCGCTTGCCCTCGGGGTAGCCGGTGTCGCCCACCAGGTCCAGCTCGGCCAGCCAGGTGACGGGGCCCGTGTTGGTGCCGGCGAACACGCCCCAGGCGTCGCGACTGCCCGCCACGCCCTTGACCTGCGCCGCCGACAGCCCCACCCGCCCCCAGCCCTGCAGCCAGGTGGCCGAGCCGGTCCACTGGTGCCCGCCCGACGTGCCGCGGTTGCCGGGGCCGTTGGTGTAGGCCAACTGCACGGCCCAGTCGCCCTGCTCCATGCCCAGCTCCACGCCCTTGTCGGGCACGGTCATGCTGACGCCGCTGAGCTGGCGCACGAACGTCAGGCTGTCCTGCAGCCGCCAGCCGAAGGGCAGGTAGAACTGGCCGGCCTTGGCGTACCAGCCCAGGCCCGGCGTCTGCAGCCGCACATAGGCTTCCTGGCGCAGCGACTTGCCCGGCGCAACCTGCTGGTCCACGTAGGCGCCCAGCCAGTCCTTGATGAGCTGGATGTCGGCATACAGCCGCGTCTGCTCGTTGCCGCCCACGCGCCGCGTCGGCTGGCCTGAGACGGCCGTGCTGGTGCTGGACGTGCGCAGGTCGCCGCCGATGCGCAGGTGGTCGTCCAGCAGGCTGCCGTCCCAGTTGGACAGCGGCTGGGGCAGCGGGTTGGCGGCGATGCTGCCGCGCGCGAAGCTGTTGCCCACCATGTTGCGCAGGCCGCCGCCGGTCGGGTTGACGTGGCAGGCCGAGCACTTGAGGCCGTAGCGCAGCGCGAGGTAGGGCTCGGCCTGGGCCCAGGCGGGCAGCAGCAGGGCCAGGCAGGCGAGGAGTCGGAACAAGGCCTTCATTGCACGGCTCCGTTGTCTATCCACTGGCGGATCAGCGTGATGGTGGCGGCGTCCAGGTAGGGGCCGCCCAGCGGCATGCGCGCGCCCACCGAGGCATGGCCCTCCAGCTTGTGGATGAGGTAGCTGTCGGCCGACTTGCCCGGCGCCACGCGCCTCAGGGACGGCACCTCGGCGGCAGACACGCCCACCAGCATCGCGTAGCTGTTGCTGGCATCCAGCCGCAGGCCGGCGGGTGCCGATGCGCCCGCATGGCAGCCCGAGCAGCGCGGCGTGAACACATGCGACTGGATGGAGCGGAAGGTGGCCAGCATGGGGCCACTGGGGTCCTCGCCCTCGCCCAGCGGGCGGCCGTTGGCATCAAGCCCCTCACCACCCCCGCCACCACAGCCCGCCGCGACGGCGGCCACCAGGGCCGCCAGGGCGGCACCTCGCCAGCTTCTCGATCTCATCAAAGCCCTCCAAAGGATTTCTGTCGGGCATGAGTGCCGTCCGGAGGGCCAAAGGTTCAAAAACCCAGCGACACGCTGGCAAGCCACTGCCGACGGCGCGGCGGGTCGGTCCAGCTGCTGGGGCCGCCGCGGCCCACGGCCACCCAGGCCAGCTGCAGTTCGGCCGACTCACCCAGCGTGCGCGACAGGCCCAGGCGCAGGTCCTCGCGCGCACGGCCGCGGCCCTGCACCGCCGCCACGCCCACATGCCCGGTGGCGGCCAGGCCCGCCGCCAGAGGCCAGCGGCCGTTCAGCTCGGCATACCAGGTGCGCTGGGCCAGGCCGTAGTAGTCAGGTGCATGGTGCAGGCGCAGCTGCCAGCGCTCGGCCAGCAGGCCCACATAGGCCTCGGCGAAGTCGTAGTGGCCCAGCGACGGAAAGCGATGCACGCGCAGGCCAGCCTCGGCGTCCAGCCCGGGCGTGAGTTCCACCACCTGGCCGGCATAGGCCTGCAGCCAGGCGGAACGCCGGTCACCCCAGAAGCGGCTGTGTGTCAGCTGCAGGCCGGCGTAGCGGCCTTGCGAGCCGTCCCAGGCCAGGCCCAGCACGGCCTGCGGGCGGCCGTCGCTGTAGGAGACGCCGCGCTCCTGGCCGTCCGACAGCAGCGCCAGCGTGCCGCCCCACTCCGCCCGCGCCGGCAGGGCACAGACGAGGCAGGCAGCGAGCAGCGGGGCGGCGATCCGGCGCGGGAGGGACATCAGTCGGCAGTCTGCCCCATCGCGTGGCAGGCCGGCCGCGTGCCGCCCAGGTGCCGTGCCAGCGAGGCACAGCTGTCGATCTGCCCGCCCAGCGCCGTCACCAGCGTGCGCGCCACGCCGCCGCGCCAGGCCTGGCGGTCGTGCTCGCGCAGCAGCGCCAGCAGGCCGCTGGCATGGGCAGCCGCAAAGGACGAGCCGGTCACCAGCGACCAGCCGCCGCCCGGCGCGGTGGTGG
>DASWWC010000086.1:0-3354 GCA_036401055.1 Roseateles sp.
GGCCGTGGGCAGGCTGCGCTCCTGCAGCACGATGCGCACCGCGCCGCCCCACGGCCGCGCGGGCGCGGCGGCCAGCGTCTGCACCGGCGACTCGCCCACGGGGTATTCCACGGCCGTCAGCTTGGACACACCCTCCACCCACTCCGGCGGCACCGGCACCTGGTCGCCGTCGGCCGTGGTGTCAGCCGTCAGCTCGCGCGGCTTGTCGGTGCTGTAGTGCACCAGGGCCTGGGCCACGACGCGGCTGACCAGGTCGGTGCTGACCAGGTCGCCCAGCGCATCGCTGCGCAGCTTGTCGTGGACGAGTTGGATGATGGTGGCGAGGGACATGACGGCTCCGGTGATTGGCCCCGTCTTTCCGGGGTGTCAGAACCTGTTGGCCGGTGTTCACCGCACTCTTTGATGTGGCTCAGTCGCAAAGCCCCCGTGTTGCTCTCGAACACGAGAAAAGAGAGACCCTTACATTCGCTGATCGGAGCTGCGTCTCAAGGGCCCAGAAGTGCCTCCGCTCCGCAAGCACCGACCCGCGGCACTTGCGGCGCGCGGCATGCGCGCCTTTAAAAAAGGGCCGGGACAGGAGCCCCCTCAAGTCCCGGCCAAGGTGGCAGTCGTCAGCCCGCCACCACCGCCTTGGTCGTGCCCTTCCAGCCATCGACCAGGACATTGCCGCCGTAGATGTGGCGGACCTTGTAGGAGATCAGGTCGTTCGTGAAGACCTGGCCCTGGGTCGGGCTGTCCTGCACCAGCAGCGTGGGTTCTTCCTGGCCGTCCAGGAAGCCGATCTCCAGCACCGGCAGGTCCAGCGGATTGGCCAGCGTCACCCAGTCCGTCACGTCGGTCCACGTGCTCACCGGGATGACGTCCAGCGTCAGGCTCTGCACGAAGTTCTTGTCGTTGTTCGTGTTGCGCCGGAACAGGTCCACCGCCGCCTCTTCCAGATCGTCCGGCACCAGCAGCATGTTCGGGCCGATGCCCATGCGCTTGCCCGTGTCGCGGCCCGTCTGCTTCTTCATGGCCAGGCGGTGCACCGAGATCTGGGTCGCACTCAGCGCTGCCGTGAACAGGTTGTTGTGCGTCGCGTGGTACAGCGCCAGGCCGTCATAGCCCACCGGGTTGCTCGCGAAGAAGTTCATCACGAACGTGTAGAGCGTGCGCTTGGCGGTGCGGGCCAGTTCCACCGGGAGGCGCGTGATCGCGCCCACGTCGTCGTTCTTGATGACTTCCAGTGTCACCTGCGCCAGGCCGCCGCGCTTGGCAACCGCGTAGGTGCTCTTGTCGTCGCTCGGGTCGCTCAGCGCGTTGTAGCCACCACGCTCGGCCACGATGGGCAGGTCGCCGAAGCCGCCCATCTGCGTGCGTTCCTGCACACGGAAATCGTTCACCGGCGCCACGTTCACCACACGACGCCAGGCGTCCCACTCCACCGCGTCGCGGTACAGCGCCTGCATGCGGCGGGTGATGGCATTGCCCAGTGCATCCGCGAAGGTGTCGGTGCCGATGGACTCGGTCAGCCGCGACACATCGGCCCGGCCTGTCACGTCGCGGTCGCCCGTGATCTGCACGTAGCACTCCTTGAACGAGCGCACGTTGCGATGGTCGGCATGGGCCGGGTCGAAGAACGCGTCCAGCATCGTCGAGATGGCGGCCGTGCGATCCTGCAGCTCAATGCGCGGGAAGCCGCCATTCGGCCGGCCGCTCTCGGTGAAGCGCGCCAGGTACTCGCGCTCGGCCGTGATGGCCTGGTCGACCTGGGCCTCGGTGAAGCGCTCGCGGTCGCGGAAGTCCGCCAGCAGCTTGTCCTTCGCCGCCTGCGGCAGCGTGCTGGCCGTGATGGCCGCCGTGGCATGCAGCCGCGCCTGGTACTGCGCCAGCTCGGCGCGGGTCAGCGGTGCGTCGTTGTCGCTGGCCTCGGTCACGCGGGTGGCCTTGGCTTCCACCAGGCGCTTCACGCCGGCCGTCACAGCGGCTTCGTCAGCCGCACTGGCAGCGGTCAGCACGGCAGCCAGGTCCAGGCCGGCCGAGGCGCAGGCCTCGGTCAGCTTGGTCGTAACCTGCGCGTCGGTCGCCTTGTCGGCATCCAGCTGGGCCGCAGCGGTCGCAGAGATGGCCGCAAGGGCCAGGATCATGTGCTTCTTGAGCATGTCAGCTCCAGGTTGGGAAAAGTCGGTCGGGTCGGCGGCTTCGGTCAGCCGGTCCAGGCTGCCACCCGCGCCTGGCTCGACGATCAGGTCCACGCTGTGAACCCGCAGGAACTTCTGCGCCTCGCGCACCGTGGTGCTGCCGCGCTTGCGCTTGGCCGTCTTGGCATCGGCGTCCAGCGACAGGCCCATCAGCCCCGCCAGGCCGCGCTTCACCGCCTCGGTCATCTTGGTGACCGCCGGGTCGGCCGGGTCGATGGGCCGGAACGTGCCCACCAGGCAGCCGGTGTCGGCGCTGGCGCCCTCCACGAAGCGCACCGAGTAGATGCCCCCGATCAGGTTGCGCACGTCCTTGCCGCCGCCCTTGATGTGCTCGGCGTCGCTCTTCACGAACACGCGCACGCCCTCGAACAGCGGCGCGGCCTCGCGCAGCACCGCGTCGGCGTAGTAGTTGTTGTTGGCGCTCACGCCCGCCCGCACGATGGTCACTTCCATCGAGCCGTCCGCCGCCTCGCGGAAGGTCGCATCGGCGTCGGCCTGGCCACCGCCGGCCGCCTCGCGCACCGGCGTGTAGGCCAGCACCACCTCGCGCGGCTCGCCAATCTGCACCCGGTTCTCGGCGTCCACCGAGTAGGGCCACTCCTGAAAGCGGCCGGCGATGCTCGCCACCACCCGGTCATGCCAGATGCCGGTGATCGACGGGTAGTAGTTCGCCAGCGTCGGCGTGGCCTGGCACTTGTCGCGCAGGGCGCGCTGCACCAGGTCGATCAGCGAGCCGTAGTCGCTGGTCTGGGCCTCGGCCAGGCGCTCGAAGCCCTGGCCAGGCGGGATGAGCTTCAGCGTCATGGTCGGTCAGGCCTCAGGCCTCGGCCTTGTCGCTGAACTTCTGGCCGTCCGTCGTCACCACGACGACGTGCGTGCCGTGGTCCTTGAACGCCAGCACCTCGCTGGCCTGCAGCGGATGCTCGGTCGTGCGCGTCTGGCCCTTGTCCTCGTGCACCACGCGGCGCTTCACGCGGCGGATCACTTCCTCCACCGTCAGCGCAGCGGCCTCAGTCGTGCTGGCCAGCACCGGCTGGATGCCGCCTTGCAGCACCTGGCCCCGCTCCAGCGGCAGCAGCGCGCCCTCGGCGGCCGCACGGTCGGCGGCGGCTTCAGCGGCGGCGCGGTCGGTGGCTGCCTTGGCGGCTGCGGCCTCGGCTGCCTGGCGGTCTGC
>DASWWC010000087.1:0-24348 GCA_036401055.1 Roseateles sp.
GGCGGCCAGGTCGGCGTCGGCCTCGGGCGCCAGCTCGGCCAGCATCACGCCCAGCGCGTAGACGTCCACCTGCACGCTGAGCTCGCCGCCGGCGCGCAGCTCGGGAGCCGCGTAGCGCGGCGTGCAGGCCAGCGGCGCGTCGCCGGCCGCAGCGCCCAGCACGGCAGCGATGCCGAAGTCCAGCAGATGCGGCCGCTGCTCGGCGTCCACCAGCACGTTGGCCGGCTTCAGGTCGCGGTGCAGCACCAGCCGGCTGTGGGCATAGGCCACCGCGCGCACGACGGCGACGAACAGGCGCAGGCGCTGCGGCAGGGGCAAGGCCGCAGCCGCTTCGTCCAGCGGCCGGCCCTCGACGAAGGCCATCGCCAGGTAGGGCCGCAGCTGGTCGTTGGCATCGGCCTGCAGGCCGGCGTCATAGAGCCGGGCGATGCGCGGATGCTCCAGGCGCGCGACCAGGCCGGTCTCGCGGCGGAACTGCTCGTGGGCCAGCGCATCACCGCTCCAGCGCCGGCGCGGCAGCTTCAGCGCCACCTGGCGCTCGAACAGGCCGTCGGCCCGCTCGGCCAGCCAGACCTCGCCCATGCCGCCACGCCCCAGCGAGCGCAGCAGCCGGTAGGGGCCGATGCGATCACCAGGCTGGCCGGCCGGCGCTTCGACCAGGTGTGGGGGCAGCTCGGGCAGGCGGTCGAGAAAGCCACCGTCGGTGGCCTGCAGCTCGTCGTGGCTGGCCAGCAGGTAGGCCAGCTGTTCGCGCGGCGCGGAGGCGGGCAGCGCCGCCAGCCAGGCCTCGCGCTCGGGCGCTGCCATGGCCAGCGCCTCGTCGAGCAGGCGGCTCAACTGGGTCAGCTCGTCGACGGACACGGCGCTCATGGCCGCTAGTGTCCTCGCCCGCGGGGCCGACTGGGTTCAGCCCTGGGCAAGTCCGGGTTCAGGCGGCCGCGGGCACTGCCAGCTCGAAGCCCTCGTCCAGCCAGCCGGTGATGCCGCCGGCCATGATCTTCACCGGCCGGCCCAGGCGCGCCAGCCGCAGCGCGCCGCGTGCGGCGCCGTTGCAGTGCGGGCCGGCGCAGTAGGTGACGAACAGCGTGTCGGCCGGCCAGGCGGCGAGCTTGCTCTCGACGAGCTTGCCGTGCGGCAGATTGATGGCACCCGGCACATGGCCGCGGGCGAACAGCGCGGGCGAGCGCACGTCCAGCAGCACGAAGTCGGTCGCGCCCTGGCTGAGGCCGTCGTGCACGTCCCAGCAGTCGGTCTCGAAGCCGAACTCGGCGGCGAAGTGGGCCTCGGCCTGGTCGGACGGGGCGGCGGGGATGGCGGCGACGGCTGAGGGCATGGTGGGCTCCGTTGAAAGATGAGCCATGGTCGCGGCGCGACGTCATCGCCACAATTGGCGCCAATGACCAAGATCGACAAGATCACGCCAACGCTCACCGGCCCACTCGTGGTGGCGCCGGTCTACGACGGGCTGTGCACCTTCGAGTTCGCCATCGCCGCCGAAATCTTCGGCCTGACGCGGCCGGAAATGGGGCCGGGCTGGTATCGCTTCGCCAGCGCCGCCATCGAGCCCGGGCCGCTGCGCGCGCACGGCGGGCTGACGGTGGCGAGCGACGGCGGCATCGAGTTGCTGGACCGAGCCGACCTCATCGTCATGGCGGGCTGGAAGGGCGCCGACGTGCCGGTGCCCGACGCGCTGGCCAGGCGACTGCGCAAGGCCTGGCAGCGCGGCGCGCGGCTGGCCTCGATCTGTTCCGGCGCCTTCGTGCTGGCGGCCACAGGCCTGCTGGACGGGCGCCGCGCGGCCACGCACTGGCGCTATGCCGACCGGCTACAGCAGCGCCACCCGGGCATAGCCGTGGACGCCAGCGTGCTCTACGTCGAGGAGGACCGCGTGTTCACGTCGGCCGGCAGCGCGGCCGGCATCGACCTGATGCTGCACCTGGTGCGGCAGGACTTCGGCGTGGAGGCGGCCAACAGCGTCGCACGGCGACTGGTGATGCCGGCCCACCGCAGCGGCGGCCAGGCGCAGTTCATCGAGCGGCCGATGCCACGCGACCGCACGAACCGCCTGGCCGGCCTGATGGAGCAGGTGCGCGCCGACCTGCGCGCGCCATGGACGCTGCGGCGCATGGCCGAAGCCACCGCGATGAGCCCGCGCACGCTGCTGCGGCGCTTCACCGAGGCCACGGGCCAGTCGCCGGGCGACTGGCTGGTCGCCGAACGCGTGGCCGAGGCGCAGCGGCTGCTGGAGGCCAGCGCCCTGCCGGTGGAGCGCATCGCCGCCGAGGCGGGTTTCGGCAGCGTGCAGGCGCTGCGCCACCACTTCCAGGCACGGCTCGGGCTGGCGCCGCGCGCCTACCGGGCGTCGTTTGGCGGCTCGGACGTTTCCCGATCAAGCTTATGAGGCCACCGGGCTTGCGGACTTCCTATGATCCACGCCCCGCCCCCAGCCACTCCAAGGAGCGCCCCCATGTCCCTGCGCATCAACGACATCGCCCCCGACTTCACCGCCCAGACCACGCAGGGCGAGATCAAGTTCCACGACTGGATCGGCGACCAATGGGCCATCCTGTTTTCGCACCCCAAGGACTTCACGCCGGTGTGCACGACCGAGCTGGGCTACATGGCCAAGATCGAGCCCGAGTTCACCAAGCGCGGCGCCAAGCTGATCGGCCTCTCCGTGGACCCGGTGGACAACCACCACCGCTGGGCCGCTGACATCGAAGAGACGCAGGGCTACCTGCCCAAGTACCCCATGATCGGCGACCACGATCTCAACGTCGCCAAGCTCTACAACATGCTGCCGGCCGACATCGACGGCACGTCGGAAGGCCGCACGGCCGCGACCAACGCCACCGTACGCTCGGTCTTCATCGTCGGGCCGGACAAGCGCATCAAGCTGATGCTGACCTACCCGATGACCACGGGCCGCAACTTCGACGAGATCCTGCGCGTGCTGGACTCGATACAGCTGACCGCCAAGCACAAGGTCGCCACGCCGGTGAACTGGAAGCAAGGCGACGACGTCATCATTGCCGGCTCGGTGTCCGACGAAGACGCCAAGAAGCTGTTCCCGGCTGGCTGGAAGGCGCCGAAGCCCTATCTGCGCATCACGAAGCAGCCGGGCTGATCTTCCTGGAGCGCGACGGCTTCTCGTCGCGCTCCCACGGCGGCACACCGCCGATCTTCTCGGCCATGAAGTCGACGAAGGCGGTCACGCGGGCCGGCACCAGCCGGCGCTGTGGCATCACCGCATGGATGCCCGTCTCGGCCAGCTTGCAGTCCGGCAGCACCACCGCCAGGCGCCCGGCGCGCAGGTCGTCCGCCACATGCCAGGTCGAGTGCATGGCGATGCCCATGCCGGCCACCGCCGCATCCCGCAGCACCTCGCCCTGGCTGCTTTCCAGCACCCCGTCCACGCGCACGGCCACTTCGCGGCCGCGCCTGTCCTTCATGCGCCACACATCCGCCCGGCCCTGGCTGCCGACGAGGACGAGGCAGTCATGCTGCATCAGCTCTTCCGGTCGCGCGGGAAGGCCACGGCGGCGCAGGTAGTCGGGCGACGCGCACAGCACGCGCCGGTTCACGGCCAACTGCCGCGCCACGAGGCTGGAGTCTTCCAGCGCGCCGATGCGCAGCGCCAGGTCGAAGCCGGCCGTCACGAGGTCGTGCACCTGGTCGGACAGATCCACGCTGAGCCGAAGCTGCGGATGCCGCCGCATGAATTCCGGCAGCAACGGTGACACGTACTGCCGCGCGAACGTGGCCGAGGTCGTCATGCGCAGCGTGCCGCTGACGCCCGTGCCGGCCTGGCGCAGCCCGGCCATCAGCGCCTGCAGGTCGTCCACCAGCGGGCGGCCCTGGGCAGCCAGCGCCAGGCCTTCGTCAGTGGGGGTGAGGCTGCGCGTGGTGCGATGAAACAGGCGCACGCCCAACGAAATTTCCAACGACCGCAGCCGCTGGCTGGCCACCGCCACCGACAGGTCCAGGCTGCGCGCCGCCGCGCTGATGGAGCCGGCGTCGAACACGCGCAGGAAGAGATTCAGATCGTCGACGCGGCTGCTCATGCCAGGCACCTTTCAATGAAACGTTGAAACTGATTCGGCGACCTGGTGGTTTTTACATCGAATGCAAATCCTTAATCTGCCGGCCATCTCCTCGTCCATCGCCGTATTCGGCAGACCGGCCATGCATTCCCCCTCCACCGCTGCGCCCGCCGCAGCCACACCCACCAAGCGCCCCTGGGCGCTGTACGCGCTGACCGTCGGCGCCTTCGGCATCGGCACGACGGTCCTCTCCTCGTCCCTCGCCGCATTCGACAGCCTGACCATGCAATCCCCTTCCTCCGCTGCGCCCGCCGCAGCCACACGCACCAAGCGCCCCTGGGCGCTGTACGCGCTGACCGTCGGCGCCTTCGGCATCGGCACGACCGAATTCGTCATCATGGGCCTGCTGCTTCAGCTGGCCGGCGACCTGCAGGTCAGCGTCGCGATGGCCGGGCTGCTGATCTCGGGCTATGCGCTGGGCGTGTTCATCGGCGCACCGCTGCTGACGGCCGCGCTGAGTCGCGTGCCGCGCAAGACCGCGCTGCTGGCGCTGATGGCCATCTTCACGCTGGGCAACCTGGCCTGCGCGGTGGCGCCCGACTACACGACGCTGATGCTGGCGCGCGTCATCAGTTCGCTGGCGCACGGCACCTTCTTCGGCGTGGGCGCCGTCGTGGCCACCAGCGTGGTGCCGGCGGACCGCAAGGCGTCGGCGATCTCGACGATGTTCACCGGCCTGACGGTGGCAACGCTGCTGGGCGTGCCGGCCGGTGCATGGCTGGGCCTGCACTACGGCTGGCGGTCGACGTTCTGGGCCGTCAGCGCCATCGGCTTGCTGGCCATGGCCGTCATCGCGCTGTTCGTGTCGGCCCGCGAGGCGGGTGCCGGCAGCGCCGTGTCCATGCGCGAGGAGTTCAAGGTGCTCAAGCGCGGGCACGTGCTGCTGGGCCTGGGTGCCACGGTGCTGGGCTTTGCCGGCGTGTTCACGGTGTTCACCTTCGTGCAGCCGCTGCTGACGCGCCTCAGCGGCTTCAGCGACGCCGGTGTGTCGGCCGTGCTGCTGGTGTTCGGCGTCGGCATGGTCATCGGCAACGTCATCGGCGGCCGCCTCGCCGACCGTGCGCTGGTGCCCACGCTGCTGGGCTCGCTGGCCGTGCTGGCCGGTGTGCTGGCGCTGATGGGCTTCGCAATGCAGAACCAGGCGCTGGCCGTGCTGTTCATCGGCCTGCTGGGCGCGGCCGGTTTCGCCACCGTCGCGCCGCTGCAGCTGCGCGTGCTGGACAAGGCCAGCGGTGCCGGCCAGAGCATGGCGTCTAGCCTCAACATCGCGGCGTTCAACCTGGGCAACGCGCTAGGCGCGTGGCTGGGCGGCGTGGTCATCGCCGACGGCACGGGACTGGCCCATCTGCCGTGGGCCGCGGCAGCGCTGACACTGGGCGGCCTGGCCGTGGCCTGGATCAGCGTGCGCAAGGATGCCGCGCCCGCCCCGCAGGCGGCCGGGGCGCTGGCTCAGACCTGCTGAGGCCCGAACAGGCGCCGGCCCAGTTCGTCCGCGTCGTTGACGGTGCGCAGCTCGGCATAGGCCGCCTCGGCCTCCGGGTAAGCGCGCTTCAGGTAGTGGAGCCACTGCTTGAGGCGCCCGCCCTGGTGCCGCGCCGCGACGGTCGCCCGCACCTGGGCGAAGAAGACCTGCATCAACGGCAGCAGCTCGGCCCATGGCAGCGACGCACCTGGGCTGCCGGCCACACGCAACGCCAGGCCCGGATCGGCCACCATGCCACGGCCCAGCATCAGGTGTTCGCAGCCGCTGCGCTCGCGCGCCAGCTGTGCGTGCTCCACGGTCCAGATCTCGCCGTTGGCGATGACGGTCAGCGGCACGGCCTCGCGCACGGCGGCGATGCGCTCCCAGTAGGCCGGCGGCTTGTAGCCATCGGCCTTGGTGCGGGCGTGCACGACGATTTCCTCGGCGCCCGCTGCATGAATGGCGCGGGCCACGTCCAGCGTGCGGCTGTCGTCCATATAGCCCAGGCGCATCTTGGCGCTGACCATCACGCCGGCCGGCACCGCGCGGCGCACGGCGGCGACGATCTCGTGGATCAGCTCGGGCTCGTCCAGCAGTACCGCGCCGCCGCGATGGCGGTTCACGCATTTGGCGGGGCAGCCAAAATTCAGGTCGATGCCCTCGGGCTTCAGCTCGGCCAGGCGCGCGGCGTTCTCGGCCAGGCAGTGCACGTCGGAGCCCAGCAGCTGTGGGTGCACCGGCACGCCGGCCGCCGTGCGCCCGCCGTTCTTCAGCTCCGGCACGATGCGCGTGAACACGCGGCTGGGCAGCAACTGGTCGGTCACGCGGATGAACTCGCTGACGCAGCGGTCCACGCCGCCCACGCGCGTCAGCACATCGCGCAGGATGTGGTCGAGCAGGCCTTCCATGGGTGCAAGCAAGATCATTGCGGCGCGTCCTGGTTCATCAGGTACAGGCGCAGATCGAACTCCAGCTGGAAGTAGTCCGGCTCCATGTGCTGGCACAGCTGGTAGAAGGCCTTGTTGTGCTCCAGCTCGCGCAAATGGGCCAGCTCGTGCACGACGATCATGTGCAGCAGCGCCGCCGGCGCGTCCTTGAACAGCGTGGCGACGCGGATCTCTCGGCGCATCTTCAGCTTGGCGCCCTGCACCTGCGTGCGGCGCGTGTGCGTGCCCAGCGCCTGCTGCAGCACGCGCAGCTTGGCATCGAACCCGACGAAGTTCAGCGGCGGCGCATTGCGCAGATGGCGGGTCTTGAGGTCGTTCACATAGGTGAACAGCGCGGAGTCGCTGCGCACCTCATGGCGCTCGGGGTAGCGGCGCTGCAGGTAGTCGGCCAGCCGGCCTTCGGCCTGCAGCGCTTCGGCCTGGGCAATCAGCTCGGGCGGATAGCCGGCGAGGTAGCGTGCCGCGCTGGCAAGATGGGGCGATGTCATCGGAAACGTTCAGGATCAGGCTGGAGCCGCAGGGCGCCATTTTCGACTGCGCCGCCGACCAGCCCCTGCTGCTCGCCGCGCTGGCCGCCGGCATCGCCCTGCCCTGGTCCTGCCGCAATGGCAGCTGCCGCACCTGCCTCTCGCAACTTGTCGACGGCCGCATCGAGCACCGCATCCCCTGGCCGGGCCTGTCCGCGGAGGAAAAGGCCGAGGGGCTGATCCTGCCCTGCGTGGCGGAGCCGCGCAGCGACCTGACGCTGCGCCGGCCCTGAGCCCACCTACTTGCGCGGCATCACCAGCGTCTGGCCGTTCTGCGTCAGCGCGACGGACGCGACCTGCCCCTCTGCAGGCGTGAAGTCCAGCTGCGCGCCGACCTCCGGCACATGCACCTGGCGCGGCGAGCTGGCCTGCAGCTCGAAGGAGCGCTGCCCCGGCGCCTGACCCAGCAACCGACCCTTGTCGTCGATGAAGACCTTGATGGCGAACTGCGGCGAGCTGTATTCCCCCACCAGCGCCTGCATCTGCGCCGGGCTCAGGCTGATGTAGCTGCGCTCGGGCGGCAGCTCGCCGCTGAGGGCCCAGCGCTCGCCGTCCTTCTCGCCATTGTTGAAGACGCGCAGCGCGACGACCTTGCCGTCCGCGCCGCGCTCCAGCTGCAACTCGTTCAGCGAATCGGCAAAGGCAAAGCGGTCCTGCCCCAGCGGCACCAGCCTGGCGATGCCGCTGCCGCTGCGCTGGCTCTGCAGCACGCCGTCCTTCACGCGCAGCGTGCGCGTCTGCTCGTCCTCGCGGGCGTAGAGGCCCTCGGCGCTCTTCAGCTGCTCGGCCGGCATCGCCACCGGCCGGTGCTCGGCAAACGGCTCGCCGATGGCGAACGCGGCCAGCTTGCGCGCGACCATATCCGTCGCAAAGCCGCCGCTGTCGCTGTTGCGCAGGATGACGACGGTGGTCTGGCTCGCCGGCAGGTAGTTCAGCAGCGCACTGAAGCCATGGATGCCACCGCCGTGTGACAGCATGGTGTGGCCGCGCAGCTTGCCCGTGCCGATGCCGAAGCCGTAGTTGGACGGCTTGGCCGGGCCTTCCGGCGTGGTCATGCGCTCGTAGCTGGCCTGGCTGATGAGCTTGCCGCCATGCAGCGCCTGGTTCCAGCGCCAAAGGCCCTCGGTGTTGGCGATCAGCGCGCCGGCCGCGTGCGGCTGGGTCATGCTGAGCAGCGCGGCCGGAGCCACCTCTCGTTTGCTGTTCAGCGTGTAGCCCTGGGCCAGCCCCTTGAACAGCTGGTCGCCGGCCTCGTAGTGCACGCTCGTGACGTGGGCCGGCTTCAGCAGCAGCTCATCGATGCTCTGGTGCCAGCTCTTGCCGGAAATGGCCTCCACGACCGCGCCCACCAGCACGTAGCCGGAGTTGTTGTAGGCCCACTTCTCGCCGGGCGCGAAGTCCACCGGCTGGTCCTGAAACTCCTTGATCAGCTCGGCGGTGCTCAGGTCGCGCTTGATGGGATTGCCCATGTAGCCCGGGATGCCGGTGTAGCTCTTGATGCCCGACGTGTGGTTGAGCAGTTGCAGCAGCGTGATCCTGCTGCCGTTGGGATAGGCCGGCAGGAACCTGGAGAGCGGATCGTCGAGCTTCGCCTTGCCCTCGTCGATCTGCTTGAGCAGCGCCGCGGCGGCCAGCTGCTTGGTGACCGAGCCGATGCGCAGCAGGTGGTCCGGCCGCATGGGCACGCCCAGCTCGACGCTGGCAGCACCGCGCGCCCCCTTGTAGAGCAGCTGGTCGCCACGCGCGACCAGCACCGTGACGCCCGGGCCGTCGGCCGCGACAAGCTGCTCGTCGAGCAGCTTGTCGGCGTAGGCGGCCATGGCGACGGGCGTCGCGGGCGGCGCGGCCTGGGCCGCACCGATCAACAGGGTCAAGAGGACGGCGACGGGAAGCTGGGCGTGGCGCATGGTGCAAACGGATGAGTTGAGCGGGGCGCAGCATCATGGCCACGCTGACAAGGCGCCAACCGCCGTGCGACAGGCTGCAGGAACGGGCGGACGAACCGCAACCGCCATCCACAGCGCCTGTGGACAAACCCGTGAACAGCCTGCGGGCGACCGCGTTAAGTGCTTGCTCTTTCAGGGCTTTTCTTAATCTGCCTCAGTTTCGGGCAGGGGCATGCGGCGGGACAATCGCGGCCATGCATCGCACCATCTTCACGACGCCCGTCGTCAGCAGCCTGCTGCGCGGCGTCTCTCTGGCGTGGCTCAGGCTCGCAGGCTGGACCGTCCAGGGCCAACTGCCGCCCGAGGCCCGCAAGAGCGTCTTCATCGCCGCACCGCACACCAGCAACTGGGACCTGCCCTATACGCTGTTCGCATCCTTCGCGCTGCGCCTGACGCCCTACTGGATGGGCAAGGCGTCCATCTTCCGGTTCCCGTTCGGCGGGCTGATGCGCTGGCTGGGCGGCATCCCGGTGGACCGCAGCAAGTCGACCAACCTCGTCGCCGCATCGGCCGAGGCGCTGCAGAACGCCGACGGACCGGTGCAGCTCATCGTGCCGCCCGAGGGCACGCGCAGCAAGACCGTCTACTGGAAGACCGGCTTCTACTGGATCGCCGTCACGGCTAAGCTGCCCATCGTCATGGCCCACATGGACTACCCGCGCAAGCTCGTCGGCCTCGGCCCGCTCTTCGTGCCGACCGGCGACGTGGACGCCGACATGGCAGCGATCAAGCGCTACTACGCCCAGTTCAAGGGCAAGAACTCAGACCAGTTCACCCACGAATGAACACATCCAAAGATCCCTTGCACGGCTTGACGCTGGAGGCCATCGTCACCGCGCTGGTCGATCACTTCGGCTGGGTCGAACTGGGCCAGCGCATCGACATCAAGTGCTTCCGCATCGACCCCAGCGTGTCATCCAGCCTGAAGTTCCTGCGCAAGACGCCCTGGGCGCGCGCCAAGGTCGAGAGCCTGTACCTGTTCATGCGGCGCGAGCAGGCCCGCGCCGTCAAGGCTTAACGACCGCCGGGTTCCGGCAGTTCGATCTTCACTTCGAGCACTTCCAGGTCGCCCTGGCGCTCCATGTGGACCTTGATGTCGTCCGGGTTGATGGACACGTACTTGCTGATGACGGCCACCAGCTCGCGCTGCAGCTGCGGCAGGTAGTCGGGGCTGCTGCTGCGGCCGTTGCGTTCGTGGGCGAGGATGAGCTGCAGCCGCTCCTTGGCGACGCTGGCCGTGCTCTTCTTTTCGCCGAGGAAGAAGTTCAGGAATCCCATCGCGAGGCTCCCTTCTTCACTTGGCGCCGAAGACGCGCTTGAACCAGCTGGGCTTCACCGCCTCGGTGAAGCGCATGGGCTTGTCCTCGCCCAGGAAGCGTGCGACGACATCCTTGTAGGCCTCGGCCACATCGCTGCCCTGCATGTGGATCGCTGGCAGGCCCTGGTTGGACGCCTGCAGCACGCTCTCGCTCTCGGGGATGACGCCGATCAGCGGCGTGCGCAGGATCTCGTGGATGTCGTCCAGGCTCAGCATCTGGCCACCCTCGACGCGGTTCGGGTTGTAGCGCGTGATGAGCAGGTGCTCCTTCACGGGCTCGCCGCCCTCGATGGCACGCTTGGTCTTGCTGGACAGCATGCCCAGGATGCGGTCGCTGTCGCGCACCGACGAGACCTCGGGATTGGTCACCACCAGCGCCTCGTCGGCGTAGTGCATGGCCATCAGCGCACCGGTCTCGATGCCGGCCGGCGAGTCGCAGATGATGTAGTCGAACTCCATCTCCTTCAGCTCGTTCAGCACGCGCTCCACGCCGGCCTGCTTCAGCGCATCCTTGTCGCGCGTCTGCGAGGCGGCCAGGATGTAGAGCTTGTCCAGCTGCTTGTCCTTGATCAGCGCCTGAGTCAGCTTGATCTCGTCGTTGACGACGTTGATGAGGTCGTACACCACGCGGCGCTCGACGCCCATGATGAGGTCGAGGTTGCGCAGGCCCACGTCGAAGTCGATGACGCAGGTCTTGAAGCCGCGCATCGCGAGGCCGGTGGCGAAGCTCGCGCTGGTGGTGGTCTTGCCGACCCCGCCCTTGCCGGAGGTGACGACGACGATCTTGGTGGTCATCTGAGGCTTTCCTGTTCGTTCAGTTCAATCGGGGGTTCGGGGCTCAGAACGCGAGCGGCTGCATCAGCAGCTTCTCGCCGTCGAGAAAGACCTGCGCCGGCTTGCCCGACACCTCGGGCGGCAGCGGGTTCTCGGTCGTGCGGTAGATGCCGGCGATGGACAGCAGTTCCGCCTCCAGGCTTTGCGTGTAGATACGCGCCGACGTGTCGCCGCGCGCGCCGGCGATGGCCTTGCCGCGCAGCGGCGCATAGACGTGCACGCTGCCGTCGGCGATGACCTCGGCACCATGGTTCACCAGCGCCAGCACGACGAGGTCGCCGCCTTTGGCGTAGATGCGCTGGCCGGAGCGCAGCGGCTTGTCGACGACCAGCGTCGGCGCCGGGGCCGCCGGCTTCTCGACGATTTTCTCGACGGTGATCTCGCGCACCACTTCGCGCACGGTCTCGACGGGAGCGGCCTGCACGGCGGGCTCGTCGGCCGCATCGGCCAGGCCCAGCTCACGCGCCAGCGCCAGCTCGTCGGCGGTCGCACCGGCCACGGCCACGGGCTGAAGCTGGCTGTCGCGCAGCAGTTGCACGATGGCCCGCAGGTCCACCGGCGCGGGGCCGTCCAGCGCGAGTGCTGCCTGGCTGTCGCCACCCACGGGGGCCGGCGCACGCGGCACCTGGCTCAGGTCGATGACCACGGGCTCGTGCTCGAAGCCCCCCTGGCCCGCGCGCTGAGTCCAGTCGGCGGCCAGTTCGGCCATGTCGGCGCTGTGCAGCACCAGGCCCAGCAGGCTGAAGCGGCGCGACTTCAATTCGAAAGTGCCGGCGCGAGAAGCGCTCTTGTTGCGCCCGCCGCTCTCCCTTGTCGTTTCCGCCATGCCCCGTTGCCGCCCGTTCAAAAGGCCGCGAGTTTAGCCGCCGGCACCGGGCGGCCTCTTGGGGACTGCCCCCAAAGGCGCCGCGCGGCGCCGCCTCAAAAACGGGCAGTGCAAGACCAGCGGTGGCCGATCAAGCACTTAGCGCGGCTGTAGGCAGCCGGCCCACAGACTTGTCCACAGAACGCGGGGACAAACATCACGAATCTGTCATCCAGACCCGTGACATACGGCCACCACGGCTTGACTTATCCCCAAATCCGGAACCCGTCAAGCCCCGACGAACCGTATCCCTCATCTGCCCATCACCTCAGCTCATGTCACGCTAAGTGATTGATTCATATAGGCCACCCGAAGCTGCCTAGAAATTGAGCAACCTAAGCGGAGCCGCATTGCATAAGGGCTTGGGGGCGATGGAGGGCACTTCTCCACAAAGTTTTCCACAGACTCGGTGGATAGCTTCAAGAAGTATTACGAATCAGTGACTTAACCGCGTTCCTTGATGCACTCTGGAGCTTTCGGCGCCAAGTGCGGCGCATGGGAGCACGAGGCGAGCAGGTACATTGGGCCCTGCCCGCAACCCGCGGACGCCCCCTGGAGAACTGCCCTTGGCCACGCCCAACTACAGCTACGAGAAACGCCAGCGCGAACTGGCCAAGAAGCGCAAGGCAGAAGAAAAGCGCCAGCGCAAGCTGAGCGGCAAGCCGGATGACGGCACCGCGAACGATGAACCGCAGGCCGACGGCGAATCAGCGCCCGCCCCCGCGGCGCCCGCCGATCCGCAAACCTAAAATCCAACGCTTCGCCGCTCAGCCCCTGCCGTCCCCGTCTCCATGTCCCGCCAGCTCTTCGTCACCACCGCCCTGCCCTATGCCAACGCCGGTTTCCACATCGGCCACATCATGGAGTACACCCAGGCCGACATCTGGGTTCGCTACCAGCGCATGGCGGGCTCGCAGGTGCACTTCGTCTGCGCTGACGACGCCCATGGCGCGCCGATCATGATCGCGGCCGAGAAGGCCAAGAAGACGCCGCAGGAGTTCGTCGCTGGCATCGCCGCCGGCCGCAAGCAGTACCTGGATGGTTTCCACATCAGCTTCGACAACTGGCACTCGACCGACGGCCCCGAGAACCACGAGCTGTCCAAGGCCGTGTACCTGTCGCTGCGGCATAACGAGCTGATCTCGACCAAGACCATCGAGCAGTTCTTCGACCCGGCCAAGTCCATGTTCCTGCCGGATCGCTTCATCAAGGGCGAATGCCCCAAGTGCGGCGCGAAGGACCAGTACGGCGACAGCTGCGAGGTCTGCGGCGCCGTCTACGCGCCCACCGAGCTGAAGAACCCCTACTCCGTGCTGTCCGGCGCCACGCCGGTGCTCAAGACCAGCGAGCACTACTTCTTCCGCTTGAGCGACCCGCGCTGCGTCGATTTCCTGACCAAGTGGACGCAGGAGCCCGGTCGCCTGCAGCCTGAGGTGCTGAACAAGATCCGCGAGTGGTTCGAACCGGATGAAGAAGGCAACAACCGCCTCAGCGACTGGGACATCAGCCGCGACGCGCCCTACTTCGGCATCGAGATCCCGGACGCGCCGGGCAAGTACTTCTACGTCTGGCTGGACGCGCCCATCGGCTACCTCGCGTCGCTGAAGAACTACTTCGGCAAGATCGGCAAGGACTTCGATGCCTTCATGGCCGACGAGTCCGTCGAGCAGGTGCACTTCATCGGCAAGGACATCACCTACTTCCACACGCTGTTCTGGCCGGCCATGCTGCACTTCAGCGGTCGCAAGACGCCCAACCACGTCTTCGTGCACGGCTTCATGACCGTCAACGGCGGCGAGAAGATGAGCAAGAGCCGCGGCACGGGTCTCGACCCGCTGAAGTACCTGAGCCTGGGCCTGAACGCCGAATGGCTGCGCTACTACATCGCCGCCAAGCTCAACGCTCGCGTCGAAGACATCGACTTCAACCCCGAGGATTTCGCGGCCCGCGTCAACAGCGACCTGGTCGGCAAGTTCATCAACATCGCGTCGCGCGCGGCCGGGTTCCTGACCAAGCGCTTCGACGGCAAGCTGAGCGCCACGCTCGGCGCCGAAGGCTCGGCGCTGCTGGACACGCTGCGCGCACAGAGCGGCTCGGTCGCCGAGCTGTACGAGACGCGCGAGTTCGGCAAGGCGCTGCGCGAGATCATGGCGCTGGCCGACAAGGTCAACGAGTTCGTCGATGCCAACAAGCCCTGGGAGCTGGCCAAGCAGGAAGGCATGGATGCCCGGCTGCACGAGGTCTGCAGCGTCTGCATCGAGGCCTTTCGCCTGCTGACCATCTACCTCAAGCCCGTGCTGCCTGCGCTGGCCACACAGGTCGAGGCCTTCCTGAAGGTCGAACCGCTGCAATGGAGCGACAGCGCCCGCCTGCTCGGCGCCCACCAGATCGGCGCCTACCAGCACCTGATGCAGCGCGTGGACCTGGCCAAGGTCGAGCAGCTGTTCGAGGCTCCGCCGGCGCCCAAGGTCGTCCCGGGCGGCGAAGACATCGCTGCGGAAATCAAGATCGACGACTTCGCCAAGGTCGACCTGCGCATCGCCAAGATCGTGAAGGCCGAGCTGGTGGAGGGCTCCGACAAGCTGCTGCGTCTGACGCTGGACGCCGGCGAGGGCCGCACGCGCAACGTCTTCAGCGGCATCCGCAGCGCCTACAAGCCCGAAGACCTGGAAGGCAAGCTGACCGTGCTGGTCGCCAATCTGGCGCCGCGCAAGATGAAGTTTGGCGTCAGCGAAGGCATGGTCCTTGCTGCCAGCCATGCCGATGAGAAATCCAACCCCGGCATCTTCGTCCTCGAGCCCCACGACGGTGCCCAGCCGGGCTTGCGAGTGCGCTAAGGCGCGGCAGGCCAGGGCCTCACCGCTGTTCATGGCCGTCTCCTATGCCCGCCGCCTGCTGGCCGTGGAGCGCACGGCGGAAGGCAACGCCCATCTGGGCTGGCTGCTGGCCTTCGTCGCCGGCGCCACCAACGCGGGCGGCTTCCTGGCCGTGCACCACTACACCTCGCACATGACCGGCCTGGTGTCGGCCGCGGCCGACGGCCTGGTACTGGGCCAGCACGAGGCCTGGATGATGGCTGTCGGCGCGTTGCTGTTCTTCGTCGCGGGCGCGGCCACGACGGCGGTGCTGGTCAACATGGGCCGCCAGCGTCAGGCCCACAGCATCTATGCGTTGCCGCTGCTGCTGGAAGCCGCCTGCCTGCTGGCCTTCGGCCTCATGGGTGCC
This sequence comes from Roseateles sp., assembly GCA_036401055.1. GTDB lineage: Bacteria > Pseudomonadota > Gammaproteobacteria > Burkholderiales > Burkholderiaceae_C > Pelomonas. Next base: position 15,228 of record DASWWC010000087.1, read on the forward strand.
TGGCTGGCCAGCCTGCAAGGCCTGCTGGTGCCGGCCACGGTCTCCATGCTGTGCTTCACGATGGGCCTGCAGAACGCGCTGATCACCAAGGTATCGCGCGCCGAGATACGCACCACGCATGTCACCGGCATCGTCACCGACCTGGGCATCGAGCTGGGCCGCGCGCTGTACGGCATGGGCGGCACACCGGTGCATGTGAACACCACCAAGCTGCGACTGCTGGGCGGGCTTCTGCTGGCCTTCACCGTGGGCGGCGTGGCCGGCGCCTGGGCATTCAAGACCATAGGCTATGCGGCCACGCTGCCGCTGGCGGGCGCCCTGGCCGCCCTGGGGCTGGTACCGGCACTGGACGACCTGGCCAGCGCACGGCGCCGATAAAATGCCGCGATTCGATTGAAAGCCATGCCATGCCGCTGTTCTGGAAGCCCTACAAGTCCGACGTCACCTCCTTCATCGAGCAGCTGAAGGCCCAGCGCCCCACGCTGGAAGCCGAGCAGCGCGCCGGCCGCGCGCTGCTGTGGGACAAGGAGCAGGACCGCGCCGCCCAGGCCGGCTTCAACGAGGCCCGTGTCGCCCAGCAGCCCTACGTCTACCAGACCAAGGCATGACCGTCTCCGTGGCTGACGAGAACAGCCACGCCGAGTCCGACCTGCCCGAGACGGTCGACACGGTCGCCGTCGCTCGCCTGTACGGCGAGCCGCTGTTCCAGATGCCGCTGGACCTCTACATCCCGCCGGATGCGCTGGAGGTCTTCCTGGAAGCCTTCCAGGGCCCGCTGGACCTGCTGCTGTACCTGATCCGCAAGCAGAACTTCAACATCCTCGACATCCCGCTGGCCGACGTGACGCGCCAGTACCTGAGCTATGTCGAGCAGATCCGCAAGCACAACCTGGAGCTGGCCAGCGAGTACCTCTTGATGGCGGCCATGCTCATCGAGATCAAGTCGCGCATGCTGCTGCCGCCCAAGAAGAGCGAGGACGGCAAGGAAGTGGAAGACCCGCGGGCCGAGCTGGTGCGGCGCCTGCTGGAGTACGAGCAGATGAAGCTGGCCGCCGCGCGGCTGGACCGCCTGCCGGTGCTGGGCCGCGACTTCCTGCGTGCGCAGATCCACATCGAGCAGTCGCTGACGCCCGTGTTCCCCGACGTGAACGCGGACGATCTGCGCGAGGCCTGGCTGGACATCCTGAAGCGCGCCAAGCTCAACCAACACCACAAGATCAGCCGCGAGCAGCTGTCGGTGCGCGAGCACATGAGCATCGTGCTGCGCCGGCTGCAGGGCCAGCGCTTCGTCGAGTTCGAGCACCTGTTCGACGTGACGCGCGGCCAGGCCGTGCTGGTGGTCACCTTCATCGCAATGCTGGAGCTGGCGCGCGAGCGCCTGCTGGAGATCACGCAGGCCGAGGCGTTTGCGCCGATCTACGTCAGGCTGGCGTACACGCCCACCTGACGCTGCGGCGTCACTTGCCGCGCAGCTTCTGCACGGCCATCACGACGCCCAGCACGATGGCGCCAGCGACGATGCCCGCCAGGCCATTGCTGCCGTTCTCGATCAGCGCCGCCACGCCCCAGCTCTGGCCCGCGACCCAATGCTCGACGACATGGTGCAGCGCCGGGATGCCGTGCACCAGGATGCCGCCGCCGACCAGGAACATCGCCGCGGTGCCGACCACCGACAGCGTCTTCATCAGCCACGGCGCCATCGCCAGCAAGCCGCGGCCGAAGGCGCGGGAGGCGGCGCTGGCGCGGCGCGACAGCCACAGGCCCGCGTCGTCCAGCTTCACGATGCCGGCCACCAGGCCGTAGACGCCCACCGTCATCGCCAGCGAGATGGCCACCAGCACGGCCAGCTGCGACGTGAACGGTTTGTCGGCGACCGTGCCCAGCGAGATGACGATGATCTCGGCCGACAGGATGAAGTCGGTGCGGATCGCGCCCTTGATCTTGTCCTTCTCGAACTGGACCATATCGACCTGCGGATCAGCCACCGCCTGCGCCAGCTCCTGGTGATGGGCCTCGTCCTCGGCCTTGCTGTGCAGGAACTTGTGCGCCAGCTTCTCGAAGCCCTCGAAGCACAGGAAGGCGCCACCGATCATCAGCAGCGGCGTGATGGCCCAGGACGCGAAGGTCGCGATGGCCAGCGCCGCCGGCACCAGGATGGCCTTGTTGATCAGCGAGCCCACGCCGACGGCCCAGACCACCGGCAGCTCGCGGTCGGCGTTGACGCCGGTAACCTGCTGCGCGTTCAGCGCCAGGTCATCGCCCAGCACGCCCGCCGTCTTCTTGGCGGCAACCTTGGTCATCACGGCCACGTCGTCGAGGATGGTGGCGATGTCGTCGAGCAGAACGAACAGGCTGGAGGCCATGGGCGGATAGGGTTGGCTGAAGAGGTCGCATGCTATCCGGCGCGGCAAGTCGTGCGTCACCGATCCGCCCCGGCCTGCTGGCAAGACCTGCCCCTCTGCGTTAGCACGGCTTCATCGACAAGCTGTCACCACCGTGCAGCAAAGGATCGCCAGACTGCGCCATAGAGCACACGCCCTTCGAAATCCGCGCACCACCGGGCCGCTCATCCTCCCACTCCGCAGTACCACCATGCCGATCCTGAACCACGACGGCGTCGACCCCGATCTCGACGCAACCCCTCACACCCTGCACACCGACCGCCGCGGCCTGCTGCGCAGCGCGGCCGGCCTGTCGGCGCTGGCGCTCGGCAGTGGACTGGTCGGCACGGAGTCGGCACAGGCGGCCAGCGGGCCCACCACCAGCTTCGCGCTGGCGGTGCTGCCCGACACGCAGTTCTACTCGCGCTACGCGACGACCGACGAGGGTCAGCAGTTCCAGAACCGCTACGGCTCCACGCCCTATGCCGCGCAGACCGGCTGGATCGCGCAGAACGCGCACGCCTACAACATCCCCTTCGTCATCCACCTGGGCGACGTGGTGGACCAGCAAGGCAAGCCCAACCAGTGGGGTGTCGCCGATGCGGCCATGAAGCTGCTGGAGACGGCCGGCGTGCCCTACTCCATCCTGGCCGGCAACCACGACGTCATCACCGATTACGACTACCACCAGCCCTCCGATCAGAACTACGGCACGGACGCCCAGCGCAACCTGGGCGCCGAGCCCTACCTGAAGTGGTTCCCGGCCAGTCGCGCCGCGCGCCAGACCACCTTCCGCGAGCGCGACAGCTCGGGCTTCCATGAGTACCACCTGTTCCAGGCCCACGGCGTCACCTTCATGGTGCTGTCGCTGTCCTGGCGCATCTCGGACGCCGGCATTGCCTGGGCGCGCAGCGTCATCGCGAAGAACCCTTCCGTGCCGGTGATCCTGTCCAACCACCAGTTGCTCAACATCGCCAGCGACGGCATCAGCCCGCTGGAGACGGACTACGGCCGCATGCTGTGGGAGCGATTGATCCGCGACAACGACCAGATCTTCATGACGCTCAACGGCCACCATCACGGGGCCGCCCACCTGCGCAAGTACAACGACTTCGGCAACGAAGTGCACCAGATGGTGGTCGACTACCAGATGGACTACCAGGGCGGCAACGCAATGATGCGGCTCTACGAGGTCGACTTCACGAACAACAAGATCGACGTGATGTCGTTCTCGCCGTGGGTGGTGCAGAAGGCCAAGGCCAAGCTGAACCAGTTCGACTTTGCCGAGCTGACGCAGCCCAACCAGCGCTTCTCCATCGCCATCAACTTCAAGAAGCGCTTCGCCGGCTTCCAGCGTTTCAAGCCGACCCTCTCGACCACCGGCGCCGCCATCCTGCCGCGCGTGCGCAGCGCCCTGCTGGCCAACTACACCGAGCCGACACCGGTCGTGGCCGTGCCGCCGGCCGACGTGAATGACTTCCCCTACGTGCCCGAGACCTATGCCCACTGGCGGGCCCCGGCCGGCGTGGCCGAGGGCCAGGTCGTCAAGGTCGGCGACGCGCTGCCCGACGTGTTCGGCGGCCATGACATGCGCCGCGCCGCGCTGAGCGGCCCGGCCCAGGTGGGCGACGTGGTCTGGTCCACCGACAAGCACCGCCTGTCGTCCGCAGCCGGCAGCGTGCGCTTCCTGAACACCGACAAGACCACCAAGCGCCGCAGCGCCTTCCTGACGGCGGCGGGCGCGGCGGTCAACGGCCGCAGCTTCTGGGACGGCTACACCATCGAGGCCTTCGTGAAGTTGCCGGCGAACTGGGAGGTCAGCAAGCACGCCTGGTGCAACCTGCTGGGCCGCATGGGCAACCGCGGTGCCGTGCCCGGCGGCTACTGGGGCGGCGACCCGGAAGCCTCCAGCGTGCTGTTCGCCATCTCCAGCCTGCGCGAGGTGCAGTGGGAGGTCGTGCCGGCCAGCAATTCGCACTACGCACAGACCGCCTGGTCCGGCGAGATCTTCCGCGACACCTGGTATCACGTGGCCATCGTCAACGACCCGGCCACCGCCACGACGACGATGTATGTCGAGGGCGCACCCGTGCTGCGCAACGTCGCGAACGCCGCCACCGGCACGCGCTCGCAGGCCACGCCGCAGCCCTGGATCCTCGGCGCCGGCTGGTGGGACGGCGTGCTGGATGACGGCTTCTTCGGCTGGATCGGCGAGCTTCGCCTCGTCGGCAAGCCGCTGCCGCCGACCAAGTGGCTGACGGCCCGTCGCGGCTGATCGCGCTCATCCCTCTTTCGCCTCAGGCCGCCGACGGCCTGGGGCACACCTCACCCTGAAAGAACCCTCATGTCCCAACGCATCCTTGGCGCCGCGCTCGCCACCGCCCTCCTCCTTCCCGCCCTCGCCCAGGCCGGCCAGTTCCAGGCCGACGGCGGCATCTTCAACGGCAGCGACTACGGCAGCAGCTACGTCGGCACCGGCGGCTACACGCCGCTGAACAATCGCGCGCTCGGCCAGGTCGTGGATGGCGGCAACTACGCCTTCGACGCCTTCGGCTTCTACAACAGCGGCGTTGGCAGCCTCGGCCAGAGCCGCCAGGTGGAACTGCTCAGCGGCAACGTCTATCGCTTCTTCGACACCTTCACGAACACCAGCGGCGCCAGCGTCACGACGACGCTGAACTTCTTCGGCAACCTGGGCTCGGATGGCGACGAACTGGTCAGCCACAACGGCAAGGGTCTGATCGTCAGCTGCACCGACGACGGCGCCGGCCAGTGCACCGACCAGCCCGTGCTGGCACTGGTGTCGGGCAACAACGGCCTGGGCCTGGCCGCGCTGACGCCGGACCGCTACAACGTCAGCTACACGATCAGCCTGGCGCCGGGCCAAAGCCTGAGCCTGCTGAACTTCGCCTTCCTGGCCAGCGACGTCGCCGGCCCGACGGCAGCGGACCAGCTGCTGGCGCAGTCCACCGGTCTGGCACTGCTATCCGATCCCCGCCTGGAAGGCCTGAGCTCGCAGCAGATCGCATCCATCGCCAACTACACGATCTCGCCGGTGCCGGAACCCGCGACCTGGGGCATGGCCCTGGCCGGTCTGGCCGCCCTCGGCCTGATGAAGCGCCGCTCACGCCGCGCCGACTGAGTCGCACGGGCGCCCGGTTCCGGGCGCCCCGGTCAGCGGTAGTGCCGCGCCAGGCTCTGTGCCACGCACACCGGCTTGGGCACGCCCTCGGCCTCGACCGCCACTTCCACCGTCAGTTGCACCGCGCCGCCGGCGACATCGTCCATGGCCAGCAGCTTGAAGGCAGCGCGCAGCCGGCTGCCCACGGGCACCGGCGCGGTGAAGCGCACCTTGTTGAGCCCGTAGTTGACGACCATGCGCGTCTCGCGCACCGCGAAGCCCGTCTCGAAGAAGTAGGGGATCAGCGACAGCGTCAGAAAGCCGTGCGCGATGGGCCCGCCGAACGGCCCGGCCTTGGCGCGCTCGGGATCCACGTGTATCCACTGGCGGTCCTCGGTGGCCTCGGCGAAGGCGTTCACGCGGGTCTGGTCCACGGTGATCCAGTCGCTGTGGCCCAGCGGCTGGCCCACCAGGGCCTGCAGGTCGGCGAGGGTCTCGAAGATGCGCATTTCGGGTCGATGAGGGGCTGGCTGTCGTGCGGCCACGGTACCCTAGCCGGCCATGCCTGACAGTACCGCCCGCGACATCCTGGTCCTCGCCGCCCATCCCGACCTGGCCCGCTCCAACGCGACCCGCAGCGTCATTGCGGCGCTGCGTGCATCGCCCATCGCGAACCGCGTCGAGCTGCGCGACCTCTACCGCCTCTACCCCGACTTCCACATCCACGTCGACGCCGAACAGCGCGCGCTGGAGGCGGCCCGGCTGGTCGTCATGCTGCACCCCATCTACTGGTACAGCATGCCGGCGCTGCAAAAGCTCTGGTGGGACGAGGTGCCGCGCCTGGGTTGGGCCTATGGCCCCGGCGGCACGGCGCTGCACGGCAAGGACTTCTGGCTGGTGGCCTCCACCGGTGGCGGCCCTGAGGCCTATGCGCCGACCGGCCACAACCACCATCCCGTCGACGACTTCCTGCTGCCCTACCGCCAGTCGGCCCGCACCTGCGGCATGAACTGGCTGCCGCCGCAGATCCTGCTGGCTGCCCACCGCGCGACGGACGCGCAGATCCAGGCCCATGCCGAATTGTTCGTGAAGCGGCTGGCGCACTACCCCGAATGGTGCGACCAGTTCGCCGAGGCGCCGGTAGGCGACGAGGACGACGTCGCGCTGGATGAACGGCCGGCCATGTTCTCCACGCTGGGTGGAGGTACGACATGAACCACCACGGCGCCTGGCTGCAACTGCCGCTGGTCTTTCTTGCCGCTGCGGTGCTGGCCGTGCCGCTGGCGCGCTACCTGCGGCTGGGCTCCATCCTGGGCTACCTGGTCGCGGGCCTGTTGATCGGGCCGGCAATGCTGGGGCTGGTGCCCAACTCCAGCGCCATCCCCGAGGTGGCCGAGCTGGGTGTCGTGCTGATGCTGTTCCTCGTCGGCCTGGAGCTGGAGCCCAAGCGGCTGTGGGCCATGCGTCGGCCCATCTTCGGGTGGGGCAGCGTGCAGCTGCTGGGGTGCGCGGCGGTGCTGGCTGCGGTGGGCCTGGCGCTGGGCACGCCGTGGCGGCTGGCCGTGGTCGTCAGCCTGGGGCTGGCGATGTCGTCCACCGCCGTCGCGCTGGCCGTGCTGGCCGAGCGCAACCTCGGGCGCACGACGGCCGGCGAAAGCATCCTGTCGGTCGCGCTGCTGCAGGACATCGCGGCCATCCCGGTGCTGGCGCTGGTGCCCATCCTGGCCGCGCACGGCGACAGCGACGGCGGCGGCGGGAGCTGGTTCGCCGCGGCCAAGGCCATCGGTGCCATCGTCACCATCGTGTTCGGCGGCCGCCTGCTGCTGCGGCCGGCGCTGCGCTGGATCGCCACCAGCAAGACGCCCGAGATCTTCACCGCCGCCGCGCTGCTGCTGGTGCTGGGCACGGCGGCGCTGATGCAGCTGGTGGGCCTGTCGATGGCGCTGGGCGCCTTCCTGGCCGGCGTGCTGCTGGCCGAGAGCGAGTACCGCCGCGAGCTGGAGACCGACCTTGAGCCCTTCAAGGGCCTGCTGCTGGGCCTGTTCTTCATCGCCGTGGGCATGGGGCTGGATCTGAAGGCCGTGGCCGCACAGCCGGGCCTCGTCGCGTCGCTGGTGCTGGCACTGCTGGCCTGCAAGATCCTCGTGCTGGCGCTGATGGCCAAGGCGATGAAGATCCCGCTGGTCGAGCGTCCGGCCTTCGTGATCCTGCTGGCGCAGGGCGGCGAGTTCGGCTTCGTCGTGTTCCAGCTGGCGCAGAGCAACGGGCTCATCGACGCGGCACAAAACTCGGCCCTCGTGGCGGCAGTCGCGCTGTCGCTGGCGCTGACGCCGCTGCTGCTGACCGGCGGCGACCGGCTGATGTCGCAGAAGCTGGCACGCCGCGGCCTGCGCAAGCAGCGCGACGCGGCCCCGCCGCCGCCCGCCCCCGTCATCATTGCCGGCAGCGGCCGCTACGGTCAGGTGGTGGGCCGCATGCTGCGCGCCAATGGCCTGGAGGCCACGCTGCTGGACCAGGACGCCGAGGCCATCGAGGGCCTGCGCCGCTTCGGCTGGACGGTGCACTACGGCGACGCGACGCGGCTGGACATGCTGAAGACCGCCGGCGCCGCCACCGCGCGCATCCTCGTGATCGCCGTGGACGACATCGGCCAGAGCGTGGAGATCGCCGAGCTGGCGCGGGAGCACTTTCCGCAACTCACCGTGGTGGCCCGCGCGCGCAACGTGCAGCACTACTACCAGCTGCGCGAAGCCGGCGTGCAGCACATCGAGCGCGAGACCTTCGATGCCGCGCTGATGAGCGCACGCAGCGTGCTGGAGCTGACCGGCATGGAACCCTACGCCGCACGTCGCCAGGCCATGCGCTTTCGCCGCCACAACATCGAGGTGCTGGAGCAGATGGTGCCGCTGCAGGGCGACGAAGGGGCGCTGATCGCCGCCGCCAAGCTGGGCCGCCAGCAGTTCGAGCAGCAGATGGCCGCCGAGCGCGACGCCGAGGAGGCGCATCGCCGCGCGCAGCGCCAGGGCTGGGGGACGCATCCCGACAGCGAGCCCGGTGCATGAGCACACCCACGGACGGCCTCACCGCGCTGCTGCAGGCCGCCCGTGACGGCGACCCGGCCGCCACCGCAGCCGCCTGGCCGCTGATCTACCCCGAGCTGCGCCGCATCGCCCGCGCGCGGCTGCGCGGCCCCGGCGCACCCAGCCTGGCCACCGAGGAGCTGCTGCACGAAGGTTTCCTGCGCCTGGCCGCCGCCCCCAGTGCGCCGCTGGCGGACCGCCATCACTTCTACGCGCTGGCGGCCAAGGCCATGCGCCACATCGTCATCGACCACCTGCGCCGCCGCCACGCCCAGGCCCGCGGCGGCGACTGGCAGGCGCTCAGCTGGGACACCGCGCTGGCGGAGCTCGCCGCCCCGGCCGCCGAAGAGCGCCTGCTGGCGCTGGACGCCGCGCTCGACGCGCTGGCCGCGCTGGAGCCGGCGCTGGCCCAGGTCGTGGAGCTGCGCTTCTTCGGCGGCTACACCGAGGCCGAGACCGCCGAGGCCCTGGGTCTGGGCGAGCGCACGGTGCGCCGCCAGTGGGCCAAGGCGCGCGCCTTCCTGCTGGTGCAGCTCGAT
>DASWWC010000088.1:0-29735 GCA_036401055.1 Roseateles sp.
GCGCGGCGGCGCGCGGCTGACCGGCGGCGCGGCGGGCGGCCAGCCGGTTCCTGGCCTGCAGGCCACCTTCGTCGTCGGTGGCGTCGGCGCTGGCCGCAGCGTCCTCGCCATCGCCTTCGGCGGGCATTGGCGGCGGCGCGGTCTGCTCGGTCAGGAACTGGGCGAAGCTGGGGCCGCCGGCCGGGTTGGCGGGCTGGGCCGCGGCGGCGGCGGGCGGCAGGGACGGCTTGGGCGGCAGGGTCTGGGCGCTGCTGATCATGGTCGGCTCCGGCGGGTCAGGCGTGGGCCGAGCGGCGCAGGTGGGCGCGGGCGGCGAACTCGTCGGTGGCGCGCTGCTCGCGGCGCTCGTCGGCGCGCTGGGTCTCGGCCTCGCGGCGCTTGATCAGCTGGCGCAGCGCGGCCACGCGCAGCTCGGCCTGGCGCAGCGCGTCGCGGGCGCGTTCCTGGCGCTGGTCGGCGTGCTGGGCGACGTGGCCCTGGGAGGTGACGGCCTGGTCCAGCCGCTGGCCGAAGTTCTGGTAGCAGCCCACGATGCTCATGGTGGTGGCGTTGGCGAACTGCTGGGTCCAGCGCTGCTGGTATTCCTGGCGGTAGCCGGTCAGCTCACCGTGCTGGTGGCGGGCGGCCTGCGCCTGGGCGCAGGCCGCGTGCAGGGCCTGGGCCGCGGCGTCGCGTTCGGCTTCGGCTCGTTCCAGCAACAGGCTCAGGGTGGATGCACTCATTCAACTACTCCAGCGGCACCGGGCCGGGCGGCCAGGTGCACAGTCGATATCGGCGGCCCGCAGCGGAACTTCAAGCGCCCTGGACGACGGCCTGCAATTGATTGACGCTGGCGTGAAGAAGTGCCGGGCTGTGCATGTCCTGCTGCAGCAGCCGCGTCATGTCGGCATGCAGGCGAACGGCCAGGTCCAGCTCGGGGTCGCTGCCCGGGGCATAGGCTCCAAGCTGGATGAGGTCGCGGGCCTTGTTGTATTTCGCCAGAAGCTGGCGGAATCGACGCGCGGAATCGACCTGGTTTTGGGGTGCAACACTGGTCATCACCCGGGAGATGGAGCGTTCGATGTCGATGGCCGGGTAGTGGCCGGCCTCGGCCAGCTCGCGGCTCAGCACGATGTGGCCGTCCAGGATGCCGCGCGCCGCGTCGGCGATGGGGTCCTGCGGATCGTCGCCCTCGGTCAGCACCGTGTAGAAGGCCGTGATGGAGCCTTCGCCCGGCAGGCCGTTGCCGCTGCGCTCCACCAGCTGCGGCAGCTTGGCGAAGCAGGACGGCGGATAGCCCTTGGTGGCCGGCGGCTCGCCAATGGCCAGCGCGATCTCGCGCTGCGCCATCGCGTAGCGGGTCAGCGAGTCCATCAGCAGCAGCACGTGGCGGCCCTGGTCGCGGAAGTACTCGGCGATGGCGGTGGCGTAGTGCGCGCCCTGCATGCGCATCAGCGGCGGCGCATCGGCCGGCGCGGCCACCACGACGCTGCGCTTGAGACCCTGCTCGCCCAGGATGTCCTCGATGAATTCCTTGACTTCGCGGCCGCGCTCGCCGATGAGGCCCACGACGATGACGTCGGCCTGCGTGTAGCGCGCCATCATGCCCAGCAGCACCGACTTGCCGACGCCCGTGCCGGCAAACAGGCCCAGGCGCTGGCCGCGGCCGACGGTCAGCAGCGCGTTGATGGCGCGCACGCCGGTGTCCAGTGGCGTGCGGACCGGGTCGCGGTCCATCGCGTTGATGGGGCGGCGCACCATGGGCTCGTTGTGCATGCGGTCCAGGTCGCCGCGGCGGTCCAGCGGGTGGCCGTGCGGGTCCACGACGCGGCCCAGCAGGCCGTCGCCCATGGGCAGGTGCAGGCCACGGTCCTCGCCACGGCGCCAGGGGTGCAGCGGCTGGCCCAGCTGCGGCGCCAGCGGCGGCAGCTGGCGCGGCACCACAGTGGCGCCGCTGGACAGGCCCTGCACCTCGTCGGTCGGCATCAGGTAGGCGCGGTCGCCCGAGAAGCCGACCACCTCGGCGTTCACCGGCGCGGCGCCGCGGCGCGGGTTGGCGCCGGTGCTGGGCATCTGGATGCGGCACACCGAGCCCAGCGGCACCTTGATGCCGGTGGCCTCCAGCACCAGGCCGGCCACGCGCACCAGCTTGCCCTGGGACTCGATGGGGGCAGGGTTGCCGGCCAGCGTCTCCAGGTCGGCCAGGTAGCGCCGCCAGCGCTCGTGGCGCTCAGGCGTTGTCATCCTCGCCTCCGCGGCGGTCTTCCCAGATGGACTGCTGGCCGATGGCGGCCACGGCCTGCTGCCAGCGCGTGGCGATCGTCGCGTCCACGCTGGCGATGTCGGCGTCCACCTTCACGCCGCCGCGCGGCACCTCGGCGTCGGGGATGAGCTGGGCCTCGCGGGCCTGCATCTCGGTGCCGGCGCCTTGCTGCACCAGCGGGTAGTCGTCGGGGTGCACGCGCACGCGCACATGGCGGGCCGACAGCTGCAGCGCCTCGACGGCATCGTGCGCCACGCGCGCGATCAGCTCCGGGCGCTGTTCCAGCTCGCTGCGCACGACCTGGCGCGCCAGCTCGACGGCGATGCGTGCGATGGACTGGGCCATGTCGCCCTCCAGCGCCTGCAGCTCGGCATCGAAGTTCTTCACCAGCTGGCCGACCTGAGCGCTGATCTGCTGCGCGAAGCTGTGCTTGAACGCGTCCAGCGCGGCCATGCCGTCGCGGTAGCCGTCCTGGTAGCCGCCTTGCCGCGCGGCGTGCAACTGCTCGTGCAGGTCGGGCTCGGGGGGCGGGGGTGGTTCGGCGGCCGCTGCGGCGGGCGGTTGCGCAGCGGGGGCGCCGGGGCGCATGGGCGCGAACGGGGAGGCCGGTGTGTCGCCCAGGTGATCGAGGTTCCAGGCCTTGGCGCCCTGCACCTCCTCGCCGGGGATGAAGCGGGCATAGGTGCCGCGGCGCTCGCCTTCGCGGCGGTCGGGCGGGGGGACTTGCCGGGGTGGATGTCGCGTGACCATGCCGCGACCTTAAACGAACTGGTCGTCGCCGCCGCCCGCCAGCACGATCTGGCCTTCGTCCACCAGGCGGCGCACGATCTTGAGCATTTCCTTCTGCTCGGCCTCGACCTCGGACAGCCGCACCGGGCCGCGCGTCTCCAGGTCCTCGCGCAGCGTCTCGGCCGCACGGGTGGACATGTTGCGGAAGATCTTCTCGCGCAGCTCCACGCTGGCGCCCTTGAGCGCGACGATGAGGCTCTCGCTTTGCACTTCCTTGAGCATGGCCTGCACGCCCTTGTCGTCGATCTTGTTCACGTCGTCGAACGTGAACATGTTGTCCATGATCTTCTGGGCCAGGTCGGCATCGGCCTCGCGGATGTAGTCCAGCGCCGAGGCTTCCACGCTGGAGCCCATCATGTTGATGATCTCGGCCGCCGTCTTGGCGCCGCCCAGCGAGCTCTTCTTCATGCGCTCGCCGCCGGCCAGGATCTGGCTCATGACCTCGTTCAGGTCCTTCAGCGCGGTCGGCTGGATGCCGTCCAGCGTGGCGATGCGGATCAGCACCTCGTTGCGGCCACGCTCGGTGAACAGCTTCAGCACCGAGCTGGTCTGGTCGAAGTCCAGATGCGCCAGGATGGCCGCGATGATCTGCGGGTGCTCGTTGCGCAGCAGTTCGGCCACGCTGGCCGCGTCCATCCACTTCAGGCTCTCGATGGAGGACACGTCGCTGCCTTGCAGGATGCGGTCCAGCAGCAGGTTGGCCTTGTCCTCGCCCAGCGCCTTGCGCAGCACGGAGCGCACGTACTCGTCGGTGTCGGTGACCAGCGTGCTTTGCGTCTCGGCGATGGCGTCGAACTTGTCCAGCACCTCCTCGACCTGGGCGCGCTTGATGACCTTGAGCTTGGCGATGGTCTCGCCCAGCGCCTGCACTTCCTTGGGCGACAGGTGCTTGAAGACCTCGCTGGCTTCTTCCTCGCCCAGCGACATCAGCAGGATTGCGGCGTTCTCGGTGCCTTTGTCGTCCATGGTTGAGCTCGGCATCAGGCGGTCTGGCCGCCCATCCAGTCGCGCACGATGTTGGCGACGGCGACCGGATTGTCGCGCGCCATGGCGCGGGCGCGGTCCAGCTTCTCGTTGTGCAGCGGGGCCTCCAGCTTGGGCATGCCGTCGGCGCCCAGCACCAGTTCGGCGTCGTCGACCACCTCGTCCACGGTCTCGGGCTTCTCTTCCGGCGGCAGCGGCGCAGCGGCCTTGATGGCGGGACGGATCATGCCGAACACGGCGATCAGCGCGATGGCGACGAAGGCCAGCGGCACGATGGCGCTGCGGGCAAGGTCCAGCAGCCAGGGCTGCTTCCACAGCGGCAGGTCGGCGGGTTCGCTCTTGTCCAGCACGAAGGGCGCGCTGACGACCTTGACCGAGTCGCCGCGGTCGGCGTTGAAGCCCATGGCCTCCTTGACCAGGTCAGTCAGCCGCGTGATCTCCTCGTCGGGCACGGGCTGGGTGGTGGTCTTGCCCTTGGCGTCGGTCACCTGGCGGTGGTTGACGACGATGGCGGCGTTCAGCCGCTTCACGTTGCCCACGGCGCCGCGCGTGACGCGCACGGTCTTGTCCAGCTCGTAGTTGGTGGTCTGTTCCTTGCGGCTGCTGTTGAGACCGGCGCCACCCTGGGCGGCCTGCAAGGGCGCGCTGGCGCCGTTGATGGGGGCCGCAGCCTGGGCGGGCGGCTGGTTGGTGGCGGCACCCGGCACGCCGGTGGGCGGCGTGGCGTTGACGTTGGTGCTTTCCGCGCTGCTCTGGCCGCGCACCGCCGCCTGGGCGTTCGGCCCCTGGTTGGGCCGGTACTCCTCGGCCGTGGCCTCGGTCTGCGAGAAGTCCAGGTCCGCCGTGACGGTGGCGCGCAGGTTCTCGCGGCCCACGACGGGCTCCAGCAGCTCGAAGATGCGTTTGTTGTAGCCGGCCTCGACCTGCTGCTTGAACTGCAGCTGCTGGCTGTCCAGGCCGGTGGCCGGGTCGGCGCCGGTCTGCGACAGCAGCGCGCCGGTCTGGTCCATCACGCTGACGGCCTTGGGATGCAGCTCGGGCACGGCGTTGGACACCAGGTGCACGATGCCGGCCACCTGGTTGCGGTCCAGCGTGCGGCCGCCGCGCAGCGTCAGCACGACGCTGGCGCTGGGCTTTTGCTGCTCGCGGAAGAAGCCGTTCTGCTGCGGGATGGCCAGGTGCACGCGCGCGTCGGCCACGTCGGACATCGCGGTGATGGTGCGGGTCAGCTCGCCTTCCAGCGCGCGCTGGAAGTTCAGGCGCTCGTTGAACTGGGTCTGGCCGATGGAGGACTTGTCCATCAGCTCGAAGCCCACCGTGCCGTTGCCGCTGGCGCCGCCCTTGGGCAGCCCCTGAGCCGCCAGCTTCATGCGCACTTCATAGACCTGGCCGGCCGGCACGAGGATGGTGCCGCCGCCCTCGTGCTTGTAGGGCACCTGCAGCGCGGACAGCGCGTTGATGACGGCGCCGCCGTCCTTGTCCGACAGGCCGCTGTACAGCGGGCGGTAGTCGCCCTGGGACGACCACAGCGTGATGGCCAGCACGGCGCCGGCCAGCGCCAGCAGGCCGGCGCCCATGGTCAGCTTGCTGCGCAGCGGTAGGCCGTTGATGCGCTGCACGAAATTCGGCGGCGCGTCGTCGGCCGGGGTGATCATCACCGGGGCAGCAGCAGCAGGGGCGCTCAGGGCGTTGTCCATCGGGGCGGCGGATACGGCAGGGGCCGGGACATCCGGCGATGGCGCAAATTATTCGTGCGGGGCCCCTCAAGAAAGCGTCGAAGTGGCCGATTGGGCCCGCCCATCTCGCGGCTTCGCGGCGTCGGCTTGCTGCCACAGTGCTGCCCCATGGACATGAAGCTGCGCCCCTTCGACTTTGCCCAGGCCGCCGCCCGAGCGGGCCTGGGGGTCAATGGCCAGCCGCTGTCCGTGAAGCCGGCGGCCCCGTCGGGCGCCAGCTTCGGCGACGCGATGACGCAGGCGCTGAAGAACGTCAGCGCCCAGCAGCAGGAGGTGTCCAAGATGCAGCGCGAGCTGCAGTTGGACAACCCCACCGTCAGCCTGGAAGAGACCATGGTGGCCATGCAGAAGGCCCAGATCGGTTTCCAGGCGACGCTGCAGGTGCGCAACCGCCTGGTCTCGGCCTACTCCGAGATCATGAACATGCAGATCTGATGAGCCCCTCGCCCAGTCTTGCCGCGCTGCACGCGGGCGAGCCTGGTCGGTCCCCCTGGGGGACGGCGATGCCCGCGGCATGGAGCCGCTCGCACATCGCCAAAGCGGGCCGGCTTGGGGCCGCCCGGCGCTCGGCCCGGGGTCAGCAACTGGCTTTGCGGGCGTCGCTGCCGCAGATGGACGGGCGGCCCAGCGGGTTCAGGTCGAGGTAGAGCTGCTGGTTGCGCTCGTTGGAGATGCCGATGCGCGCCCAGCCCAGCGCGCGACCCAGGCCGGCCTCGAAGGTGATGCCCTGGCCCGCCTGCAGCAGCGTGCCCTTGTGGTTGACGGCGCCGACGCCACCCAGCTCGCAGCGCGGCAGGCCTGTGGCGCAGTTGCAGGGGGCCTGCCGGCTGGCGCCCCAGCACCACTGCGGGCCGCTCTGGAAGCTGACGTGGATGTTGCGGCCCTCATCCACGGCCAGTGCGCGGGCGCGGCGCAGGTCCAGCTCCAGCAGCTCGGCCACGTGGCGCAGCCGCTGGCGCGAGATGTAGCTGTTGTAGCTGGGGATGGCCACGGACAGGATGATGGCCAGCACCGCCAGCGTGATGACGGCCTCGATCAGCGTGAAGCCCCGGGCCGGCGCGGCGGCCTGGCTCATGCGTCCAGCTTCAGCAGGCGCCGGCGCTTCTGCGTCTGGTCCACATAGACCTGCAGCGCGCGGCTGGCGCCGGCCTCCAGGTCGACGAAGGAGCAGCCCAGTTGCTGCAGGCCGTTGGCGTCGCCGGCGATGGGGCTGACGTGGTGGGGCAGCAGCGTCACGCGCAGCGCGGTCATGCGGTCCAGCTCCAACGTGAGGTCCGCGGCGACCTCGCCGGTGGGCAGCGGCGTGACGTCGGCGGGCAGGGCCAGCGCCAGACCACCGATGCTGATGTCCAGCACGCGCAGCGCGCGCCCGAATTCCTGGTGGCCCGGCAGCAGCACGCGCGGGTAGATGCTGCCCGCGGGCTGCACGCGGAAGGCCTGGCGGCGCTGGAAGCGGTACAGCCGCTCGGGCAGGCTGCTGCGCAGCACGGCACCCTGCTCGCCGCTGACCAGCACGGCGTCGTCCAGCTCGAACTGCAGCTTGATGGCGCCCAGGTAGGCCACGGCGGTGATCTCGCCGCTGGCCACCAGAGCCTGGCTGATGCCCTCGGGGTCGGCGCCGATATCCAGCCCCATCACGTCGGCCTCGGCGTCCAGTGTTGTGATGCGGCTGGACAGGCCCTGGCCCGGCGGCGCGCTCAGCAGCACGGTGGCCTCGGCGCGCTGCAGCTGCACCAGATAGGCCGCGATCTCGGCGGGGGCGGTGACGCGAAATTCCTCGGAGACGGGTTCAGGGGCACTCATGCCGAGATGGTAGTCGCGCAATCGGCGTTGTGTTCGCGGGGCGAGCGCCGGGCCGCCCCAAGCCGGCCCGCGTTGGGCGATGTGCATGCGGCTCAATGCCGCATGCATCGCCGTCCCCTCGGGGGACCGACCAGACTGGCCCGCGTTCAGCGCGGCCAGCTGGGCGAGGGGCTCAGTGCACCATCCGGCTGTGGCCCTTCAGCACATGGTTCAGGTCTTCCAGCCAGGGCTCGGCCAGGTGGCGGATCTCGGCGTCGTTGAGCAGGATGCGCTGCATGATGCGGGTCTTCAGCTGAGACTCCGCGGGCTCCAGCTGTTGCTGGTTGGCCGCGGCCTTGAGCTGTGAGATCAGCAGCACGCAGGCGCCTTCGAGCTTGACCACCTCGTCCCAGTTGCCGGTGCGGGCCGCGGTGAGCATGTCGGCGCTGGCTTGCTCGATGGCTTCGTAGTAGTTCAGCAGTTCGGAGTTCATTGCAGGGATACCGGAATGGGGTCGGAGGGCGCGGATCGCGGGCTCAGGCGGCGCGGGCCGGCTGGGCGCCCTGCGCGGCGGGCGTCTGGCTGATGGCGCCCCAGGCTTCGCGCACCGGGGCCAGCAGGCGCTGGCACTCGTCGATGGCGGCGAGGTCGCTCTTCAGGTTGGCCTGTGTCAGGCGCATGCAGATGTAGCCGTAGAGCTCGCGCAGGTCCATGGCGAGCTGGCCGGCCGACATGTCCAGGCCGGCGCGCAGCCCTTCGTCGAGGATGCGCACGGCACGCGACAGGGCGCGGCCCTTGAGCTCCACGTTGCCGGTCTGGATGGCCTGGGTGGCCTGGGCCATGGCGTCGAAGACGCCGTCGAACAGCATGGCGACCAGGCGGTGCGGGCTCGCGGCCTGCACGTCGGTCTCCAGCCCGACCTTGGCATACAGGGTGGCGCGCTGGTTGCGGGCTGCGAAGGGGGAGGACATGTTGCCGTACATGGGATTTGGGGGAGGCGTCGTCGTGTTGACTGTTTTTCGGCCTCCCCGCGGGGGACTTGAGCGGCGGTTGCGCCCGACATGCGCTGAACTGTGCGCCTTTTTGCGACCGCCGGAAACGACAACGGCGACCAGAGGGTCGCCGTCTTGTGCTAGGCCTGTGAACACTACGGGGGCAGGCCCTGGGCCCGCCTCGGGGCTCAGTTGCTGCTGATATTGAGGTTGGCGAGCTGCTGGTTGACGTAGTCGGACAGGCCGTTGAGCTTGGCCATCTGCGTATCCAGCAGGGTGTAGCGCGCGCGCAGCCGCGCCTCGGTCAGCGCGACACGGTCTTCCATCTGGTCCATGCGCTTGTTGTTGTTGTCGATGAGCTTCTGCAGGCCAGTCTGCTTGCTGCTGACGCGGCCGTCGGTGCCGAGCGCGCCATCGATGTAGGAGCGGATGCGCTGCGCGAAGCCATCGTTGCTGCTCTCGGTGCCATCCAGCCCCATGAACAGGTTCTTCAGGCTGTCCAGGTCCGCCATGGCGGTGCTGAGCTTGGTGTCGGAGGTCTTCAGGTTGCCGTCCGTGCCGGGCTCCAGGCCGATCTGGGCCAGCCGGCCGATGCTGCCCGCCAGCGTCGTGGTGCCGCCGATGATGCCGCGCAGCTGGCTCTGCAGGCCGATCGCCGTGGAGTCGCCCTGCAGCGTGCCGGCCGTCTTGCTGGCGGAGTCGTACTTGGTCTGCTCGCGCAGCAGCGCGTTCACCGCGTTGTAGGCGGCGGTGAAGTCGGTGATGAGCTTCTTGATCGAGTCCTTGTCCTGCGTGACGGCGATGCTGGCCGGCACGGTGGTGGTGTTCAGCAGCGTGATGTTGAGGCCGTCGATGGCCTCCTTCAGCGTGTTGGACTCGGAGCTGACGTCGATGCCGTTGATCAACGCACGCGCGTTCTGCGCCGGCAGCGTCTGGATCAGCGAGGTGACGCCGATGCGTGGGTCGTAGCTCATGCTCGTCAGGCCGCCCGTGCCCTCGATGCGGAAAGCGTTGGTTTCGCCGGTTGCGGTGGACTTCAGCGTCAGTCGGGCGCCATTGGAATCGTTGACGATGGACGCCGTGACGCCGGCGCCCGACGCGTTGATGGCATCGCGAATGCCCGCCAGCGAGTCCTGGCCGCTACCGATGTTGATGGTGATTGGCGTCGCACCGGCCTTGTCGGTGAAACCCGTGTACGTGGGCGGAACGGCACCGTCGGTCGCCCACTTGCCCAGCGTGATGGTGAGACTGCCCTGGCCCACGATGGTGGTGGAGGCCGCGTAGGGCGTGCCGCTGACCAGCGTCTGCGACTGGGCCAGCTTGCTGACTTCGATCGACACATTGCCGATGGCCGCGCCGTTGCCGGCCGTGACCGCCACGGAAGTGGGGTTGCTGGAGGTGGCCAGCGAGCCGCTCCAGGAGGTGGGCGAGGTGAGCTTGGAGGCTGCATCACGCAGCGTGGCCAGCGCGCTCTGCACCTTGCCATAGGCCGAGAGCTCGGTCTTGATGACCTCGGTCTTCTTGGTCAGCTGCGTGATCGGCGTGCGTTCCGCAGCGACGAGCTTGGCCACCAGGTCCTCGACGTTGAGGCCGCTGCCGATGCCTGCGGAGCTGATGGATGCCATGGCTGCTGAAAGTAGAAAAGACCGATATGCCAGGGCGATATCGGCCAGGTGTTGCCGGAACTTTAGGCCCCGGAACGAATTTTTTTCAACGTTGCAGCAGCGCCAGCACCTGCTGGGGCAGCTGATTGGCCTGGGCCACCATCGCGTTGCCGGCCTGTTGCAAGATCTGTGCCCGGCTCATGTTGGAGGTTTCCTGAGCAAAGTCGGCGTCCATGATGCGGCTGCGGGCGGCGGCCTGGTTCTCCACGGCGACCTGCAGGTTGGCGATCACGGCGTCGAAGCGCGACTGGATGGCACCGTAGGTGGCGCGGGTGTTGTTGACGAAGTCCAGCGCCAGGTCGATGTTGTCGATGACCACGCCCAGTGCCGTGAAGTCGGACGTGTTGTCGATGCGTGCGAAGGTGCCGCTCGTGCCGTCCCCGACGATGCGGATCATCGTGTCTTCGGTCGGCAGGTTCACCGCATTGATGCCGATGGAGTCGTTGACCGTGGTGTTGGCACCGATCTGGAAGGTCTGCGCCAGGCCCGAGGTGTCGGCCAGGATGGGCTTGCCGTTGAAGGTCGTCGCGTTGACGATGCGCCAGATTTCCGAGGCCAGCTGCTCGAACTCCTTGTTCAGCGAGTCCTTGTCGGAGTTGCTGTTGGTGGAGTTGCGGGCCTGCACGGTCAGCTCACGCATGCGCTGCAAGTTCTCGCCGATCTTGCCGAGCGCCCCTTCCGCCGTCTGCGCCATCGAGATACCGTCGTTGGCGTTGCGGATGGCGACGTTCATGCCGCGCACCTGGGTGTTCATGCGTTCCGCGATGGCCAGGCCGGCAGCATCGTCCTTGGCGGAGTTCACCCGCAGTCCGGACGACAGACGCTGCATCGACGTCGAGAGCGACGACTGCGAAGCGTTCAGGTTCCGCTGCGCGTTCAGCGAGACGATGTTGGTATTGATGGTCTGGGGCATTGCGCACTCCTCGGGTCAGACTCCGGACCCAATGGAAACGAGATCCGATGGGTCGAATTCTGGAAGTGCGCGCCGCCGGCAAAAGCCCGATCAAAGGGTCAAACCACGGCTATTCAAAACCTCCGCGCGCTTGGCGCCGGGGTGCGGTGCAGGGGGGGGCGGGTGATGCCGCAGCGGCCCCGGCCGGGGCCGGGAGCGCGTGCGGTGCCTCGTCAGGAAAGAGCGATGGCGCCCTGGGCGCCAGGGGTCATCAGCCGCGCAGCAGGGCCAGCACTTGCTGGGGCAGCTGGTTGGCCTGGGCCACCATGGTGTTGCCGGCCTGCTGCAGGATCTGGGCGCGGCTCAGGTTGGCGGTTTCCTGGGCGAAGTCGGCGTCCATGATGCGGCTGCGCGAGGCGCTCTGGTTCTCCACCGCGACCTGCAGGTTGGAGATCACCGCGTCGAATCGGTTCTGCGAGGCGCCCAGCGTGGCGCGCTCGGAGTTGACCTTGTTCAGAGCCTGGTCGATGTTGGTGATGACGGTGTCGATGTCCGTCAGCGTCGTGCTGTTGATCGCCGCGCGGCCGGTGCCGAGGTTGTCGGAGCCCGACACCGTCGTGATGAGCGCGTCGGTGGTCATGTCCGACGTGACGATGTCGATGCGGTCGTAGTCGGTCGTGTTCGCGCCGACCTGGAAGGTCTGCGTGCCCGCGTCGGCCGTGGCCAGCACCGCCTTGCCGTTGAAGGTGGTGCCACCCAGCACGCGCTGGATTTCCTTGGCCAGCTCGCCGAATTCCTTGTCCAGCGAGTCGCGGTCGGCGCTGGTGTTGGTGGCGTTGCGCGACTGGACGGCCAGTTCACGCATGCGCTGCAGCGAGTCGCCCACCTTGGACAGCGCACCTTCCGCCGTTTGAGCCAGCGAGATGCCGTCATTCGCGTTGCGGATGGCGACATTCATGCCGCGCACCTGGGCGTTCATGCGCTCGGCAATGGCCAGGCCGGCCGCATCGTCCTTGGCCGAGTTGACACGCAGGCCCGACGACAGGCGCTGCATGGACACGGCCAGTGACGATTGCGACATCGCCGTGTTGCGCTGGGCATTCAGCGAGGCGAGGTTGGTGTTGATGATCTGGGGCATGTTCAATCCTTTCGTAGACGAGGCGTCTGTTCCGGGCCGTCCTTGAAAGGATTTGCGAACCCGTTGGGATGCTTATCGTCGGCAGGGAGGATTGACTTGAATCCTTTTTGCACGCCGCCCAAAAAACGCCCCCGCCGTGGCGGGAGGCGTCAAGGGGCTTGTGCTGGTGGCGTGAGAATTTCTGTCTTCGGAGTGGACAGATCACTCAGGGCCAGCGGGGCTGGCCCGGCGTCATCGAAGCAATGCCAGCACTTGCGACGGAATCTGATTCGCCTGGGCGATCATCGCGTTGCCGGCCTGTTGCAGGATGCTTGCGCGGGACAGGTTGGCCGTTTCCTGGGCGAAGTCGGCGTCGGTGATGCGGCTTCGGGCCGCACTCTGGTTTTCGACCGAGATCTGCAGGTTGCCGATGACCTGGTCGAAGCGGTTCTGCGAGGCGCCCAGCGTGGCGCGCTCGGAGTTGACCGTGTCGATGGCATCGTCGATGTCGTCGATGACGGTGTCGATGTCCGAGGCGGTGGCGCCGTTGATGACCGCGCGGCCCGTGCCGACGTTGTCGCTGCCGGCCACGGCGACGATGGTGGTGTCCGTCGTCATGTCGGTGGTGGCGACGTCGATGCGGTCATTGCTGGTCGTGTTGGCGCCGACCTGGAAGGTCTGCGTGCCGGCGTCGGACGTGGCCAGGATGGCGCGGCCGTTGAAGGTCGTGCCGCCCAGCACGCGCTGGATTTCCTTGGCCAGCTCGCCGAATTCCTTGTCCAGCGAGTCGCGGTCGGCGGTGGTGTTGGTGGCGTTGCGGGACTGGACGGCCAGCTCACGCATGCGCTGCAGCGAGTCGCCCACCTTGGACAGCGCGCCTTCGGCAGTCTGGGCCAGGGAGATGCCGTCGTTGGCGTTGCGGATGGCGACGTTGGAGCCGCGCACCTGGGCGTTCAGGCGCTCGGAGATGGCCAGGCCGGCTGCGTCGTCCTTGGCGGAGTTGACGCGCAGACCCGAGGACAGGCGCTGCATCGACACGGACAGCGCCGACTGCGAGGTGGAGGTGTTGCGCTGCGCATTGAGCGACAGCAGATTGGTGTTGATGACCGAGGCCATGGTGCGCTTCCTTTTCAGCTAGAGACAACCCGGCAAAAGCGCCGGACGAAGACCGAGTGCCCGGGTGCGGCACCCGTGCTTCCGCAGTGGCCTGCCTTGCGGCTTGCCCTCGCGGTAACGCCCGACGCCGGTCAATCGAGAAGACGTGTCTCACCCTGTGAGCGATGTCACACCTTCCCGGCCTTCCAGCCGGACTACGGAACTGTTTGCAGCGCCGTTGGGATGGCTATCGGTGTGCGGCTGAAGTTTCTTTAGCCACATTTGTCAAGGTCGTGATCTATTGAATAAAAGTTGCAGAACCCGCCTGTTTGTCCGATCGGGCTTCGGCGGCAAAAGCGCGCCCCGAAAACGGCGCTTTTCATGGGATCGGCGGGCAGGGGGCTTCCTAAAGTGCGAGCCATCCCGGCCGAACCCTGCGCCGGACTGGAGCCCCCGCCATGCGAGCCCTGTCGACGTCGTCCAAGTCCAAGAACGCCCATCGTCCGCTGGCGGCGCCGGCCAACGATCCCAAGCTGCTGCTGGCCCGGGCGCGCAATGCCGCATTCGCGGAAGCCGCCAAGGGCAACCTGGGTGGCGGGCTGGGCATGCTGTACGACGCGCTGCAGGGCGAGCCCATGAGCCACGACTTGATGTCCGACATGGCCGCGCTGCTGCTGGCCGCCGGCCGCCTGGAGCACGCGGCGGCCTATGCCGAGCGCGCGCTGCAGGTGAAGTCCCAGCACGGCCCCAGCCTCTACACGCTGGCCTTCGCGCTGTCGGGCCGCGGCGAGACCGATCGCGCCATCGGCGTGCTGAACGAGTTGCAGCAAGGTGCCGGCCGCGACAGCCTGCAGGCCGAGGCGCCTGAACTGGTGCCGGTGGCGATGATCGAGCTGGAGCGACTGCGCCGCGAGCGCGCCTGACACCCGCACCGCCGGTTTCTCTCACGAGGCCCCGCCTGCGCAAGCAGCGGGGCCTCGGTGTTTTCAGGCCCGACGCGCCTGTAGGAATTTGCCTGACAAGGCCTTCCTGCCAGGGTGACGCCGGGCACCGACAGCGCCTGATATCACCGGAGAAGGGCGGTCAACACAATCCGTTTCACTGATCCGCAACACCCCTCTACCTCTGAAACGGAAGCCGCCATGAACGCAGACCAAATGCTCGCCGAGATCCGTGAAGCCAACCTGTCCTACCTGATGCTGGCCCAGAGCCTGATCCGGGCGGACCGCGAGCAGGCGCTGTACCGCCTGGGCATCAGCGAGGAGACGGCCACGCTGGTGGGCACGCTGAGCCCGGCGCAGATCCTGAAGATCGCCTCCGGCAACACCTTGCTGTGCGCCTTCCGCATGAGCGACGACCTGGTGTGGGGCCTGCTGACCAACCACAGCAAGCCGGGCGCGAACGAAAGCGTCAGCCGCCTGCACGCTTCCATCCTGATGGCCGGCCGCCACGAGCACGCCTGAACTGTTGGCCCCCGGCGGCGCGGGTACGCGCCGCTGACCCCCCGAGGGGGTGGGGATCGCTCAGGGCAAGGCCCTTCGCGACATCCCCGAACGCGGGCGGCTTGGGAGCGGCCCGGCGCTCGCCCGCAATACCGAATACCGAACCTACCGATTCCAGGAGCCCACCATGCGCGTCAAGAGCATCCTCACCGAAGCCAAGCAGATCGACCGTGCCGTTCAGCTGATCCACCTCGGTGCGCGCCTGCAGGTGCTGGAGTCCGAAACCGACCTGTCCTACGAGCGCCTGCTGCGCCTCTACAAGGAAGTGAGCGGCAAGTCGCCGTCCAAGGGCCAACTGCCGTTCTCGACGGACTGGTTCATGACCTGGCAGCCCAACATCCACGCCAGCCTGTTCCTGAACATCCACGAGTACCTGAACAAGGCCGCCGAGATGGACGAGATCGACACCGTCATCAAGGCCTACCAGCTGTACCAGGAGCAGACCACGGCCCAGGGCCTGGAGGCGATGCTGTCCGTCACCCGCGCCTGGCGCCTGGTGAAGTTCGTCGACAACGGCATGCTGACACTGACCAAGTGCTCCAAGTGCAACGGCCACTTCGTCACCCACCCCCACGAGGTGGCACGCCACTACGTCTGCGGCCTGTGCAACCCGCCCGCCCGCGCCGGCAAGGGCCGTGCGCAAGGTTCGATCCAGATGCATTGAAACTGTTGGCCCCTCGTCCGGTCTCGCACGCTGAACGCGGCGAGCCCAGCCGGTCCCCCAGGGGGACGGCGATGCTTGCCGGGTCGACCGGCAAGCACATCGCCAGAGCGGGCCGGCTTGGGAGCGGCCCGGCGCTCGGCCCGAGTAACGGTTGCACAACGCCCGCACCATGAAATCTGCACGCGCCAAGCCTGGCGGCTCTGCCGTCCTGGTGCAACGCGCCGCCGCGCTGCAGGCCGCAGGCCAGGCCAACGAAGCCGCGCAACTGCTGAGCCAGGCTGTCAACCAGTTTCCCGCCGAGCCCGAGCCGTGGCTGCGGCTGGGCAACCTGCTGGCCGGCGCGGGCCAGTGGGCCACGGCCGAGCGCTGCTATGCCGCGCGCTGCCGGCTCAAGCCGCCCGCCGCCCAGCCGTTCTACAACTGGGGCGTCTCGCTGGTTGAACTGGGCCGCGTGCCCGAAGCCGTCGCCGCCTACGAGCGTGCGATTGCGCTGCAACCCGGCGATGCCGCGGCGCAGCATGGTTTGGCGTTGGCACATCTGCAGGTGAAGGCGTTCGATGCCGCGTTGCGGGCGCTGGACCATGCCATCGCATTGAAGCCTCAAGAAGCGGCCTACCGCGTCGAACGTGCGCGGGCGCGCGCGCAGATGGGTGAGTGGGCCGCGGCGCTGGCGGATCTCGACGCCGCGCCGCCCAGCGCGGATGCGCTGAACCTGAAGGGCATCGCGCTGCGCCAGCTGCACCGCCCCGCCGACGCGCTGGCCGCGTATGACGAGGCGCTGCGGCTCAACCCGCAGTCCGCCGAAGCGCTGAGCAACCGCGGCAACCTGCGCTTGCTGGCGCGTCGCTTCTCCCCCGCGCTCGACGACCTCGAGCGCGCCCTTGCATTGACCCCTGGCGCCGACTGGCTGCTCGGCCTGCGGCTGTACGCCGCCATGCACATCTATCAGTGGCAAGGCTTGGCCGAGAAGCTCGCCGCGCTACGCCAGGCCGTGGCCGACGGCAAGAAGGCCGTTCAGCCGCTGGCGCTGCAGTGCCTGCTGGACGATCCCGCGGCCCAGCAGCAGGCCGCGCGCATCTGGGCACGTCACAGCTTCCCGCCCAAGGCCGATGGGGCGCCGGTCGCCGCACCGGGCCGGTTGCCGAACGAGCGCATCCGCATCGCCTACCTGTCGCGCGACTTCCGATCGCATCCGGTCTCGTTCCTGATGGCCGAGGTGATCGAGCTGCACGACCGCGCGCGGTTCGAGGTCATCGCGCTGAACTATGGAGCCGCCAGCAACGACCCCTTGCAGCAGCGCCTGCGCGCCGCGTTCGACCAGTTCCATGACGTGGAACACCTGCCCGACGCGCAGATCGCCGACCTGGCGCGCCGCCTGGGCGTGGACATCGCCGTGGACCTGACGGGCCTGACCGATGGCGCGCGCACCGGCATCCTCTCCTGGCGTGCGGCGCCGGTGCAGATGCAGTACCTGGGCACGCTAGGCACGGCCGGGTCGCCGGTGTTCGACTACCTGCTGGCCGACGCGACGTTGATCCCGGCTGAAGTGCGCGACGCCTACGACGAGCGCATCGTCTACCTGCCGTCCTATCAGGCCAACGACCGGCGCCGCCCGCGCCCTGCAGCGACGCCGCGCGACTCGCTGGAGCTGCCGGCGGATGCCTTCGTCTATGCCTGCTTCAACAACCCGTGCAAGCTCAATCCGGCGATGTTTGCCACCTGGGTCGAGATCCTGCACGCCGTGCCGCACGGCGTGCTGTGGGTGCTGGAGGAGGACGAGCAGGCGCGTGTGAACCTGTGTGCGCATGCCCAGGCCGTGGGGCTGGACCCGCGGCGGCTGCACTTTGCCCGGCGCACGGGCCGCGAGGCCTACCTCGCCGGTCTGGCCGCGGCCGACCTGTTCCTCGACACGCTGCCCTACAACGCCGGCACCACCGCGAGCGACGCGCTGTGGATGGGCCTGCCGGTGCTGACGCAGCAGGGCCGGTCCTTCCCGGCGCGCATGGCGGCCAGCCTGCTGAACGCCGTCGGCGTGCCGGAGTTGATTACCACCGATGCCGCCGGCTACATCGCCACGGCGACGCGGCTCGCGCAGCAGCCGGAGGAACTGCGGTCACTGCGGCAACGGCTGTTGGCAGCCCGTGACGGCTCGGCACTTTTTGACACGCCGCGCTTCACGCGTCACCTCGAAAGTGCCTATGCCGAGGCGCATCGGCTGCGCGTCGCGGGTGAGGCGCCGCGGGATGTCGTCGTCTCAGGCGAGCAGCGCTGACGGCGGCTGGCCCGCCAGCGCGCGCTCCCACATGCGCTGGTAGAGCGACTCCAGATCGCGCGCGAAGCGCGTCGTGTCGTAGAGGCCGGCCGGCCGCGACAGGATCTGCTCGTGCAGCGCCCGGCGCGCGGCGGCGTGCTGCCCCAGTTCGAAGATGCGTTCCACGTAGCCCGCGGGGCCGCGCGTGATGCAGCTTTGCAGCCCGGCTGCCGCCAGGATGCTGGCGGCGACGCGGCCGGGGAAGCTGTCGTTCATCAGCGTGACCACCGGCACGCCCGCGGCCAGCGCATCGCTGGTCGTCGTGTGGCCGTTGCAGGGCCAGCTGTCCAGCGCCAGGTCGGCGACCTGCAGCCGGGCCAGGTGCTCGTCCATGCCCGTTGGCGGCGCGAACACGATGCGGCCGGCCAGATCGCCCGCGGCCTCCAGCAGCCGTGCGTCGGCCTGCTCACCGCCGCTGAGCTGCCACAGCTGCGCGTCGGGCAGTTGCCACAGCACGTCCATCCACGCGGCCCACAGCGGCGGTGTGATCTTGTAGACGGCATTGGCGCCCAGCAGCACCAGCGCGTCCTCCCTGAGGCCCAGCGCGGCGCGCGACGGCGCCGGGCCCGGCGCGCGCCGGCGGTCCTGCGGCTGGTAGCAGTGCGGCAGCTGCGCGATGCACTCGCTGTAGTCCGGCGCATGGGCGACCGGCGTGACGACGGGGTCGCCGATGACGTAGTCGATGAAGCCCGCGCCGCTGGTGCCGGGAAAGCCCAGCCAGCTCACCTGGATCGGCGCGGGCCGGCAGGCGAGGGCGGCCATGCGGCTGCCGGCCGTGTGGCCCTTCAGGTCCACGAGGATGTCGATCTCGTCGGCCCGGATGCGCTGTGCCAGCGCCGGCAGGTCGAGGCCGCCGACCTCGACGAGCGCGCCGCTGGCGGCGATGCGTTGTCGCAGCGCAGAGCCGTCGTCCGGGCCGTGCGAATACAGCCGGATGTCGAACTGCTCGCGGTCATGGCTTTCCAGCAGGTCCACCAGCAGCGCGGCCGTGGCGTGGGCGTGGAAGTCGGCCGACAGGTAGCCCACGCGCAGTCGTTCGCGCCGCTGCGGCGTGCGCGCCGGCAGCACCATCAGGCCGCGCGCCAGGTGCCGGCTGGCCAGCGCGGCGGACTTGCGCAGCTCGGCGCGTGTGTGAGGCAGGCCCACGAAGGCGAAGGGCATGCCGAACTCGTCGTCGGCCGTGTCGGGCTTGTCGGCGAGCGCGGCGCGCAGCGCGGCGAGGTCTGCGTCGAGCTGCGACCAGTCGGCCGCCTTCTGCGTCGCATGGATCAGGTAGCCCTGGGCCATGACGCTGCCCGGGTTCAGCACCGCCGGTGTGCGCAGGGCTTCGGCCGCCTGGCTGTGCAGCCCCAGCGCCTGCAGCGCGAAGCCCAGCTGCAGGTAGGTGTCGGTGTCGGTCGGCGCGAGCGCCAATGCCTGCAGCAGCGGGTCGATGGCCTCGGCTGGCCGGCCGGCCAGGCGCAGCGCCTCGGCCTGACTGCGCAGCGCGGCTGGCGTCATTGCGGGCATGTTGGTGATTTGACGTTCGCGGCTTGGCGTTTCGGGCCGAGCGCCGGCCCGCTCCCAAGCCGGCCCGTCATGGCGATGTGCTTGCGGCTCAATGCCGCAAGCATCGCCGTCCCCTCGGGGGGCCGACCAAGGTACTCCTTGGGCGAGGGGCTCACGGTTCTGGTCGGCCGGCCACGGCCAGCAGCGACATGCCGTTGAAGAAGAACATGCCGTCGATCTGCCAGGGCGTGTACTTGCGGATCACGTTGCTCAGCGTGAACGGCGTGTACCAGCAGTTGTGGTCGGGGTGCACGACCTCGACGAAGGTCTGCGCGCCGCTGTTGTAGTCGAAGTGCCGGCGGAAGCACGAGTAGGCGTCGGGCACGGTGATGATGTACTGATCGGCGCCCAGTGCGTCCAGCTGCTTCAGGAAGCCCTCCACGTCGGGCACGTGCTCTAGCACCTCGGGCACCAGCACGGTGTCGTAGCGTTCGGTCACGTCGGCCCAGTCGCTGAAGAGACGGCCCTTCAGGTGCGGTCGCATCAGCTCGAAGGCCTCGCCGTGGATGTCGAAACCGTCGAGCGTGCAGTGCTCGTCCAGCTGCAAATGGAGCGAGCGCTTCAGGTCGGTGATGGGCCAGTCCACGCAGCCGACGTGCAGCACGCGCTTGTCGGCGCACAGCGCGACGAAGGCGTCCAGGCGCGGCACGCCGATGAAGTCCTCGCCGACCTTGACCTTCTGCACGAAGTACTTCTGGTGGGCGTACTCCAGCGGGGAGACGGGCAGGTCGTCCATGGTCTTGCGATCCGTTGCCAGCACTGCGCTCATGCGACCTTCCTCTTGTGCAGTTCGTCGTACTTGCCCAGCGTGCTGCCCCATTCCTGGGCGGCAAACACGGGGCCGCCGCCGGTGTACTCGTGGCCGGTGAAGTGACGTGGGATGAAGAAGTGGCTGGGCCAGATGGTCAGGCCCGCATAGCGCTGCAGGCGCACCTGCTCGGTCAGGTACAGCGGGCCCACGCTCTGCCAGGCCATGCGGTCGACGACGGTGGGCTCTTTCTGCAGATCCAGGATGATCTGGCCGAAGAAAGGGTTCTCGGGCTTGGAGGCCACGTAGCCGGCGGCGATGAGGCCGGGGCGGATCAGCTCGTTCTCCCAGCAGGCGCAGGCCTCGCCCTCGAACAGCCAGGGCTCCAGCGGGCGCTTGCAGATGCTGTCGGCATCGACGACGAAGCCGCCCTCGTGATACAGGATCTCCCAGCGCATCAGGTCGGCCACGCCGTTGAGTTCGCGCTTGGCCATGTCGCGCATGTGCGTAGCATTCACCCAGCCGTAGCTGGCCAGGTCGTCGTTGCCCCAGACGCGCACGGTCCAGTCGGGGTTGAGCTCGCGCCAGGTGGCGATGCAGTTGTCGGGGCGCTTGGATTCGTCGCCGACCCAGATCACATGCAGCGTGCGGGGGATCATGGACAGCCTCGCGGACGTTGGAAGAACTGCCACTCTAGGCCGGCTCTGGCGGGCATGAAACCCGGTGGAATGGGGGAAATCCGGCCCTGAAACGCGTGATCGGCCTTGCGCGCGTGAACACAATGCGGGCATGACCGCTGCCTCGCGCCGCCTGGCCCTCGTCGTCATCGCGCGCGATGAGGGCAACCGCATCGCGCGCCTGCTGGACAGCGTGCGCCCCTGGGTGGATGACATGCTGGTGCTGGACACCGGCTCGCGCGACGACACCGCGCAGCTTGCGCGCGCCTGTGGTGCACGCGTCGAATCCTTTGCGTGGTGTGACGACTTCGCCGCCGCCCGCAATCACGCGCTGGCGCTGGCGGGCGCGGACTGGCATCTGGTGCTGGATGCCGACGAGTGGCTGATCTCCGGTGGCGAGGCGCTGCAGGCGTTGCGCCACACGGCGCCTGATTTTGTCGGCGCGCTGAAGCTGCGCGACCAGTTCGACATCGCCGCCGGCCAGCAGGCCGAGGCCATTGCGTGGCTGAGTCGAGTGCTGCCCGGCGCCGTGCGCTACGAAGGCCGCGTGCACGAGCAAGCCCGGCACGATCTGCCCGTGAAGCGGCTGCCGCTGGTGGTGGGCCATGACGGCTACGGGGCCGAGCGGCTGGCGGACAAGCGCGGGCGCAACCGCCGTTTGCTCCAACAGGCATTGGTGGAGGCGCCGGATGACGCCTACCTCTGGTACCAGCTGGGGAAGGACTGCGCCGTCTATGACGAACATGGCGCCGCCGACGCCGCATTTGCAAAGGCTTGTGCGCTGCCCGGCGCCTGGGCCTCGCCCTGGTGGCTGGATCTCGTGTCACGGCGGCTGTTCGCGCTGAAATGCCTGGGGCGGCACGCCGACGCGATGGATTTCGCGCAGTCGCAGATGGACGCCGGCGCAGACTCGCCCGATTTCTTCTTCACCATCGGCGATGTGCTGCTGGACCTGGCTGCGTCCCAGCCTGCCCAGGCCGCCGAGGCGCTGCCCATGGCCGAGGCGGCGTGGCGCCGCTGCCTGGAGCTGGGCGAGCATCCCGAACAGCCGGGTGCGGTCACCGGGCGTGGCAGCTTCCTGGCCGCCCACAATCTCGCCGTCGTGCTGGAAGGGACGGGCCGCGACGCCGAGGCCGTTGCGCTGCGCTGTGCCCATCCATGGCCGCGTTGACCCGCCTGTTCACCGCCTGGCCGCTGGCGGCTTTGTGGGCCTGGCTGGCGGCCTGGGGCGTCTACTCGGTGGCGCTCGCATCCGGCCTCGCGGGCGGGCCGGCGCTGGTGCTGGGCAGCGTCGCCAGCGCCGGCCTGGCATGGCTGCACGAGCGGCGCTGGCGCCGGCTTATCGTCGCGCTGGGCTTTCCGGTGTCCGTGCTGGCTCTCGGCTGGCGGGCGGGCCAAGGCGTCGCCGGCAGCCTGCTGTGGCTGGCGCCGCTGCTGCTGTTGTGGTGGCTGTACCCGCGCCGCAGTTGGAGCGAGGCGCCGCTGTTCCCCACGCCGCGCGGCGCCCTCGATGAACTCCCGGGCCGGGCGCCGCTGCCGCCGGGTGCGCGTGTGCTGGATGCCGGCTGCGGCATCGGCGATGGCCTGCGTGAACTGCTTCACGTCTACCCGCGGGCCCGGGTCGAAGGCGTGGAGTGGAGCCGGCCGCTGGCGCTGCTGGCGCGCTGGCGGGCGCGCGGCGCCACGGTGCGCCGTGGCGACCTGTGGTCCGACGACTGGGCGCCGTTCGCGCTGGTTTACGTGTTCCAGCGCCCCGAGTCCATGCCCCGCGTCTGGGCCAAGGCCTGCGCCGAGATGGCGCCCGAGGCCTGGCTGGTCAGCCTGGACTTCGCGGTGCCCGGCGTGGCGCCCGCGGCGAGCTGGCAACTGCCGAATAGACAGTTCGTGTGGCTTTACCGCCCGGTTCGGAAAGGCTCGGCAAAGCCCGCCAAATGAATGCATTGCCGCCGTTCGGGCGCGGCATACTTGCTCAAGCCCCCCGGCACCGGGCCGATATGGCCTGAACACCCTCAACTCGACCACGCATGTTCGTCCTCATCGGCTGGGCCATCTCGATGGTCTGCATCTTCGGCGTGTTCATCGCCCACGGCGGGAACATCGGCGTCATCCTGACGGCGCTGCCCTTCGAGATGATCACCATCTTCGGGGCCGCCATCGGCGCCTTCCTGGCCAACAACCAGATGAAGGTGGTCAAGGCCACCGCCGCCGGCCTGGGGCGCTGCTTCAAGGGCAGCAAGTACAGCAAGGCCCGCTACATGGAGCTGCTGGCGCTGATGTACGACATCCTGCAGAAGGCCCGCAAGGAGGGCCTGATGTCCATCGAGAAGGACGTCGAGGAGCCGCACAGCTCGCCGCTGTTCCAGAAATACCCCACGGTGGGCAATGACCACCACGTCACCGAGTTCATCACCGACTACCTGCGCATGATGGTGTCGGGCAACCTGAACGCGCACGAGATCGAGTCGCTGATGGACAGCGAGATCGAGACGCACCACCAGGAAGAGCACGCCGCCGTGGCCGCGCTGCAGCGCCTGGCGGGCGGCCTGCCGGCCTTCGGCATCGTGGCGGCCGTGCTGGGCGTGGTGAACACCATGGGCTCGGTCGGCCAGCCGCCGGCGGTGCTGGGCGGCATGATCGGCTCCGCGCTGGTGGGTACCTTCCTGGGCATTCTGCTGGCCTATGGCTTTGCCGAGCCGCTGGCCGGCCTGCTGGAGCAGAAGGTCGAGGACGGCGGCAAGGAGTTCCAGTGCATCAAGACCACGCTCTTGGCCAGCATGCAGGGTTACGCCCCGCAGGTGGCCATCGAGTTCGGCCGCAAGGTGCTGTTCTCGGGTGACCGTCCCAGCTTCACCGAGCTGGAAAGCCACGTGAAAAAGAAGTGACGGAGCCCAGCCATGGCCGGTGATGCCAAGAAGCTCCAGCCCATCATCATCAAGAAGGTGAAGAAGGGCGGCCACGCGGCGCATGGCGGCGCGTGGAAGATTGCCTACGCCGACTTCGTCACGGCCATGATGGCCTTCTTCCTGCTGATGTGGCTGCTGGGTTCCACGACCGAGGGCGACAAGAAGGGCATCGCCGAGTTCTTCCAGTCGCCGCTGCGCGTGGCCATGCTGGGCGGCTCGGGCTCGGGCGACTCGTCCAGCATCCTGCGCGGTGGCGGCAAGGACCTCACGCGCGAGACCGGCCAGGTCAAGGAGGGCGAGAGCGCCGCCAGGAAGTCCAGCTACACGCTGCGCGCGCTGAAGGAAGAGCAGCGCAAGGCCGAGAAGTCGCGACTGGAGCAGCTCAAGACCAAGGTCGAGCAGGTGCTGGCCGAGAACCCCAAGCTGGCGGCTTTGGGCGGCCAGATCCGGCTGGACATGACGCGCGAGGGCCTGCGCATCCAGATCGTCGACGAGGGCAACCGCCCCATGTTCGACAGCGGCAGCGCCATCGTGAAGCCCTATATGCGCGAGCTGCTGCAGGAGCTGGGCAGCGTGCTGACCGAGGTGCCCAACCGGCTGACGGTGGAGGGCCACACCGACGCCCAGCCTTTCTCGGCGGGCGACAAGGGCTACAGCAACTGGGAGCTGTCGGCCGACCGCGCGAACGCGTCGCGCCGCGAGCTGGTCGCCGGCGGGCTGCAGGAGGCGCGCATGCTGCGCGTGCAAGGCCTGGCGGCCAGCAAGCTGCTGGAGGTCAAGGACCCCAACAGCCCCTTGAACCGGCGCATCAGCATCATCGTGATGAACCGCGATGCCGAGGACGCCGTGCTGAAGAACCTCCCCGACGAGCCCGAGGCCGATGCGCCCGCCGAGGCCCCCGGCCCACAGCCAGCTGGCAGTGGGCTTACGCAAGTGCCGGCCAGCGGGAAAATGCCGCAAACTCAATCGCCAGTGCCGGCGCGCTAGAACTAGACTGCGGGCTGACCCCTGAATCCCGCCAGCATCGAGAGAGGATCGCCATGAGCGCTGACATGAAATTCCTGGTCGTTGACGACTTCTCCACCATGCGCCGCATCGTGCGCGGCCTGCTGAAAGAGATCGGCTACAACAACTGCGAGGAAGCCGAGGACGGCGTCGAGGCGCTGAGCATGCTCAAGGGCGCCAAGTTCGACTTCGTCGTCAGCGACATCAACATGCCCAACATGACGGGCTTCGAGCTGCTGAAGGCCATCAAGGAAGACCCGACGCTGAAGCACCTGCCGGTGCTGATGGTCACCGCCGAGGCGCGCAAGGAAGACATCGTGCTGGCCGCCCAATCCGGCGCCGCCGGCTACATCGTCAAGCCCTTCACGAAGGCCACGCTGGAAGAAAAAGTCCAGAAGATCATGCAGAAACTGGCCGCCGCGGCCTGATCTGACTTCAGGCCCAAGGAGGGACAGCCATGTCAATGGAACAGTTGGACCAATTGGCCAAGGCGCAGGAGCCGCTGCTCGTGTCGCCCGAGGTCTTTCAGCAGCTCGGCACGATCACCCGCACCCTGCACGACACCATGCAGCGCCTGGGCGTCATGCCCAAGCTGCAGGTGGCGACCGATGGCCTGCCGGATGCGCGCAGCCGTCTGAACTACATCGCCACCAAGACCGCCGCGGCGGCCGAGAAGGTGCTGAATTCGGTGGACCAGGCCAAGGCCGAGCATGCCGGTATCAGCAAGGCGACGCAGGAGCTCGCCGCCGCCATCGTGGCCGACCCGGTGCGTGCCGTGGCCAGCGGCGCGGTGCTGAATTTCGTGAAGGATGTCGAGACGCGCACGCAGAGCATCGACAGCCACCTGACCGACATCATGCTGGCGCAGGACTTTCACGACCTGACCGGCCAGGTCGTCGCCAAGGTCGTGAACCTGGCCAACGACCTGGAGGACAGCCTCGTGAAGCTGCTGGTGCAGGTGGTGCCGCCGGAGCAGCGCGAGAAGGTCGATCCCAACATCCTGCAAGGCCCCGTGGTCAGTCCCGAGGGTCGCACGGACGTGGTCGCCAACCAGGGCGAGGTCGACGACCTGCTGGCCAGTCTCGGCTTCTGAGGTCTCGCTCCCGCATTCAAAGGCCGGCCCTGCGCCGGCCTTTTGCTTTTCGGCTGGCGGCGCTGTGGCCGGCGGAATAGCGCGCCTCCCGGCCCGCTTTTCCCGCCCAGGTTTCGGCGGCGGTCTCGAACAATCCGGCCAGCGCCCTGCTTGGGGCCTCGCACGCCATGGCCGACCAGGACGCACAGGACCGCAACTTACCCGCCTCGCCCAAGAAGATCGAAAGATCGCGGGCGGAAGGCCAGGTGCCGCGCTCGCGCGACCTGCCGCATTTCGCCATGATGGTCGCGGGCGGTGCGGTGCTGGCCGCGGCGGGACCGCAGATCATCGAGAAGCTGCGCCAGACCTTGATCACCGGCCTGCGCTTCGACGCCAGCCTGCTGGCCCGGCCCGGCTTCATGGGCGAGCGCCTGGCCGAGATGACGCTGGCCTTCGCCATCGTCGCGCTGCCGGTTGGCCTGTTGCTGGCCTTCGTGGGCATCGCCAGCAACCTGGCCAGCGGTGGCTTGAACTGGACCATGAAGCCGCTGGCGCCCAAGTTCACGCACCTGAATCCGCTGTCCGGCCTGAAGCGGCTGTTCACGGGCCAGGGCCTGGGCACGGCGATGAAGGCCGTGCTGCTGGCGCTGGTGCTGGGCATCGTCGGCGCGATGGTGCTGAAGGACCGGCTGGCGGCCTACGTGAGCATCATGTCCGTGCCGCTGCCGTCGGCGCTGGCCTACGCGGGCCAGCAGCTGATGGGCGGGCTGGGCCTGCTGGCCATTGCGCTGGCCGTGTTCGCCGCCATCGACGTGCCGCTGCAGCGCCAGCTGTGGCTGCGCCGCCTGCGCATGAGCCGCGAAGAGGCCAAGCAGGAGTTGAAGGAGGTCGAAGGCAACCTGGAGATCAAGGCCAAGGTGCGTGCCCGCATGCGCGAGATGGCCAAGCGCCGCATGCTGGCCGCCGTGCCTCAGGCCGACCTGGTGGTCATGAACCCCACCCACTACGCCGTCGCGCTGAAGTACGACGAGGGCAAGATGGGCGCGCCCAAGGTCGTGGCCAAGGGCGCCGACCTGCTGGCCCTGAAGATCCGCGACCTGGCTAAGGAGAGCAAGGTGCCGGTGCTGCAACAGCCGGTGCTGGCCCGCGCGCTGTATGCCCACGCCAAGGTCGACCACGAGATCCCCGCCGCGCTGTTCGGGGCCGTGGCCCAGGTGCTGGCCTACGTCTACCAGCTGCGCGCGGCGATGAAGTCGCGCCACCTGAACACGCCGGACATGCCCAGGCCGCATGTGCCTCCGGAGCTGGACCCGCACAACAAGCCGGGCTGGGCACCGGAGCCCGACGAAGACTTTGCGGAGTGAGAGCCGCTCGCCGGGGCACCCTGGGCCTCACGTTGGCCCTGCGCGCCGAGCCGCCGCGGTTAGCCTAGCGCCGCACCAGGGCCGGAACAGCGCGGGTTTCGCCCCGCTTCTTCGGCTCAAGTTTCTGCGGCCGCCGCGAAAAATGCGTCCGTCACCGGACCGTTTCTCGCCCGCCCCGCCGCATGAACCCCCTGATCGCCAAACTCCAGGCCCTGCTCGGCCCGCGCGCAGGCGTCATCGCCGCCCTGGGCGCGCCCATCGCCGTGCTGCTGGTGCTGGCCATGATGGTGCTGCCGCTGCCGCCCTTCGTGCTGGACCTGCTGTTCACCTTCAACATCGCGATGGCGGTGATGGTCACCATGGTGGCCGCCAACATGATCCGGCCGCTGGACTTCGCGGCCTTCCCCACCGTGCTGCTGCTGACCACGCTGATGCGGCTGTCGCTGAACGTGGCCTCCACGCGTGTCGTGCTGCTGGAGGGCCACACCGGCACGGGGGCGGCTGGCAAGGTCATCGAGGCCTTCGGTCATTTCCTGATCGGCGGCAACTTCGCAGTCGGCCTGATCGTGTTCGCCATCCTGGTGGTCATCAACTTCATCGTCGTGACCAAGGGTGCAGAGCGCATCGCCGAGGTGGGCGCGCGCTTCACGCTGGACGCCATGCCCGGCAAGCAGATGGCCGTGGACGCCGACCTGAACGCCGGCCTCATCAACGAGGCCGAGGCCAAGCGCCGCCGCGCGGAGCTGAGCGACGAGGCCGACTTCTTCGGCTCCATGGACGGCGCCAGCAAGTTCGTGCGCGGCGACGCCATCGCCGGCATGCTGATCCTGGTCATCAACATCGTCGGGGGCTTCATCATCGGCGTGGCCCAGCACGGCCTCAGCGCCGGGCAGGCCGCCAACAGCTACATCCTGCTGGCGGTGGGCGACGCACTGGTGGCGCAGATCCCGGCGCTGCTGATCTCGGTCGCCGCCGCCATGGTGGTGTCGCGCGTGGGCACGGACAAGGCCATCGGCAGCCAGATCGGCAAGCAGGTGTTCGGCTCGGCCAAGAGCATCGCCATCACGGCTGGTGTCATCGCCGCGCTGGGCCTGATCCCGGGCATGCCGCACGTGGTGTTCCTGCTGATCGCCGCTGCGCTGGGCTACCTGGCCTGGTGGCTGCGCAGCCGCGAGCAGGCCGCGGAGGCGGCCAAGGCGGTCAAACCCATCATGCCGCCCAGCGAGGGCTCGGGCGAGGCGAGCTGGTCCGACCTGGTGCCGGTGGACACGCTGGGCCTGGAGGTCGGCTACCGCCTCATCACGCTGGTCGACAAGACCAAGGAAGGTGACTTGCTGAGCCGCATCAAGGGCGTGCGCCGCAAGTTCGCGCAGGAGGTCGGCTTCCTGCCGCCGCCGGTGCACATCCGCGACAACCTGGAGCTGCGCCCCAGCCAGTACCGCATCTCGCTGCGCGGCGCCGTCGTCGGCGAGGCCGAGGCCTTCCCCGGCATGTGGCTGGCCATCAACCCGGGCCATGCGACGCAGAAGCTCATCGGCACCGCGACGACCGACCCCGCCTTCGGCCTGCCCGCCGTGTGGATCGAAGACCGCCAGCGGGAGATGGCCCAAATGAGCGGGTTTACGGTGGTTGATTGCTCGACCGTCGTGGCCACCCACCTTTCACACTTGATGCAAGTGCACGCGGCCAAGCTGTTGGGCCGCGTGGAGACGCAGTCGCTGGTGGAGCACCTCACCAAGCAGGCGCCGCAATTGATCGAAGACGTGATTCCCAAGATGGTCAGCATCGCCACCCTTCAACGAGTCCTCCAGCTGCTGCTGGAAGAGGGCGTGCATGTGCGCGACATGCGCTCCATCGTCGAATGCCTGGCCGAGAACGCCGTCGCCGTGACCGACCCCGGCGAGCTGGCCCGCCGCATCCGCACCCACATCGCCCCGGCCATCGTGCAGCAGATCTACGGCTCGACCAAGGAGCTGGACGTCATTGCGCTGGAGCCCGAGCTGGAGCGGCTGGTCACGCAGGCCCTCAACTCCCCGCACGGTGCCGCGCTGGACCCCGGCGTGGCCGACACGCTGGCCCGCAGCGCCGCCGAGACGGCCCAGAAGCAGGAAGACCGCGGCGTGCCCGCCACGCTGCTGGTACCCGACCTGATCCGCGCACCCATGGCCCGTCTGCTCAAGCGCGCCGCGCCCCGCCTCAAGGTCCTCGGCCACAGCGAGATCCCTGAAACCCACACCATCCGCATCGGCTCCATCATCGGAGGCACAGCATGAATGTCCGCAAATTCAACGCGCCCACGTCCCGCGAGGCGCTCGCCCTGGTCA
Organism: Roseateles sp.; assembly: GCA_036401055.1. Classification (GTDB taxonomy): domain Bacteria; phylum Pseudomonadota; class Gammaproteobacteria; order Burkholderiales; family Burkholderiaceae_C; genus Pelomonas. Next base: position 29,412 of record DASWWC010000088.1, read on the forward strand.
AGCAGGCCTTCGGAGGCGATGCGGTGGTGCTGTCCAACAAGTCGGTTCCGGGCGGCGTCGAGGTGCTGGCCATGGCGCCGGAAGGCATGGGCCAGATCGAGCAGATCGCCGCTGCCGCGCCGCGCACCGTGGCCCGCCCGGCCGTGCAGCCGCAGCAACCCCAGCAGGCCGGCCTGCCGCCGCAGCGCGCCAGCTTCGCCGAGCGCGCCGTCCGCCAGGAGCCCAGCTTCAAGGGCCACGGCGTCGGGGGCGACGTGGAGCAGCTGGCCATGAGCACGCTGAGCTTCCAGGACTATGTGCGCGAGCGCGTGCTGCGCCGCCGCC
>DASWWC010000089.1:0-14646 GCA_036401055.1 Roseateles sp.
GCGAGCAGCCGGCGCTGCTGCGCCCCGGCCTGCTGAGCCGCGCGCGCATCGAGGCCGTGCTGGGGCAGCCGCTGGCCGAGCCCGATGCCGCGGCGCCCAAGGCCTCGGGCACGCTGGCCGCCCACTACGCGCCCAGCGCCCGCGTGCGGCTGCTGGATGCCGATGCGCTGGCTTTACGTTGGGCAACCGCCTCGGCCAGCGGGGGGCTGGAAGGGGTGGCGGTATATTCACGCGCCCAGTTGCCGGCCTGGCGCTGGCAGCCTCAGCCGGCCGAGCCGGCGGCGGCGGCCCACGAGTTGTTCGCGGTGCTGCGCCAGCTGGACGCGGCCGGCGCCCGGGAAATCTGGGTCGAGGCGCCACCGCGCGACTCCGCCTGGGATGGCGTGCGGGACCGGCTCAGCCGGGCCGCCGCCGCCTTCACCGATTGAATTTGTCCCTGTTCCTGAGTTGATCGTCATGCAACGTGTTGTCTCCAAGAATCTGAAGCGCGGACTGGCCGCGCTGGCGGCTGCGGCGCTGATGGCCGGCTGTGGCGGCGGGGGCACCGCGCAGATCGAACCCTTTGCGCCCACCCGCATCATTGCCTTCGGCGACGAGAGCGGCGTGGTGCTGCAGAGTGGCAAGCGCTACGGCATCAACGGCCTGGACGGCAATACGCTGCAGGTGGACTGCCGCCTGAACCCGACCTGGACCCAGGTGCTCGCCAGCGGCTTCGGCTTCGTCTTCCCGCAGTGCAACACCGACTTCGTCGCGCTGCCGCAGGGCATCATGTACGCGGCCGCCGGCGTCAAGGTGGCCGACGTGCGCGACAAGATCGATCAGCACCTGTCCAACGACCGTTTCGGCCCGCGCGACCTGGTGTCCATCATGGTCGGCGTGAACGACATCCTGGAGCTGTACCTGGAGTTCCCGCGGCAGAGCAAGGACTCGCTGATCAACGAGGCCAAGGCCCGCGGCAAGCTGCTGGCCCAGCAGGCCAACCGCATCGCCAACGCCAACGGCCGCGTGCTGGTCGCGACCATCTTCGACGTGGGCCTGACGCCCTTCGGCCAGCGCGAGCGCCAGCAGCAGACCGACATCGACCGCGCCGCCTTTCTGGACGAGTTGAGCAATGCGTTCAACATCTCCATGCGGCTGAACCTGCTGAACGACGGCCGGCTGATCGGCCTGGTGCTGGTCGACGAGACCATCCAGCAGATCGCGCGTTTCCCCTTCGCGTTCGGCTACACGGACGTGACGCAGGCCGCCTGCCGCACGGACATCGCGCCGCAGGACTGCACCACCAGCACCGTGCGGGCCGATGCCACCTCGCAGTGGCTGTGGGCCGGCGACACCTTGCTGGGCCCGACGGCGCAGCAGAGTGTGGGTGCGTTGGCGCTGACCCGCGCCCGCAACAACCCGTTCTGACGCCCGCCGCGGCGGGCCACCGCCGGACTCGCGTCAGGCGGTCGTCGTGCGCAGCTCGCGGCGCAGGATCTTGCCGACGTTGCTCTTGGGCAGCTCGTCGCGGAACTCGATGAACTTGGGCCGCTTGTAGGCCGTCATCTGCCCGGCGCAGTAGCTGGCGAGGTCTTCCTCGGCCAGCGCCGGGTCGCTCTTGACGACGAACAGCTTGACCGCCTCGCCGGACTTGGCGTCCGGCACGCCCACGGCGGCGCACTCCAGCACACCGGGGTAGAGGTTGACGACCTGCTCGATCTCGGTCGGGTAGACGTTGAAGCCGCTGACCAGGATCATGTCCTTCTTGCGGTCGACGATGCGCACGTAGCCGCGCTCGTCCATGATGCCGATGTCGCCGCTCTTGAAGAAACCGTCGACGGTCATGACGTTGGCAGTCTCGTCGGGGCGCTTCCAGTAGCCGGCCATGACCTGCGGGCCGCGGATGCAGATCTCGCCACGCTCGCCCAGCGCCACATCGTTGCCGTCGTCGTCGCGGATGGCGATCTCGGTGGACGAGATGGGCAGGCCGATACTGCCGCTGAAGATGCGCTGGTCCAGCGGGTTGATGGTGGCGGCCGGCGAGGTCTCGGACAGGCCGTAGCCCTCCACGACCGGACAGCCGGTGACTTTCAGCCACTTCTCGGCCGTGGCCTGCTGCACGGCCATGCCGCCGCCGTTGGAGATGACCAGCTCGGAGAAGTCCAGCCGCGAGAAGCCGGGTTCGTTGGCCAGTGCGTTGAACAGCGTGTTGACCGCCGGGAAGATGTGGATGCGGTGGCCGCGCAGCGTGTCGATGAAGCCGGGGATGTCGCGCGGGTTGGGCACCAGGATGTTGAGGTGGCCCATGCGCGCACCCAGCATGAAGCAGGCCGTCAGCGCGAAGATGTGATACAGCGGCAGCGCGCAGACGTTGGTGAACTGCTTGTCACCGCTGGCGAATCCGGGCAGCTTGGACAGCATGGGATTGAACCAGGCCTCCACCTGCAGGATGTTGGCGACGATGTTCCGGTGCAGCAGCGTCGCGCCCTTGGACAGGCCGGTCGTGCCGCCGGTGTATTGCAGGAAGGCGACGTCGTCGGGGCCCAGCTCGGGCTTCTTCAGGTGCAGGCGCTCGCCATGGGCCAGCGCCTCGTTGAAGCGCACCACCGTGCTGCCCTCGCCGACGGGCAGGCGGAACTCCGGCACCATCTTCTTCAGGTGGCGCACGGCGAAGTTGATCAGCGGGCCCTTCCACCAGCTCAGCAGGTCGCCCATGGAGGCCAGCACGACGTGCTTCACGTCGGTCTGCGCGATGACTTCGGCCAGCGTGTGGGCGAAGTTCTCCAGCACGATGATGGCGCGGGCGCCGGAGTCCTTGAGCTGGTGTTCCAGCTCGCGCGGCGTGTACAGCGGGTTCACGTTGACGACCACGAAGCCCGCCCGCAGCACGGCCGCGATGGCCACCGGGTACTGCAGCAGGTTGGGCATCATGAGGGCCACGCGGTCGCCCTGCTTCAGCCCCTGCGCCTGCAGCCAGGCGCCCAGATGCTGCGACAGCGCGTCGATCTGCGCAAAGCGCATGCGTTGGCCCATGCAGATGGCCGCATCGCGCTGGGCATGCTGGCGGAAGGCCTCGTTCAGCAGGTCGACCAGCGAGCGGTAGACCGTGGTGTCGATCTGCGCCGGCACGCCGGCCGGATAGCTGGCCAGCCACGGCTTGGCGGCGGATGTCGCCTCGGGGACTTCGGCAAGGACGGCGGTCATGGGCGGGCCTCTTCGCTTGAAGCGGAAGATGGTCGTGGCCGACTGCCCCAAGGACTAGGGGAGTTGCCCTAGGACCAAGGGATTTGCCTGAAACAAATCGTCCGCCAATGTGCTCTCGCGGTGTCGCACAGTGGACAGGAACTCGCCCGCGCCACGCATCTCGCGGAAGGTGTCGAAGCCGCTTTCGAGGAAGGTCTGCAGCGCCCCCAGGCCGGCCATCTGTGCCGGGCCGCGCATGAGCTTCAGCGACTGGCGCAGAAGCGGCTTGCGCGTGAGCCTGTCCAAGGACTCGCCGACCGCCATCGTCAGGTCGATCTGCTGCTGGCGCGCCACCGGCTCACCGCAGGCACGCCAGGCGATGGCGTACTCGCGGGCCGAGACCTCGGGCGACAGCAGGTGCTCGCCCATGCATGTGTCCAGCCGCTCGGACAGTGCGTGCAGCTGCGCGAGCTTGGCGACGGTGTCCACAACCTCGGCGGGGAACAGCCGCGTCAGCGTCGGGATCACGCGGGCGAACTGGGCGTCGCGCTGGCGGTAGTCGCCGGGGCCGTACAGCTCGTGCAGGAAGAATCGCGTGGCGGCCGCATAGCGCGGCGTGGCCAGCAGGTCGGCGTAGGTGTGGGCGAAGCGGCGTTGCTGGTAGCTCTTGAGCGCCTGGACGCGCGCGGCCAGCTCGGGGTCGGCCGCACGGCGTTCGCGTTCGGCATCGACCTGGCGCAGCGGGGCCAGCAGGGATTCGGCGCTCAGTGGGTCCATGGGTCGCGCCGATTCTGCCTTCCTACACTGGGGCGATGAATGCGCGACTGCAAAGGATCTGGGTGTTGATCAGGCTGGTGCTGGCGCTGGGCGTCGGCTGGCGCTTTGGCTGGGCCTGGGGCGTGCTGACGCTGGCGCTGCACGCGGTGGTGCTGGCCGGAGGCTTCATTCAGCTGCGCTGGGTCAATCGGCCGGCGCCGGGCTGGAGCCAGCTCTTGCGCGCCTGGGTCGGCGAGGTGGCCGCCAGCGAGCTGGCGTTCTCGTGGCGCCAGCCGTGGCGCGAATGGGCCGAGCCCGACCACCTGCCGGCCGGTGCGACGCAGGGCGTGCTGCTGGTGCATGGCTTCGCCTGCAACCGCGGGCGCTGGAACGGCTGGATGGCGCGGCTGCGCGCGCAGGGCGTGGCCTTCGTCGCGCCGTCGCTGGAGCCGGCCTTCGGCAGCATCGATGACTATGCCGACCAGATCGAGGCCGACGTGCAGCGGCTCAAGACGCTCACCGGACGCATGCCGCTGCTGTGCGCGCACAGCATGGGCGGGCTGGCGTTGCGGGCCTGGTGGCGGCGCTACGGCGCCGGGCACGAGGCGCCGCGGGCGATCACGCTGGGCTCGCCCCACCAGGGCACGCGCATGGCCGCGCTGGGCCTGGGCACCAACGCGGGCCAGATGCGCCGCGGCGGCGCCTGGCTGGCGTCACTGCCGCCGCTGACCGACGTGGACTGCTTCTGGACGCCGTGTGACCAGGTCGTCAACCCGGCCGAGACGGCCATCTTGGCCGGCTCTCGCGCGCACCGCGTGGACGGCGTGGGCCACATGGGCCTCGTGCACTCGGACGAGGCCTGGGTTTGTCTTCAGACCGCCTTGGCCGGCTCGTCCTTGAGCACGCCGCGGCGGATCTGATCCAGCTCGATGCTCTCGAACAGCGCCTTGAAGTTGCCTTCGCCGAAGCCTTCGTTGCCCTTGCGCTGGATCAGCTCGAAGAAGATCGGGCCGATCACTTCCTTGGTGAAGATCTGCAGCAGCAGCTCGTTGTCCGCGCCCAGGTGCGTGGCGCCGTCGATGAGGATGCGCAGGCGGCGCAGCTCGGCGACGTTCTCGCCGTGACCGGCCAAGCGCTTGTCGATCAGGTCGAAGTAGGTGTCGATGGTGTCCTGGAAGGCCACTCCCGTGCCCTTCATGCCCTCGACCGACTTGTAGATGTCCGTCGTGCCCAGTGCCACGTGCTGGATGCCCTCGCCGTGGTACAGGTCCAGGTACTCGGCGATCTGGCTCTTGTCGTCGCTGCTCTCGTTGATCGGGATGCGGATCTTGCCGCAGGGGCTGGTCATGGCCTTGGACTTGAGGCCGGTCAGCTTGCCCTCGATGTCGAAGTAGCGCACCTCGCGGAAGTTGAAGAAGCGCTCGTAGAACTCCGACCACTCCTTCATTCGGCCGCGGAAGACGTTGTGCGTCAGGTGGTCGATCTCGGTCAGGCCGTGGCCCACCGGGTTGGGGTCCACCGGTCGGCCCTGGGCGTCCAGCAGCGGCACGAAGTCCACGTCGTAGATGCTGATGTTGCCGATGGCGCCGGCCTGCGCGCCGCCCTTGCCCTGCCAGCGGTCCACGAAGTAGATCAGCGAATCGCCGATGCCCTTGATGGCCGGGATGTTCAGCTCCATCGGTCCGGCCTTGTTGTCGAAGCCCCAGGCGCCCAGTTCCAGCGCGCGCTGGTAGGCGTGGGCGGCGTTGTCGACGCGGAAGGCGATGGCGCAGATGGACGGGCCGTGCAGGCGCGCAAAGCGCTGCGCGAACGAGTCGGTCTCGGCGTTGATGATGAAGTTGACGCCGCCCTGGCGGTACAGCGTCACGTTCTTGTGGCGGTGGCGGGCCACGGCCGTGAAGCCCATGGTGCGGAACAGCTCGCCCAGGGCGGCCGGATCGGGCGCGGCGAACTCGATGAACTCGAAACCGTCGGTGCCCATGGGGTTGTCCCAGGGAGTGAACTTGGCCATCAGCGTCTCCAGCGAAAACGAAAATTCTGCGGCGCTGGCAGCGCAGGTTTCATGCAATCTGCGGCGTGAGACTCTCATAAAACGCAGGAAAGCTGCAAAATCAGGCCCATGGAAGCCGTCATCGAGCTGGACGCCATCGACCGCCGCATCCTGCGCGCACTGCAGCAGGAGGGTCGCCTCACCTACGACACGCTGGCCGGCGAGGCCGGGCTGTCCTCATCCGCCGTGCTGCGCCGCGTGCGCCGGTTGGAGGAGGCGGGCGTCATCGCCAGCTACGTCGCCCTGGTGCCGCCGGAGAAGATCGGCCTGGGCCTGACGGCCTACCTCAACGTGCGGCTGGAAAAGCAGACTGACAACCCGCTTCGCAACCCGCGCGACCTGTTCCGCGCCGCCGTGCAGACCTGGCCCGAGGTGGTGGAATGCGCCGCGCTGACCGGAGAGATGGACTACCTGCTGCGCGTGCTGGTGCAGGACATGCAGCACTACGCCCGTTTCATCAGCGACACGCTGCTGATGCACCCCAGCGTGCAGGACTGCAAGACCAGCTTCGTGCTGGAGCGGCTGAAGAACACGACGGCCGTGCCGGTGTGAGGGGCGCGCGGCTCAGTCGAACTCGTGCAGCAGCTTCAGCGTGTGCGCTTCGCTGAGGTTCAGCAGCACCGCGATGTCGTGCAGGTCGTCCGGCACGCCGGCGTCGTCCCAGCCCCGCGCCGTGTGGCGCGCCACGCGAACGGCCAGCTGCACGCAGCGCACCTGCGGGTCGTGCTCGTGCTTGTCGCCGGTGATGCGGGTCAGCAGCTCCGGCAAATGCCAGTGCTTCATCAGCGCCTGCTCCAGGTCGGCCAGCACGATGCCCAGCACCTGGCGCTGGGCCGCGGCGCTGCGCAGGTGGCGGTCGGCGTCCTGCAGCGCGGCGATCTGCAGCGCCAGCGTGGGCGCATGCACCCACAGCAGCATCTCGGCAAAGTCGTGCAGCAGCGCGGCACTGTGGATGACGGCGGCGTCGGGGTCGGCGCGGTGGGCGGCGAAGCCCAGCGCATAGCGCGAGGCCCGCTCGGCGCGCTGCATCACCCGCGACAGGCCCATCAAGGCCTCGTCGTGGCCTGCCAGCACGGCGTCCAGCGTGGGCTGCGGCCCGAAGGTGCGGAAGAAGGGCGTGATGCCCATCAGCACCAGGGCCGCCGTCACCGTCTCCGGGGCGGCGGTCAGCCGGCCGCGTCGCAGCTCGCTGGCGTGGGCCATGACCTTCAGCGACATCAGCGGGTCGGTGGCGATCATTTCGCCCAGGCCGTGGGCGTCCACGTCGTCCTCGGTGGCGCGCATCAGCTCCAGCGCCTCGGCCGTGTCGGCCAGCACCGGAATCTCGGCGCGCGCGAACGCCTGCACCCAGGCCTCCAGCGAGGGCAACGGCTTGGTCAGGCGCAGGCGGTCGGACATGCCCCGATGCTAGGCCGTGTCGGGGCCGCATGGTCCGTCCATGCGACCCCTATTTGCACGCCAGTTACAGGCGCTTGATGCCGTCCAGCTGGGCGACCAACTGACCGTCGACGTAGAGCGCGCCCTCCGGCGCGCCGGCTTCGGCGTAGAACTCCAGCTGGCTGCGGGCGCGGCGGCGCTGGCGGTAGGCGGGCGAGAACACCAGCCGGATCGCGCGGGCCGCGCGCTTGAGGCGGACCCAGCGGCGGGCCCAGGCGGCGTGGGTTTCGGCGGCGTCGGGGCCGCGCAACTCGATCAATCTCATGAGGGTCTCCTAGGCGGCGCAGGCCCTCATGACATGGATGAGGTGGGCCGGCGGCGCGGTCGTTTCAGGGGCTGTCGTCGGGGAAGCGGTCGCGCAGCAGGCGGCGCAGTTCCAGGCGGGCCTGCTGGCGCAGCGCATGGGCGTCGGTGGCGCTCTGGTGTCGGCCGGCCTGGCGTTTGAGCGCCGGCGCGACCAGCGGATTGCGCGGCTTGCGCAGGTTCAGCTTCATGGGGCGCGGAGAGGTGAATTGGGGCATGGCGTGCTCCGGTGGGGGCCGCGCGGGCGCGGCGGGCAATGCAGCGGCTCGACCCGGACGGGTCTGGCTTTTGCGACGGTGGAAGGGGCGCCCGGGGCCTGCGCTCGAGGCAGGCGGGCCGGGCAGGTCAGGGCTTGGGGGCTGTGCGACCTCGCCGTGATGCCGAGGACTGCTGCATCACAACTTGCGCAAATGATAAACAAACGTTTCTCTTGCGCAAGCGGTTTTTATCCCACACCCCTAACGTGGAGGGCGCGGGTCGTCCAATGACGGATGCGCAGATCGATCTGCGCGGCGTGGCGCTCAGCGCTTCTTGGGCTTCAGCGGTGCGATGCCGGATTGCAGCTTGCGCCACTCGTCCAGTTCGGCCTGTGGACTGGGCGCGGCCGGCTTGGGCGCGGCACGCGGCGCTGCGGCCTGCGCCGGCGTCAGCACCTCGCCCAGCAGGTCCAGCAGCCGCGTGCGGGCTCGCTGCGGGTGGCGGCGGTAGTAGGTCAGCACCAGCCCGACGATGAAGCGCTCGTCGTCGTCCTGCGGCATGCTGGCGCTACTTTCGCCCCCCGTCTGCGAGTACGCAGCCGACCCCCCGAGGGGGCGCCGATCCATGCCGGGGCTGCCCGTCATGGACATCGGCTCGAGCCGGCCTTGGGGCGGCCCGGCGGCCGTCTCGAGCGGGTCCAGGTCCATCCAGCCTGGCGGCTTGTGGCACAGCTGCTCGAACTGGCGCGCGAGGCGTTCGCCGATCTGGCGCGAGCGGCCCTTGATCTGGCTCCAGTAGCTGGGCTGGATCTGCAGCCGCTCGGCAAAGCGCCGCTCCAGGCCACGCAGGGTGGCGGCATCGGGGTGTTTGACGGTGGCGCTGACGAACTCTTCGAACAGCCGCATCGCGTTGTCCATTCGGATCTGCGCGACGTCGCGGGGGGCGCTGGGCATGGGGCGTGATGATAAATGAGCCTTCACCAGCACCGGCGCCCCCGGGCGGCGGCTCAGTCGCCTTCGTCGCCTGCCTTGTAGGCGCCCACCAGCGCGGCCTGCGTGTTGGGCGGTACGGCCTCGTAGTGGGATAGCAGCAGCGTGTAGCGGCCCTGGCCGGCCGTCATCGCGTTCAGCCGCGTCTGGTAGCTAGCCAGCTCGGCCAGCGGCGCCAGGCCCTGCACGATGAGGCTGCCCGGCACGGCCGCGCGCGTGCCGTTGACCTGGCCGCGGCGCGAGGCCAGGTCGCCGGTGATGTCGCCGATGCTGGCGTCCGGCGCCGTGATCTCCACCTGCACGATGGGCTCCAGCACCAGCGGCCGGGCCTCGCGCACCGCCTCCATCAGCGCGCGCCGGCCCGCGGTGACGAAGGCGATCTCCTTGCTGTCCACCGAATGGTGCTTGCCGTCGTAGACGATGACGCGCAGGTCCACCAGCGGGTAGCCGGCGATCACGCCGCTGGCCAGCGCCGAGCGCACGCCCTTCTCGACGGCCGGCATGAACTGGCCCGGAATGGTGCCGCCCTTGACCGCGTCGACGAACTCGAAGCCCGCACCGCGCGCCAGCGGCTCGATGCGCAGGTAGACCTCGCCGAACTGGCCTGCGCCACCGCTCTGCTTCTTGTGGCGGTAGTGGCCCTCGGCGGCTAGAGAAACAGTCTCGCGGTAGGCGATGCGCGGCGGCTCGGTGACGACCTCGCCCTTGTACAGCTCGCGCACGCGCTCCAGCAGCAAGCGCAGGTGCAGCTCGCCCAGGCCGTAGACCAGGGGCTGGTGCCCGGAAGTTCCATCATGGCCGGCCTGCTCGATGCGCAGGCAGGGGTCCTCATCCACCAGCCGGGCCAGCACCTCCCACAGCTTCTGCTCGTCGCCGCGCCGCGCCGGGCTGATGGCCAGGCCGTGCACCGGCGTCGGGAATTCCAGCGGCTTCAGAAAGATGTGCTCGTCCTCCTGCGCGTCATGCAGCACCGCGTCGAAGGCGATGTCGTCGACCTTGGCGACGGCGCACAGGTCGCCCGGCAGCGCCTCGTCCACGTCCACGTGCTTGCTTCCCTGCAGCATGAACAGATGGCCCACGCGGATGGGCTTGCGCGCATGGCCCACGAACAGCAGGCCGCCCTTGGCGACGCGGCCCTGGTGCACGCGCATGACGCCCATCTTGCCGAGATACGGGTCGGCCACGATCTTGAACACGTGGGCCAGCACGTGGGCGGCCGGGTCCGGCGTGGCGGGGTAGGGCACGGGCTCGGCGCCCTTGCCTTCGAGGAAGGGCGGCGGATTGCCTTCGGCCGGATTGGGCATCAGCGCCTCGATGGCGTTCAGCAACTCGCCCACGCCGGCCCCGGTCCTGGCCGAGCAGAAGCACACCGGAATCAGATGGCCCTCGCGCAGCGCCTGCTCCAGCGGTGCGTGCAGCTCCTTGGGGTCGACGTCGCCATCGGTCAGGTAGCGGTCGACGAAGGCGGCATCGACCTCGACCACCTGCTCCACCAGCGCGCGATGCGCGTCGGCCACCGACGAAAAATCGGCCTCTCCGGAGGCCGCGAAGAAGCAGTCCGCCACGCGCCGGCTGCCGTCGGCGGGCAGGTTCAGCGGCAGGCACTCCTTGCCGAACACCTCGCGGATCTGCGCGAGCAGCCCCGGCAGGTCCAGCTCCGGCGCGTCGATCTTGTTGACGACGATGAGCCGCGCGAGGCCACGCTCGCCGGCGGCCGTCAGCAGGCGCTGCGCCATCAGCTCGATGCCGTTCTGCGCGTTGATGACGACGATGGCCGTGTCCGCTGCCTCCAGCGCAGGCAGCGCCTGGCCGACGAAGTCCGGCGCCCCGGGCGTGTCGATGGCGTGCACGCGGATGCCGCCGTGCGTGAAGTGCGCGAGGCTGGATTGCAGCGAATGCCCCAGCCGTCTTTCCAGCGGGTCGTGGTCCGAGACCGTGCTGCCGCGCTCGATGCTGCCGGCCTGCGGGATGGCACCGGCATGCGCCAGCAGCGCGTCCAGCAACAGCGTCTTGCCGGCCGCGGCCGGGCCGACCAGCGCGACCGTGCGGATCGTGCTCACTCGTGAATCCAGGCTCATCGGACTCTCCTCGTGCGGGGTGATCCAGCGTAGAAGAAGCGGGCCGGGCCGGCAAGGGCAGAATCTTTTCATGCACGCCCGACTCAGCGCTCTCGCCTTCGCCCTGCTGGCCGTCTCGGCCCAGGCCCAAACTCCGGCCGACGACCTCCAGGCCATGCTGGCCGAGGTCAGCCCCGCGCGCATCGAGGCGCGCATCCGCAAGCTGGTCAGCTTCGGCACGCGCCACACGCTGTCAGACATCGCGTCCGACACCCGTGGCATCGGCGCCGCCAGGCGCTGGATCAGGAGCGAGCTGCAGGCCTGCGCCAAGGCGCCCGGCAGCCGGTTGAAGGTCGAGGAGCAGAGCTTCATCGAGCCCGCCGGCGCGCGTGTGCCGCAGCCCACCGAGCTGGTCAACATCGTCGCGACGCTGCCGGGCCGCGGTGCCAGCAAGGGGCGCTACCTGGTCGTCAGCGGCCACTACGACTCGCGCAACAACGACGTGATGGACTCGCTGGGCGAGGCGCCCGGCGCCAACGACGACGCCTCCGGCACCGCCGCCGTCATGGAGCTGGCCTGCGTGATGGCGACGCGCCAGTTCGACGCGACGCTGGTCTTCATGGCCGTGCCCGGCGAGGAGCAGGGCCTGCTGGGCGCGGCGCAGTGGGCGCGCGACGCGCGCGCCGAGGGCCTGAACGTGGAGGCCATGATCACCAACGACATCGTCGGCAGCTCGCGCGGCGACGCCGGGCAGCACGACGCCAGGCGCATGCGATTGTTCGCCGATGGCCTGGACCCGCTGGTGCGGCTGCTGCTGCAGGCGCAGGCCAACCGCCCCGCCACGCCGGCCGACCAGAAGGCCTTCGCCGCGATGCAGGCCGAGCTGCTGCCGCTGCTGCAGGCCGGCGCCAACGAGGACCTGCCCACGCACCAGCTGGGCCGCCACCTGAAGGCGGCGGCGGAAGGCGCGATGCCCGGCTTCACCGTGCAGCTGATCCAGCGCCGCGACCGCTACCTGCGCGGCGGCGACCACCTCCCCTTCCTGGAGCGCGGCTATGCGGCCGTGCGCTTCACCGAGCCCTTCGAGAACTTCGCGCACCAGCACCAGAACCCGAGAGTTGAGTGCCCCCAGGCCGACGGTTCCCGTCGTCCGCCCCCCGAGGGGGTCAAGGCAGCTTGGGGCGGCCCGGCGCTGCCTTGCGAGAACGGCGTCGTCTACGGCGACCTGCCCGAGTTCGTCGACTTCGGCTACGTGGCGGATGTGAGCCGCGCCAATCTCGCGGGCCTGGCGACGCTGGCCTGGGCGCCGGCGCCGGTCAAGGGCGTGCGGCTGGAGGCCAGCGGCCTGACCAATGACTCCACGCTGGAGTGGCAGCCCAGCGACGACCCCGAGGTGGCTGGCTACCGCATCGTCTGGCGCGACACCGACTCGGCCACCTGGCAGCAGTCCAAGGACGTGGGCCAGACCACGCGGGCGACGCTGCCGGTCAGCAAGGACAACGTGGTGTTCGGCGTGCAGGCCGTGTCGAGGAAGGGCTACGCCAGCCTGGCCACCTACCCGCTGCCCAAGCGCTGACGGCAAGATTTGCTTACGCCGCGGCGGCGGCCGTTGCGCCATATTGCAGGGCCGCCACGTCAGGACGCCCCGCATGCGCTTGCCTCCCCTGCCTTACCCGTCTCGCGTCTGGTGCCTGAGCCTGGCCTTGCTGGCGGGTTGCGGCGGTGGCGGTGGCAGCGGTGATGCCGCGCCGCCCGCACCTGCGCCGGCCCCAGCCCCCGCGCCCGCGCCAGCAACCGCGCCTCGCGCCACGGCCCAGCCGGTGCAGTTGGACAACCCCTGGGGCCTGGCCGCGCTGCCCGACGGCAACTGGCTGGTCACGCAGCGCCGCGGCAGCCTGGTGCGCGTGGGCGCGGATTTCGCCAGCCGCCAGACCATCAGCGGCACGCCCACGGTGGACAGCGCCGGCCAGGGCGGTCTGCTGGACGTGGCGCTGGACCCCGACTTCGCGACCAACGCGACCATTTACCTGAGCTACTCCGAGCCCGGCAGCGGTGCCGAGGCGGGCAAGTCCGGCACGGCGGTCGCGCGGGCGCAGCTGTCGGGCAATGCGCTGCTGGGCCTGACAGTCATCTTCCGCCAGGCGCCCAAGGTGGCGGGCAGCGGCCACTACGGCTCGCGGCTGGTGTTCGCGCGCGACAAGACGCTGTTCATCACGCTGGGCGAACGCCAGCTGGGCAGCCCGGCGCAGGACGTCGCGCAGACGCTGGGCAAGGTGGTGCGCGTGAACCGCGACGGCAGCCTCCCGGCCGACAACCCGGCCTTCGGTGCCGGCGCGCGGCCCGGCCTGTGGAGCATGGGGCACCGCAATCCGCAGGGCGCGGCGCTGCACCCGGTCACCGGCGAGCTGTGGGTCAGCGAGCACGGCTCGCAGGGCGGCGACGAGATCAACATCGCGCGGGCCGGCGGCAACCACGGCTGGCCGCTGGTCAGCTATGGCTGCAACTACGGCGACCCGGTGGGCACCGCCTGCGCCATCGGCGGCGGCACGCATGCGCCGCGCTTCGTCGAGCCGCTGACCACCTGGGTGCCCACCTCCATCGCGCCGGCCGGCATGGCCTTCTACAGCGGTGCGATGTTCCCGGAGTGGCAGGGCAACCTGTTCGTCGGCGCGCTGGCCGGGCAGGCGCTGTGGCGGCTGACGCTGGTGGGCGACACCGTCGCCAGCCGCGAGCGCCTGTTCGACAACCTCGGTGAACGCATACGCGCCGTCAGGCCGGCCGCCGACGGCGCGTTGCTGCTGCTGACCGACAGCGGCAGGCTGCTGCGCGTGGCGCGCTGACGCTCAGTCGCGGTGGCCGTGGCGGTCGTGGTGGCGGTCATGGCCCCGCCCACGGCCGCGGTCATGGTCGTGGCGGTGTTCATGGCGGTCATGCCAGTGCGGCGGGGGCGGCGGTGCGCGGTGCACGACGACGTTGTGGCGATACCAGCGGTCCTCCACGAAGTAGACCGGGTGGCCGCAGGCGCCGTAGTTGCTGCAATAGCGGCGCCAGTTCGTGCGGTGCGCCGGCGGCACCCACAGGTAGACCGGGTCCCGGTAGACCGGCCGGCCCACGTAGACCGGCTGCGGCGCGATCAGCACCGGCTGCGGGTAGCGACCGATGTCCACGCGGCCGTAGAGGCCGGGCTGGCTGAAGCCGATGGACACGCCGACATCGCCGGCCTGGGCGGTCGACACGGCGGCCAGGCCCAGCACCAGCGGTGCCAGCCAGCGGGACAGGGAGGAGTGCATTGCGTTCATGGAAGTCTCCAGTCGTGGCGGCCGGGCCGCCTTGCCGTCATTGAACGCGATGCCGGGCCCCGCGGTTGGCCGCGGCGCTGTAACAAAGGGCAGACGGCGTTCTGTCCTACAAGGGGTCGGCAGGCCCCGCATCAAGCTTGCCCGTCCCTTGCCTGGAGCCCTTGATGACCGAAACGCTGCGAACGGGCGCGCCCGAGCGCGACTGCACCCTGGCGGGTGGGGCGGTGCTTGCGCAGGCCCTGGCCCAGAACGCGCGCTTCCTGGAGCGCAGCAGCCGGCTGGCCGGCGTGGGCGCCTGGGAATGGGAGGCCGGCAGCGGCGCGCTGGTGCTGTCCGACCCGGCCTGCGAGCTGCTGGGCCTGCCGGCAGGCCGCGTGCCCACGCTGGCGGCGCTG
>DASWWC010000090.1:0-2879 GCA_036401055.1 Roseateles sp.
TCAGGGCTGGGGCGGCGCCGCTCGTGCGCGCCTGAAAAGGCGCTTCACGCGCAGCTTGATGGCCCGCGCCGCGCGCCACACGCCGCTGGCGCGCACCCAGGCCAGCAGCTCGGCCTTCCAGGCCGTCCAGCGTCCATAGAGGCGGGCGAACCAAGCCAGTTGCATCAGCGCTGGCTGGATCAGCTGGAACAGCCAGGCCAGCAAGGCAGTGCCGCCCACCTTGGCCGCGACGATGACGCCAACGCCCAGCGCCACGCGTCCGCTGGCCACGAGCCAAACGGCCAGCAGCTTGATGGGCAAGATGAGCAGGCTGGGCAGCACCAGCACGACGAAGGCCCAGCGCGGTGGCAGGCGCTTGAGCAGGGTCTCGACCTGCCGGATCACCGGCAGCTTCGCGATCAGCGCGAATACGCGCCGCAGCGGCTCCCAGCCCCATTCCTCAAAGAGGATGAGCAGCGCAAGGACGACCCGGAGAAGCCAGCGCAACGGGGCGAGCAGCAGTCTCAGCATGCCGTCATGTTGGGGCCGTCGCGGCCATCAACAAGCCCTAGATGCCGCGCGCCCGATCCGCATGGAACTGCGCCCGCCAGGCCTCGAAGCGACCCGCATCCAGCGCGTCGCGGATCTCCTGCATCAGGTTCAAGTAGTAGTGCAGGTTGTGCACACTGGTCAACATGGGGCCCAGCATCTCGCCGCAGCGGTCCAGATGGTGCAGGTAGGCACGGCTGAATCCCGTGCAGCATTCGCAGGCACAAGTCTCGTCCACCGGCTTCTCGTCCGCCTTGTAGCGCGCGTTGCGCAGCCGCAGGTCGCCGAAGCGCGTGAACAGATGGCCGTTGCGCGCGTTGCGGGTGGGCATCACGCAGTCGAACATGTCGATGCCCTGGCTGACGCCTTCCACCAGGTCTTCCGGCGTGCCCACGCCCATCAGGTAGCGCGGCTTGTTGGCCGGCAGCTGGTGGCCCGTGTGTTCCAGGACGCGCTGCATCTCCGCCTTGGGCTCGCCCACGGACAGGCCACCGATGGCATAGCCCGGCAGGTCCAGTTCGGCCAGGCCCGCCAGCGACGCGTCGCGCAGGTTGGTGTACATGCCACCCTGCACGATGCCGAACAGCGCGTTGGGGTTCTCCAGCCGGTCGAACTCGGCGATGCAGCGCTTGGCCCAGCGCAGGCTCAGCTCCATCGACTGTTTCGCCTCGCGCTCGGTCGTCAGCACGCCCTTGCTCTCGTAGGGCGTGCACTCGTCGAACTGCATGACGATGTCGGAGTTCAGCGTCGTCTGGATCTGCATGCTGACCTCGGGCGTCAGCAGCAGTTTGTCGCCGTTGACCGGCGACGCGAACTTGACGCCTTCCTCGCTGATCTTGCGCATGGCGCCCAGCGACCAGACCTGGAAGCCGCCGGAGTCGGTCAGGATGGGCTTGGTCCAGCTCTCGAAGCGGTGCAGGCCGCCGAACTGCTTGACCACGTCCAGGCCCGGCCGCATCCACAGGTGGAAGGTGTTGCCCAGGATGATCTGCGCGCCCATCTCGTTGAGCGAACGCGGCGTGACGCCCTTGACCGTGCCGTAGGTGCCCACGGGCATGAAGATGGGCGTCTGCACGACGCCGTGGTTGAGCGTGAGCGTGCCGCGGCGGGCGCGGCCTTCGGTCTTGAGGAGGTCGAACTTCAGCATGGGACGCGAATTGTCGCAGCCAGGGCCGCGCCCGCCGCAGGTTCACAAGCGCGGCAGCCACATCCCCATCGTCGCGCCGAGAACGCCACCCGCCGTCGCCAGGCTGGCAATGCCCAGCAAGACCGCCACGGCCCAGCCGCGCGAGCGCAGGTAGATCTCCAGCACGGCCAGCGGCAGCAGGAACTGCGCGAAGGCCAGCACGGTCAGGAAGGGGCCGGTGAAGCTGGCGGGGTCGAACCCGACCGGCCGGCGAAACACCATCAGCCACAGCATCAACCCCACACGGAAGAACCACACGCCGTTCGCCGCGAGAAAGAGGCGCAGCGCCCAGCGCCGGTGCGTGGCGAAGTCGCGCACGCGCGCCGCGCGCCAGGCCAGCAGCGCGAAGCCGATGATGAGCAGGGCATTCAGGCTCATGCCCAGGTGCTGGCTCAGGTCGCCCACGGTGCCGCGCACCCACAGCAGGTACAGCCCGCTGCCGCTGCCCAGCAGCGCGCCCATCATGAAGACGCGGCCCACGCCGCGGTGCACGGCCGGCAGGCGCCGCCGCAGCGCCGGGATCAGCTGCAGCACGCCGCCCGCCGTCATCAGCAGCGCCAGCAGCAGATGCAGGCTCAGCATCGCATTGCCCAGGCCATCGCCGGCCACCCATTTGGACTGGCCGGGCCTGCCGCCCAGCGCCGCGACGCCATAGGACACGGCGATGTAGCTCGCAAAGATGGCCAACCCGGTGGCGGCGACGAGGAACCACAGGCCTGCAGCGGCCGAGGCGGGTTGGCGAGCGCTCATAGTGGACAAGGCGGCCTCTGGACGGAGTTGCGATGCGACGCGGATTCTTCCGGGCCATGCTGGCGCCGTCGCGCGCGCGCCGACCAACTGCGCGGCCGGCGGGATCAGCTGCAGCGGCGCCCGACGGCCGGGGAAGTTCGGGCGCCGCGGACAATCCCGCCATGTCTCTCACCCTGGCTGCGCCCGTGCAGCATGAACTGATCGTCAAGAAGAGCCGCTTCCTCGGCCGCGTGGAGCCCTGCGCGGACCGCGCGGCGGCGCTGACCCGCGTGGCCGCGCTGCGCGCCGAGCACCCGGGCGCCGCTCATGTGTGCTGGGCGCTGCTGGCCGGCGGCCACTCCGCGGCCAACGACGACGGCGAGCCCGGCGGCACCGCCGGCAGGCCCATGCTGGACGTGCTGCGGCATCAAGGCCT
>DASWWC010000091.1:0-11394 GCA_036401055.1 Roseateles sp.
AGGCCAGCAACGGCGCCACGGTTCAGGGTCGCTTCGGCTGGGAGACCACCGCCCCCAGCTCGCCCACCGTCTTCGGTCTGGGCAACGTTGTCCTGGCCCAGAGCTACGCGGGTGGGGGGTTCCTGACGGGCCAGGTCACCGGCGGGGCGCTCGACGGCCGCACCATCGTCGCCAACGGCCTGACCTGGAACGTCATGGACCTCGACCCCGCCTGTGACGTCTGCTCGGAAGATGCGTTGCACATCATCTTCTCCGGCATGTTCGTGATGCTGTTCGACTACACCAAGACGGCGCTGAACGGCCTGGCCCTGCCCACCGACCTCGACCTGTCGGATTGGGCTGGCGAGCGCCGCGTGCGCCTGATCGACGACCAGCAGGGCGCGCCGGCCGTGGAGGACTTCGAGATCCTCAGCCTCAAGCTCAGCGCGACCGCCACCGGTCAGCGGCTGCCCGAGCCCGGCTCGCTGGCCCTGCTGCTGGTCGCGGGTGCCGGTGCGCTGGCCGTCCGCCGCCGCGCGGCCCGCTGATTTCGGCGAAGCGGGCGTCGACGACGGGGAAAGCCCGCACGCCGCGAAGTGAAGGCACCATGGGCACCATGGCCGCCACGTCCTTCGCCGCCCCCGTCGTCAAGCCAAAATGGTCCGGCCTTCTGCTGGCCATGCTGGGTGCCATCGGCTTCTCGGGCAAGGCCATCATCGTCAAGCTGGCCTACCGCCACGGCGTCGACGCCGTCACGCTGCTGATGTGGCGCATGCTGCTGGCCTTCCCGCTGTTCCTGCTGCTGGCCTGGTGGGCCGGCCGGGGCCGGCCCCCGCTCACGGCGCGCGACTGGCGCGACATCGTGGTGCTGGGCTTCACCGGCTACTACCTCGCCAGCTACCTCGACTTCGCGGGCCTGGCCTACATCTCGGCGAGCCTGGAGCGGCTGATCCTGTACCTGAACCCGACGCTGGTGCTGCTGCTGTCGGTCGTGTTCTTCCACCACCGGTTGCAGGGGCGGCAGGTGCTGGCGCTGGCGATCAGCTATGCCGGCGTCGTCGCCGTGTTCGCCCACGAGCTGCATTTCGAAGGCAGCGCCACGGCGTTGGGCGCGGCGCTGGTGTTCGGCAGTGCGGTCAGCTATGCGATCTACCTGGCGCTCAGCGGCAGGGTCGTGCAGCGCCTGGGGGCGCTGCGGCTGACCGGCCTGGCCAGCAGCGTCGCCTGCGTGCTGTGCATCGCCCAGTTCCTCCTGCTGCGGCCGCTGGAGGAGGCCTGGGTCAGCGAGCCGGTGCTGTGGCTGTCGCTGCTGAACGCCACCGCCTGCACGGTGGCACCCGTGCTGATGGTCATGCTGGCCATTGCCCGCGTCGGGGCGCCGCTGGCGGCGCAGGTTGGCATGGTGGGCCCGATGAGCACCATCTTGATGAGCTACTTTCTCCTCGGCGAGCCGATGAACGGGTGGATCGCCGTGGGCACCGGCTTGGTGCTGGGCGGGGTCTTCATGGTGGGGCTGAAAAAGGCTGCCCGCTGAACCGGATTGACCCCAGAGGGGCGGCAGTGTTCAAAATCGCTGAATATTGGCGACAAGGCCGATGAACCGAACCCCGGTCCTTCGGGAACACACTGCATGCCCATGACGAGCCCCGCCCGCTATACCCCCGTTGCCATCGTGCTGCACTGGCTGCTCGCGCTGGCCATCGTCGGCGCTTTCTGCATGGGCGTGTACATGGCCGACCTGCCGTTCTCTCCGACGCGGCTCAAGCTTTTCAACTGGCATAAATGGGCCGGTATGACCATCTTGGCGCTGTCCGCGCTGCGGCTGCTGTGGCGCCTGACGCACCGTCCACCCGCCGACGCACCCATGCCGGCCTGGCAGGCGGGCGTCGCGCACGTCACCCATGGCCTGCTCTATGCCGCGTTCTTCGCCGTGCCGCTGACCGGCTGGGCGATGAGTTCGGCCAAGGGCGTCCCCATCGTCTGGTTCGGCGTGCTGCCGCTGCCCGACTTCGTGCCCAAGGACCCGGACCTCGGCAAGCTGTTGGAAGAGGTCCACGGCTGGCTGGCGTATGGCCTGGCCGCGCTGGTGCTGGCCCATGTGGCCGGCGCGCTCAAGCATCAACTCATCGACCGCGACGGCCTGATGGCCCGCATGTCCCTGCGCCGCTCCTGATCAAGGACTTTCCGCCATGACGAAACTGTTCGCCGCCCTGCTGCTCGC
Source organism: Roseateles sp. (assembly GCA_036401055.1). GTDB lineage: Bacteria > Pseudomonadota > Gammaproteobacteria > Burkholderiales > Burkholderiaceae_C > Pelomonas. The sequence continues at coordinate 2,201 of DASWWC010000091.1, forward strand.
CGCGGCCATCCTGCCCACCCAGGCCGCCACGCTGCAGCCGGAGAAAAGCGACCTCGGCTTCACCTTCAAGCAGATGGGCGTACCGGTCGACGGCAAGTTCCGGAAGTTCGAGGCTCAGCTGGACTTCGACGTCAAGAAGCCCGAGGCCGGCAAGATCGCCTTCACCGTGGACCTGGGCAGCGTATCCCTCGGCGACCCCAGCTTTGACAAGGAACTGGCCGGCACGCCGTGGTTCGACACCAAGCGCAACGGCAAGGCCACGTTCGTGTCCAGCGGCATCAAGCCCACCGGACCCAGCAAATACGACGTGGCGGGCAAGCTGACCATCAAGGGAGCCAGCCGTGACGTCGTCGTGCCGATCACGCTGGCCTCGGGCGTCGCCTCCGGCAGCGTGGTCATCAAGCGCCTGGATTTCAAGATCGGCGACGGCGAATGGGCCGACACCTCCATGGTCGCCAACGACGTCACCGTCAAGTTCAAGCTGGCCTTCAGCGGCCTGTAATCGCATCCAACCCACCCTCGGAGACCCCCCGATGAAGAAAGCCCTGTTCCTCACCGCCCTGCTGGCCGCCGCCGGCGCCGCCCAGGCCCAGAGTGGCACCTACGCCATCGATCCCACCCACACCCAGGTGTTCTTCGAGGCCAAGCACTTCGGCACCAGCACCAACCGCGGCCGCTGGGACAAGAAGGAAGGCACCGTCACGCTGGACAAGGCTGCCAAGACCGGCAAGGTCGAGCTCACGCTGGACATGAGCTCCATCTCTACCGGCATCGGCCCGTTCGACGGCCACCTGAAGGGCAACGACTTCTTCGCCGTGGAGCAGTTCCCGACGGCCAAGTTCGTCGGTGACAAGTTCGTCTTCAACGGCGACAAGGTCGCCAGCGTGTCCGGCATGCTGACGCTGCGCGACAAGACCAACCCCGTCACGCTGACGGCCACCAGCTTCAACTGCTACGAGCAGCCGCGCCTGAAGCGCGAGGTCTGCGGTGGCGACTTCGAGACCACCATCCAGCGCAGCCAGTGGGGCGTGAGCTACGGTGTGCCGGCCATTCCCGACGCCGTGCGCCTGCTGATCCAGGTCGAGGCCATCAAGCAGCCTTAAGCACTGCACCCTCCCCCCACAAGGCCCGCCCCATGGCGGGCCTTGTCTTTGGTGCGTCCGCCTGGGCGCACGCCTGCGGGCACAGGGGCGTCCACCTGCCAGCGCCGAAGCCTGTGGCCCGTCCCAGGGGCAGCCGGGCGCGGGTCGGCGCAGCCCAGGGCTGTCAGGCGAACTTCGGCATGGCGCGGACGCCCGAACCGCCCGAACCGCCCGAACCGGCCGGTGCGCGCCGGGACGCGCCCGCATGCAGATGGGAGTGGCCAGGGGGCTGCCGATGAGGGCGGCCCCGTGTGCTGCATCCGTCCCCACGGCCTGTCGCATGCCGGTGCAGTTCGTCCCCCGGGCAGGGCGGAGCGTCGCTTGGGCCCCACGCCGCGCAAAACGCTTGCGTACAGTGGCTCCCAACGACGATTCCCAGCCATGAGTACCTCCTTCACCCCCAGCCCCCAGCAAAAGCTCTGGATCGAGCGCTGGCAGCGCTTTTCCTCGACGGTGGTTCGCTACTTCCACATTTACGCCGGCTGGCTGGTCGGCATCAGCTGGAAGCGCTTCGTGCTGCTGTCGCTGGCGCTGCTGATCGGCGTCAACGTGCTGAAGAACCTGCCCCCTTTCACCTGGCGCGTCAGCGAGCAGGTCGAGCAGCCTGACCGCAGCGCCGCGCGCCGTCAGGCCAAGCTGGAGGTCGAGGCCAAGAAGGCGGCCGACCTAGCCCGCAAGGCCGCCGAGAAGGCAGCCGAGAAGGCCGCGGCGAAGGGCGGCAGCGACAAGGGCCTGCACTACGAGGTCAAGATCGACGAGCGTGGCCTGCGCATCCAGCCCGTGCGGCCCGCCTCTTCCGGCGCCAGTGCCGCCAGTGCCGCCGAGGGCGAGGAGGGCGAAGTCCAGGCCGACGCCAGCCCTGGCATCTCCATCGAGTTTCCCAAGAGCGCCCGTCCCGAGGACGTCCGTGCCGCGGTCGAGCAGGCCAAGGAGCAGCTCAGTCAGCTCAAGCAGGAGGCCGAGGAGGTCAAGCAGGCGCAGCAAGCCGCCGCAGACGCCCAGGTCGCCCTGCAGGAGGCTGTCGACGAGGCCCGCGATGCCCAGGGCCGCAGGCGTGTCACCGTCGTGTATGCCGGCGACTCTCTGGTCGACCTGGCCATCCTGTGGATCCTGGCCTCGGCCGTGATCAAGGCCATGTACAAGGGCCGTATCCAGGCCGAGGTCAAGGCCGCCCAGGCTGCCGAGAACGCGGAGAGTGAGGCCCTCAAGCGCCAGGTCGTCGAGGCCCGCATGGCTGCCATGCAGGCCCAGGTCGAGCCGCACTTCCTGTTCAATACGCTGGCCAGCATCGACCACCTGATCGAGGTCGACCCGCCGCGCGCCAGCCAGATGCAGAAGAACCTCATCGCCCTGCTGCGCGCTTCCATGCCCACCATGCGCGAAGCCAATGCCAACGGCGCCGTGCGCGATCTGGGCCGAGAGCTGGCCGTCATCCGGCCCTACCTCGAGATCCTGAAGATGCGCATGGAAGAGCGGCTGCAGACCGAGATCGACGTGCCCGAGGGCCTGATGTCCGCCGAATTCCCGCCCATGATGATTCAAGGCCTGGTCGAGAACGCCATCAAGCATGGCCTGGAGCCCAAGGCCGAGGGCGGCACGCTCAAGGTCAAGGCCGAGATCGTGCACGGCAAGCTGGCCGTCACGGTGGCCGATACCGGCCTGGGCTTCGGCCGCGCAGCCACCTCCGGCACCGGCGTGGGCCTGGCCAACATCCGCGAGCGCCTGCAGCTGCTGCACGGCAGCAAGGCCAGCGTCACCGTCACCGAGAACCATCCCAGTGGCACGGTCGTCACGATCACCGTGCCTTACCGCAGCCGCAACGAAGAAGGAGTCGCAGCATGAAGACCCTGTTCAAGATCCTGTTCATTGGCACCGCGCTGATGGTCCTGATGGCGATGTTCGGCGGCTTCGCGCTGCTGCATCACCATGGTGGCCCGGACATGCACATCGTGCTGGACGACGGCGAGTTCTTCTTCGGCGGTGGCGGCATCGGGGACTGGCTGGGTGCCAGCATCGGTCTGTTCGTCGCCGGCGTCGTCTGCGTCATCGTGCTGCCCCTGGTGCTGCTGCTGGGCGTGGCGCTGCCGCTGCTCATCGTCGGCGGTGTCCTGGCCCTGGTCGTCGCCAGCCTGCTGGGCGTTGGCGCCGTGCTCGGTTCGCCGCTGATCCTGCTGGGCCTGCTGCTCTTCGTCGTGCTGCGCAACCGCAGCCGCGCCAACGCCGCCAAATCGGCGTCGGTCTGATCTAGCATCCGCGGCCATGAGCACAGCACCCATACGCGCCGTTCTGGCCGACGACGAACGCCTGATGCGCGAGCAACTGCGCAGCCGCCTGACTGAGGTCTGGCCTGAGTTGGACATCGTGGCCGAGGCCAAGAACGGCCTGGAGGCCGTTGAATTGACCAAGGAGCACAAGCCCGACCTGGTCTTCCTCGACATCCGCATGCCGGGCCTGACGGGCGTGGACGCCGCCCGCCAGATCGCCCAGTTGCCCGAGGACGACGACTGGCTGGTGCCCGAGATCGTCTTCATCACCGCCTACGACCAGTACGCTGTCGAGGCCTTCGAGCAGGGCGTGGCCGACTACGTGCTCAAGCCCGCCGAGCGCGAGCGGCTGCAGTTGACGGTGGCGCGCATCAAGAAGCGCCTGGCCCAGCGCGAAGGCAGCGAGGCGGTCGAGACCTCATCGGCGCCGCTGCAGCAGCTGCTGCACAAGCTGTCCGCCCAGGTCAGCGGCGGCGGTGGCAAACCCAACTACCTGCAGTGGATCCAGGCTACGGTCGGTCAGGCCATCCAGATGATCCCGGTCGAGGACGTGCTCTTCTTCATCAGCGACGAGAAGTACACGCGCGTGCAGACCGCCAAGGTCGAGGCACTGATCCGCAAGCCCATCAAGGAGCTGGTGGATGAGCTGGACCCGCAGCTCTTCTGGCAAATCCACCGCTCCACGCTGGTCAACGCGCACGCCATCGACGGCATCACGCGCGACTTCCGCGGCCGCCAGCTGGTGGGCGTGAAGGGCCTGGGCGAGAAGCTGGAAGTCAGCCGCAGCTACACCCACCTCTTCAAGGGGATGTAGGCCACTCGGCCGCCAGTGCGGCGATCAGGCCCCACAGCCGCTGGGCAGCCGGTGCCAGTGAGCGCTGGCGGCGCCTGGCCAGCACCACCTGGCGGCTCAGCGCAGCCTCCAGCGGCACGGCGCGCAGCGCCGCAGCGTCGGGCAGCGGCAGCGACAGGGCCGGCAGCACCGACACGCCCAACCCCGCCTGCACCATGCGAAAGGCCGTGGCCGGATGGCCCACGTCGAGGGCCACCCGCGGCATCACGCCCGCGCGGGCGAAGGCCCGGTCGATCAGCGGGCGGCTGCCCGAGCTGTAATCCAGCAGCACCAGGGGTCGCCCCGCCAGGTCCGGCAGCATCAGCAGTGGCCGCTCGGCCAGTTCATGCCCGGCAGGGCAGACGAGGACGAAGTGCTCGTCGAACAGGGGCTGCTGCTCCAGATCCGGCTCGGCGGCCTCGATGCCGACGAGCACCGCGAAATCCACCTCACCGTTGCGCACCGCCTCGACGGCCAGTTGCTGGGTCTGGTCGCCCAGGCGCACCTGGATGTCTGGGAAGCGCTGCCGCGCCGCGGCCAGCACCTGGGGCATCAGCCCGCCGGAGATGGTCGGCGCGCTGGCCACGCGCACGATGCCACGCGCCGCCGCGCCCGAGCCCCGGGCCTCGTCCAGCACGCCATCCAGCTCGCCCAGCAGCCGGCGCAGCGGGCCGACGAGGGCCTGGCCCGCTGCCGTCAGGACCACCTCGCGCGTCGTGCGGTCCAGCAGCTTCAGGCCCAGTTCGGCCTCCAGCCCGCGGACGGCCTGGCTGACGGCGGGTTGCGACAGGCCGATGCTGTCGCCGGCTCGGCCGAACCCTTCGTGCTCGGCTACCGCGAGCAACACCCGCAACTGGCGCAGCGTGACGTGAGGGGAGGGCATGGTGGGCAGCCTGGCATGGCTATTGATTGATTCGGTGGATTAAACCATCCGATTAATCCATTTCTAGGTTTGGGCGCCATCCTGTGCAATGGACGCCATGAAACGCCCCGCCTGGCTGCCCGACAACCTCGTCCTCCTGCTGCTTGCCACCGTGGCACTGGCCGCGCTGCTGCCCGTGCACGGCCGCGGCGTGGCGGTGCTGGACGGCCTGACCCAGGCCGCCGTCGCACTGCTGTTCTTCCTGCATGGCAGCAAGCTGTCGCGCCGCGCGGTGTGGGAGGGCCTGCTGCACTGGCGGCTGCATGCCGTCGTGTTCGCGGCCACCTTTGTGCTGTTCCCGCTGCTGGGGCTGGCACTGCGTCCCTGGCTGGAGCCGCTGGTGGGGCCGACGCTCTACCTGGGCGTGCTCTTCATCTGCGCGCTGCCCTCCACGGTGCAGTCATCCATTGCCTTCACGTCGGTGGCGCGGGGCAATGTGGCGGCGGCCATGTGCAGCGCGTCCACCTCCAACATTCTGGGCATGGCACTGACGCCGCTGCTGATGGCCGCGATGGCGCAGTGGACGGGCGGGACCGCCGAGGCCGGGGCGGTGCACCTGTCCTGGCACACCTTCGAGGGCATCGCCGGCACGCTGCTGCTGCCCTTCGTTGCGGGTCAGGCCCTGCAGGGCTGGACGGGGGCGTGGGTCGCCAGGCACAAGGCGTCGATCCGCTGGTCCGACCAGGGCACCATCCTGCTCGTGGTCTATGGCGCCTTCAGTGCAGCCACTGTGCAGGGCCTGTACCGCCACCTGCCGCCGAGCACGCTGCTGGCACTGCTGGGCATCTGCGCGCTGCTGCTGGCGCTCGTGATGCCGCTGCTCATCGTGATCAGCCGCCGGCTCGGTTTTTCGCGCGAGGACGAGATCACCATCGTCTTCTGTGGCTCCAAGAAGACCCTGGCCAGCGGCGTGCCCATGGCCCAGATCCTGTTCGCCGGCCAGGCCGTGGGCCTGTTGGTTCTGCCGCTGATGGTGTTCCACCAGCTGCAGCTGATGGTGTGCGCGCCGCTGGCGCGGCGCTACGCCGTCGGGCCGCGGCCCGAGCCGGCGCCGCAACGCTGACTACTTCTCGACGAAGGCCCGCTCGATGACGTAGTCGCCCGGCGTCGTCGTGCTGCCTTCCTTGAACTTGCGGATCTCCAGCATCTCCTGCATGTCCTTCAGCAGCGCGGGGCTGCCACACAGCATGATGCGGTCTTGCTCCGGGTCCAGGGGCGGCAGGCCCAGGTCGGCCTGCAGCTTGCCGGTCTGGATCAGGTCGGTGATGCGGCCCATGTTCTTGTAGGGCTCTCGCGTCACGGTCGGGTAGTAGAGCAGTTGCTCGCTGGCATATTCGCCCAGGAACTCGTGCTGGCGCAGGTCCACCGAGAGGTGGTCGTGGTAGGCCAGCTCGGCCACCTCGCGCACGCCGTGCACGATGATGACCTTCTCGAATCGCTCATAGGTCTCGGGGTCGCGCACGATGCTGATGAAGGGCGCCAGGCCCGTGCCGCTGCCCAGCAGGTACAGGTTCTTGCCCGGCAGCAGGTAGTCGATCAGCAGCGTGCCGGTGGGCTTGCGTCCGACGATGATCTTGTCGCCCGGCTTGATGTGCTGCAGCCGCGAGGTCAGCGGGCCGTCCGGCACCTTGATGCTGAGGAACTCCAGGTTCTCCTCGTAGTTGGCACTGACGATGCTGTAGGCCCGCAGCAGCGGCTTGCCCGTCTCGGTCGTGAGGCCGATCATCGTGAAGTGGCCGTTGGAAAAACGCAGGGCCTGGTCGCGCGTCGTCGTGAAGCTGAACAGGCGGTCGGTCCAGTGGTGGACGGTCAGGACGGTCTCTTCGTGAAAGGCACTCATGGGCGATGGAGGTTGCGGGTTAACCCCGCGATTTTCGCCTTGAGTTGCGGTTCCCTTGTCGCGAGGGGGTCAGCGGGGGTGCTTCGTGCCTGGCTGGGGCCTCAGCTCTTGCGCGGCGAAAGGTCGGTGGCGATGCGGTCGGCCAGGCGGCCGAGCAGTGATTCGATGGGGCTGGCATCGGGCATGGCGGCCCATTCCGCCGCGGGGCGCTTGTCGGTGCCGATGATGCGGTAATCCTTGGTCCAGACCGGTGCGCTGTTGCCGGCGGCCTGGATCTGCGCCCGCGCCAGCAGCACCAGCGGCGTGGGGCTGCCGTCCTTGACCCGCGCCATGCGCAGGTCGGCCAGCTTCACGCTCAGCGCATAGGCGGGCGCCGCTGTGGTGTCCGCCCGGCCGCCTTGCGCATGCTGTTGCAGCCGGCTGACGAGCTGCTGCTGGGAGGCTGCCGTGTCCAGCCGGGCCGTCAGTTCGGAGGGGGCGAGGTCCGTGTTGTTCGTGACCGCGCCGCCGATGACGCCGCTGCTGACGGCGCCCGTCGTCACGGTGACCGGCGCCACGATGCCGAGGCAGCCGGGCACGGCGAAGGGAATCAGCACGGAGCAGATCAGCGCGCCCACCGCCAGGCCGCCGCCGCCGCCCTTCAGCGCGCTGGACCCGGCCGCGCCGCCCTTGGTCTGCGGCGTCGGGGCCGCCGTCTCCTCGGGTGCGGCCTGGATCACCATGTGGCGCAGGTCCGCGTCGGCCGGACGGCGGCTGGCGCAGGCGCCCAGCATCATGCAAAGCAGCAAAGTGCAGGCCTTGGCTCTGGGATCCATCTCGTTCCTCCCTGGAACTGGCGCATGCCGGTGCGGCGGATTCTGCACGGGTCGGCCTGCGGGATTCATGACGTGCCGGGGCGATCCAGCAGGCGTGGCCCGGCCCCAGACTCGCCGACCGCGTCGTCCGGGTTGTAGAGCGCGCAGGCCTTGAGCGACAGGCAGCCGCAGCCGATGCAGCCCGTCAGCCGGTTGCGCAGCCTTTGCAGAGCGGCGATGCGTTCGTCCAGCACCGGCGCCCAGCCTGACGACAGCCGCGCCCAGTCCGCCTTGGTCGGTGTGCGTCCCTCCGGCAGGGTGGCCAGCGCGGCCTTGATCTGCGGCAGGCTCAGCCCGACGACCTGGGCTGCACGGATGAAGGCCACGCGGCGCAGCACGTGGCGCGGGTACTGGCGGTGCCCGCCGGCGCTGCGGCTGCCGGCGATCAGGCCCTCGGCCTCGTAGAAGCGCAATGCGCTGGTCGCGACTCCGGCGCGCTGGGCGAGCTGGCCGATGCTCAACGGAGCGGGGGGACTTGACTTCAAGTTAACTTGAACTTCGAGCATGGCGACATGTTCCCACAGCCCAGACCTGCCGTGCTGACGAAAAACGCCGCTCCCAAGCCTGCGCCTGCGCCCGCCACCTTGGCGCAGCTGCACCTCCTGCTCGACGTGGGGGCGGCGTGGTCGCCCACCTACCGGGGCCGCCTCAGCAATCACCTGCCCATGGCCCAGCAGGCGCTGCTGGAACTGGGGGCCTCGGCGGAACGGCTGCAGGCCTGGAGCGAGCACCATGAGGCCCAACTGGAGCCGCGCGTCGCCGGGCGCCCGGGCAGCGTGACCCCGGAGCGTGACCTGGGGCGTCCCGACAGCGAGGCCGCGTGGCACGCCCATTTCGTCGCGCGCATCGCGGCGATCGGCGCCGCGGCCGCCCTGCGCGAAGCGCTGCCCCCGCTGCTGGACGGTGCGGGGGCCATCGCCTTCCATGGGTTGATTCGCACCGCACATGCCGTGCTGGCAGGCCACGAGGGCGAGCTCGCCTTCGGTCTGGCCCACTGGGCCGCCCACTTCCTGCCCTTGCCGACGACGGCCGACGGCCCGCCGCTGGCCCTGGCCGACTGGCTGGCGGCCCTGCAGCAACTGCCGCGCCCGGCTCCGGCCGGCAGCCTGATCAGCCACCGCATGGAGGCCTGCGGCGCGTCGCCCGATTTCGCCGCCGTAGCCGGCCGGCTGCACCACGGGCCCGGCACGCTGCGCGACATCGCCTTGCTCGCCGCCCGCACCTACGCCGCCACAGGCAACTTCACCGTGCTGCACCTGGTGACGGCCTGCCATGCGATGAGCACGCTGGAGCCCTGGTGGCCGGCGCCCGGGCTGGCGCGAGGCTTCAGTGTCGCCGCA
>DASWWC010000092.1:0-12416 GCA_036401055.1 Roseateles sp.
CGGCACGTCAAGCGGTTGCGACGTGCGTCTTGTCGTCTTTCGACGAATTCTGTGGCTCCCCGACCTGGGCTCGAACCAGGGACCTACGGATTAACAGTCCGGCGCTCTACCGACTGAGCTATCGAGGAACAGAGCCCGCCACTATAGCAGTTTTTTCAGGCACTTCAGAGCCGGACCTCGAGACTTGTGCGGAAAGTCCGCGGAGTCAGCGGATACAGGTAGCTGTGTTCGAACTGCCAGGGCGACTCGCGCCATGCTCGGCGGTTGGTCAGGTTGTCGACGGCTGCGCGCCAGATCCAGGTCTGGTTGCCGAAGGCCTGCGTGTAGCGCAGGCCCGCGTCGGCCACGGTCCAGGCCGGAACGGCGATGCTGTTGTCGGGCGTTGCGAAGCGGCGGCTCTCATGCTGCAGGCCCAATTGGGCCTGCAGGCCGGGCAGCAATTCGTGGCGCAGATGGGCCTTGATCGTCGTGCGGGGCACATTGGGTGGGGTCAGGCCATTGAGGTTGACATCCGTGCTGCCTTCGCGGCGTGCGCGCAGTTGCATGGCGCTCGCGAACAGGCCGCCGCCGCTCCACTTCAGGTCGGCGCTGGCTTCAATGCCGCGATGGCGGGCGAAGCCGTCGGCGCGGCGCTCGCAGCTGTTGTCGGCATCGCAGGCGCCGATGTCGCGCCACGCGGGCCGGCGGATGTCGAAGACGGTCAGCGAGCCTTCGACGCGCTGCGTGCCGGTCTTCAGGCCGATCTCGGTCTGGCGACTCTTCAGCGCGGGCAAGGCCTGGCCCGCGTTCTTGTAGCGGGCGCGATTGGGCGCGACCTCGCTCTCGATGCCCTGGCCCCAGCTGGCATAGACCAGCCAGTCGCTGGCGATGGCGTGGCTGAGCGCGACCCAGGGCGTGGTGACGCTCTGCGAATAGTCCGTCGCACGTGAGCCGTCGGTGCGCACGGCCTCGCGCTGCAGGCGGGTGTGGCGCAGGCCCAGCCAGGCACTGGTGCTGGCGCCCAATGCCATGCGGTCGCGCAGGTAGAGCTCGTTGCTGCGTTCGTCGCGGTTGGTGTTCTCGCCGGTCAGCGCGGGGCTGGGCGACGTGACGACGCTGCCGTCGATGCTGCCGATGCCGGTGATGTTGTAGGCCTGCCGCTGGAAGCGGCTCTTGAACTGGCTGCTCAGCCCGCCGACGGTGAGGTCATGGCGCATGCCGGCGAGCTGCACGGGGCCGCTGGCCGAGACATCGAGCGATGTGGTGTCGCGGCGCTCGTTCTCGCTGCGGAAGTCGTACACATCGAAGCGGCCATCGGGGCCGAAGCGGTCGCAGTAGAAGGCGCCGGCGAAGTCGCTGTTCTCGTTGCAGTCCAGGCCGAACGCATAGGCCAGCCGGTCGTCGGTGCGCAGCCGCTGCAGGCCCAGCGCGGCCTGCACGCGCCAGTCGCCTGCGAGTTTGTGCTGCACACGCAGCGAGGCGTGCGTGTTGTCGAAGACGACGGGCAGGCTCCAGGGCTGGTTGTTGAGGTTGAGCCTGGGGTCGATGCTGCCGGCGTCGGGCAGGCGGTCACCCAGCAGGCTGAAGCCTTGCTGGCTGGGCTGGCGCTGGCGGTTCAGCTCCACCTCGGCCTCGACGAGCGTGTCTGGACTGACGCGCCAATCGGTGGCCAGCGCGGCCGTGTGCGAGCGGCCCTGGCTGTGGCGCAGCTGCGGGTCGAGATGGGCTGCTGCGAGGTTGACGCGCACGCCGAACTCGCGGCTGGCGCCGAAGCGCTGCGAGTGGTCCAGGCTGGCCTGAACCGAGCCGCCCTGGATGGCTTGCAGCATCAGCGCCGTGCTGTCGTCGGCCAACGGGCGCTTGACGACGAAGTTGACGAGGCCGGCCGGCGAGCTGGTGCCCGCCTGCATGCCGGAGCTGCCCTTCAGCACCTCGATGCCTGACTTGTTGACCAGCGACAGCGCCGTCTCACCGCTGATGGGCAGGCCGTCGCGGCGCAGGTTGAAGCGGTTGTCCAGGTCGAAGCCGCGGATCTTGAGCTGGGACCAGTAACCGACGGCGTTGTAGGCGTCGGAGACGGAGGCGTCGAGCTTGGTGATGCCCGAGAGCTGGCTGATGCCCAGGTCGTCCAGCCGTTCGGCAGACAGGCTCAGGGCCTGCATCGGCAGCTTCGCCGGGGGATCGGTGAAGCCGGACAGGCCGGGCGCGGCCTCGGTGGCCTTGCCGGTCACGCTGACTTGCGGCAGCGATTGGGCGGACGCGATGCCGGCGGCCAGCAGGGCCGAAGCGGTAGCGATGAGGGAAAGAGTAGGTCGTGCCATCGGAATGCAAAGCGATGGCAGGTCGGCAAACACTGAAGACGCCAGTCCCTCGAGACGAAAAAAGAGGGGCCGCGATTCCGGCTGCTTCCCTGCGCGAGGATTACCTCGAATCCCCTGTTGGGGACTCTGAAGCGCATTGCTGCGCTTCTAGTCAGGTTCAAAGGGACTGTCTCAGTCGATGGCGCCAGGCCATCAACACCCCTAGCGAAGACGCGCCACCGGGGTGACGCGTTGATGCGAATTCTACGTTCGGGAACTAAGGCTCTTGCCGGGCTTGCGCCATGGCGTCAAGGCAGGGCGCAAGGGCGAAGACGGTGGCATCGCCACGGCAAGCCCTTGCAACGCCGCTGTGGCGTCATCTCGCAGGCCCAATACCGTCAGTCGAAGACGGGGGAATCGACGCCCAGGACCTTGTGCAGCTTGGGGCTGGTCGTCGTGTACTGCAGGTGCACCCGCCTGTCCGGGAACACATACGGCGCCGCGCCGAAAGCTGCCAGCGCCGCCTCGTGAAAGCCGCTGAGGATGAGCTTCTTCTTGCCGGGGTAGGTGTTCACGTCGCCCACCGCAAAGATGCCGGGCACGCTGGTCTCGAACTTCTCCGTGTCGACGACGACCTGCTTGCGCTCCAGCGCTAGGCCCCAGTCGGCGATGGGCCCGAGCTTGGGGCTCAGGCCGAAGAAGGTCAGTACCTGGTCACAGGGCACCACGCGGGTGACGCCGTCGTTGCCGGCGACCTTCAAGCCGGTGAGCCGGCCGTCGCGCTCGTCTATGCCCACGGCCTGGCCGATGATGAGCTGCATCTCCTGCGCGTCGCACAGCTCGCGCATCCTGGCGACGCTGGCTGGCGCGGCGCGGAAGTCGTCGCGGCGGTGCATCAGGATGACGCTTTCGGCCTTGTGCGGGCTGCCGTCGGCGTGCGCGGCGCAGAAGTTCAGCGCCCAGTCCAGCGCCGAGTCGCCGCCGCCGATGATGAGCAGGTTTTTGCCGGCGAAATCGGCCGGCGTCTTCACGCGGTAGTGGACCTGCGAGCCCTCGAACGGCTCCACGCCCTCGACCTTCAGCGTGCGCGGCTGGAAGCTGCCCACGCCGCCGGCGACGAAGACGGTCTTGGTGAGGAAGCGCGTGCCCTTGCTGGTCTCGACGTCGAAGCGCCCATCGTCCAGCTTCTGCACCACCGTGACCTCCTGGCCCAGGTGGAAGGTCGCACCGAACGGGGCGATCTGCTTGAGCAGGTTGTCCGTCAGCTCCTGGCCGGTGCACACGGGCACGGCCGGGATGTCGTAGATGGGCTTGTCGGGGTACAGCTCGACGCACTGGCCGCCGGGGTGGGCCAGGCTGTCGATGACATGGGCCTTGATCTCCAGCAGGCCCAGCTCGAAGACCTGGAACAGGCCGACCGGCCCGGCGCCGACGATGACGGCGTCGGTCTCGATGACCTCGGGGCGAGTCGGCGCGTCCTGCATGGAGACGGGGTCAGCGGATCAGCTCGCCCAGCTTGCCCGTCTTGTCCTTCCACTCCTCGGCGTCGGGCAGCGCGGGCTTGCGCTTGGTGATGCTGGGCCAGTTCTTGGCCAGGTCTGCGTTGATCTTGATCATGTGGATCTGATCACCCGGCACGTCCTCCTCGGGCAGGATCGCGTTGACCGGGCACTCGGGGATGCACACGGCGCAGTCGATGCACTCGTCGGGGTCGATGGTCAGGAAGTTGGGGCCTTCGCGGAAGCAATCGACCGGGCAGACGTCGACGCAGTCGGTGTATTTGCAGCGGATGCAGGCTTCGGTGACGACGTGGGTCATGAGCGGCTCTGAGTGGTAAGGGGCGCCGAAGATTCGGGCGAAACAGCGATTTTATTGGAGGCGGGCAGCGCACCCGTTCCAACGATGAGAACGGCCGGTCGGCCGCCGTGCAGCGGGGCGGCATCGGCGAGGTCGGCCAGCCGGTGGTCACTGGCCAGCGCGTCGGTGCAGCCGGCGCGGCTGACGACCAGCGCCGGCGTGTCCGCGGCCCAGCCGGCGGCCTGCAGCTTGGGGCCCAGCGTGTCGAGCTGACGGCCGGCCATGTAGAAGACTTCGGTGTCGGCCGACAGCGCCGCACGCAGCTCGCCTTCGGCCGTCATGGCCGTCGTCAGGCTGACGTTGCGGCCGCGGCCGCGGCGGGTCAGCGGGCGCTGCGTCAGCGCGGCGGCGGCCGAGGCTGCCGTGACGCCGGGGATGACTTCGCTGGCGATGCTGGCCTCGGCCAGCGCTTGCAGTTCTTCCTCCAGGCGGCCGAAGACGCTGGCGTCGCCGCCTTTCAGCCGCACGACGACGGCGTGATCGCGCGCCGCCTGAACGAGCAGCGCGTTGATCTCCGCCTGCTTGGCCGAATGCTCGAAGCCGCGCTTGCCGACGTAGGTCCAGCGCGCGTTCGGGGCCAGGTCTTGCAGTGCCGGGTCGGCGAGGGCGTCGGCCAGCACGATGTCGGCCGTGGCCAGCGCGCGGGCGCCGCGCACCGTGATCAGGTCAGCGGCGCCGGGGCCCGCGCTGACGAAGATCACGCGGCCGGGCATTACCAGGCCTCTTCCGCCGGGGCGGCAGGCTGCACGTCCACCAGCAGCGCGCCGCTGGTGCGGTGGCTGGCCGGGTCGACGACGATCAGCGCGCCACCGACGCGGTTGTCCACGAAGGGCTCGACCGGCAGCTCGTGCTGCACTTCCATCTGCACGCGGCCTATTGCGTTGACGGGCAGTTCGTGGGCGTCCTGCGGCTGCAGGGTGTTGATGTCCAGTACCGAGTCGATGGCCGAGATGCGCGCCTGCACCCAGCGGTTGCCGTGGCGCACCCAGTACTTGCGGCCGGGCTTGGCGGCTTCGGTGTCCAGCCAGGCGAGCGTCGCCGGGAAGGTCTTGGTCTGCGCCGCAGAGCCGGGCGTGACGATCCAGTCGCCGCGGCTCACGTCGAGCTGACGGTCCAGCACCAGGCCGGCGGAATCACCGGCTTCGGCACTGGCGACGGTCTCACCGGCCAGACGCACTTCGGACACGACCGCCGTCTGCTTGGACGGCAGCACCTCGATGGTGTCGCCCGCCTTCACGGCGCCGTGGGCGATGCGCCCCCACAGCACGCGCGGCTGCACGCCGGTGCCGTTGGACTGGTAGGCGTCCTTTTGCACGTACTGCACCGGCAGGGAGAGCGGCGCGTCGGCGCGTTCGCTCAGCGTCGGCAGGCGCTCCAGCACCTGCAGCAGGCTCTCGCCGTTCCACCAGGGCGCGTCCAGCGGCTGGGTCACGTTGTCGCCGCGCAGTGCGCTGACGGGCACCGTGGCGGCCACGTTCAGGCCGGCGGCGGCGGCGAACTTGTCCAGCGCCCTCTTGACCTTTTCGAAGCCGGCGCCGGCGTCGTCCAGCGCGTCGATCTTGTTGATCGCGAACACGATGCTGGGCACGCGCAGCAGCTGGGCCAGCAGCGAATGGCGGCGCGTCTGCGGCAGCAGCACGACCTCGTCCTGCGTCAGATCCAGCTTGGTGATGTCCACCAGCACGACGGCGGCGTCAGAGCCGGCGGCGGCCGTGACCATGTTGCGCGTGTACTGCTCATGGCCGGGGGCGTCGGCAATGATGAACTTGCGCGTCTTGGTCGCGAAGTAGCGGTAGGCCACGTCGATGGTGATGCCTTGCTCGCGCTCGGCTTCGAGGCCGTCGGTCAGCAGGCTCAGGTCGATGGGGCGGCCGGCAGCGCGGCGCTCCAGCGTGTCGAGCTGGTCGGCGAGGATGGCCTGGCCGTCGAACAGCAGGCGGCCGATCAGCGTGGACTTGCCGTCGTCGACGGAACCCGCCGTGAGGAATCGCAGCGCCTTCATCAGAAATACCCTTCCTTCTTGCGCTTCTCCATGGAAGCTTCACTGGTGCGGTCGTCCATGCGCGTGGCGCCGCGTTCGCTCACCGTCACGGTCAGCGTCTCGGCCACGACCTCGCTCGCGTTGGCGGCGGGGCTTTCGACCGGGCAGGTGCAGGTCATGTCGCCTACGGTGCGGAAACGCACTTGAGCGGTCTCGACGGTCTCGCCTTCCAGCGGTGGCGTCACGTCGGTCAGCGGCACCAGCAGGCCCTTGCGGCGGATGACCTGGCGCTCGTGTGCGAAGTACATCTGCGGCAGCGGGATGTTCTCGCGGGCGATGTAGAGCCACACGTCCAGCTCGGTCCAGTTGCTGATGGGGAAGCAGCGGAAGTGCTCGCCCGGGCGGATGCGCGTGTTGAACAGCGTCCACAGCTCGGGACGCTGCTCCTTGGGCTGCCATTGGCCGAAGCTGTCGCGGTGGCTGAAGATGCGCTCCTTGGCGCGCGCCTTCTCCTCGTCGCGGCGGGCGCCGCCGATCAGGCAGTCGAACTTGTGTTCTTCGATGGTTTCCAGAAGCGTGACCGTCTGGTGGCCGTTGCGGCTTTCCAGCGGGTGGCTCAGGCGGATGGTGCCCTTGGCCATGCTGTCTTCGAGGTGGCCGACGATGAGGCGCTCGCCCATGTCGGCCACGCGCTGGTCGCGGAAGGTGATGACTTCGGGGAAGTTGTGGCCCGTGTCGATGTGTACCAGCGGGAAGGGCAGCTGGCCCGAGTAGCCGCTCGGGTGCGCGGCGTTCTTCATCTTGAAGGCCTTTTCGGCCAGGCGCAGCACGACGCACGAGTCCTTGCCGCCGGAGAACAGCAGCGCAGGGCGCTCGAAGCTGGCAGCCACCTCGCGCAGGATGAAGATGGCTTCCTCTTCCAGCGCATCCAGGTGCGCGTGGTCGACGTCGGCGATGAGTTGTTCAGGTTTCACAGCAGCATTCATGACTTCGCGTGCAGACCGCACTCTTTCGTTGAGTCCTCCCACCACCAGCGACCGGCGCGGAAGTCTTCTCCCACCGCAATGGCGCGCGTGCACGGGGCACAGCCGATGCTGGGCATGAACTGGTCATGCAGCGGGTTGTAGGGAACGGCGTACTTGTCGACGTAGGCCCAGACCTCCGCCCAGGTCCAGTCGGCGATGGGGCTGATCTTGCGGCGACCATTGCCGTCGTCTTCGTCGAACGCCACGTCGCCACGGGCGCCGCTCTGCTCGCGGCGCAGGCCGGTGATCCAGGCCGAGCGACCCGCCAGCATGCGGCCCAGTGGCTCCATCTTGCGCACGCCGCAGCAGGCCTTGCGCAGCTCGATGCTCTTGTACATCGCGTCCTCGCCCTCGCGGTTGACGAACTGCACGACTGCATCCGCCACGGGCTTGAATACTTCCACATCGAAGCCGTAGCGGGCCTTGATCTGCGGCAACAGTGCCAGCGTTTCGGCGTGCAGCTTGCCGGTGTCCAGCGTCGAGATGTGCACCGGCAGGCCGGTGCGCGAGATCAGGTCGGTGATGACCATGTCTTCCACGCCCAGGCTGCTGCTCTGCACCAGGCCGTCGCCGTGCGCGATGCTGGCATCGCGCAGGCGCTGCAGCGCGGCTTCGATCTTGGCGTCCAGGGCCGGCGTCCACTTGGCGTAGAGCTCGACGGCATTGCCCACTGCCGGTGCAGCGGCCCAGGGCAGGCTGCTGACACCGTCGCTCACGCCGCGCTCCGCTGGAACCATGGCCGCGTCTCGGCCACATCGCCCTGGTAGAAGCCCACCGGCGCGAACAGGTCCAGCGCCTTCTGCGCAAAGGCCGGGTTCTGGTCACCGCGCAGGATGACTTCGTCAAAGCCGGTGCGGGCCAGCAGCTGCATCATGTCGACCAGCACTTCGCCGCGGGCGCGGATGGCGCCCTTGAACTTGTGGCGGCTGCGCAGGATGCGGGCCTGGCTGTAGGCGCGGCCGTCCGTCCATTTCGGGAAGTCGAGCACGACGATGGCAATGCGGTCCAGGTCGGGTGCCAGCTCGTTGATGTCGGCATCGTTCGGAAACTCGATGGCGACCTTGATCTCGGCCGGCCAGTGGCCCTTGACGGCGTGCCATTGCTCCAGCGTCAGCAGGCGGTGGGGTGCCGGGTCGGGATCGGGCTTGGGGCCGTCCTCGCCGATGGCGTGCTTCCAGGGGCAGGTGGTGGCGTTGATGAACTTCATGGTGGATCAGGCCTTGGCGGTGGACGTGCGCACGGCATTCGCGGCGGTCTTGAACGGATCGAGCCCCAGGCGCTTCACCGCGTCGATGAAGTGTTCGCCGGCCAGGCGCTCACGCGTGAAGGTCTCGATGACGGCGTCGATGGCGTCGGCGATCTCGTCGGCCGCGAAGCTCGGGCCGATGACCTTGCCGGCCACGGTGCCGCCGGCCAGCTTTGTGCCGTCGCCGCCGCCCAGCGTCAGCTGGTACCACTCGGTGCCGTCCTTGTCGACGCCCAGCACACCGATATGGCCGCTGTGGTGGTGGCCGCAGGAGTTGATGCAGCCGCTGATGTGCAGGTCGATCTCGCCCAGGTCTTCCAGCTCGTCGATGTCCTGGTAGCGCTCGGCGATCTCGGCGGCCAGCGGCAGCGAGCGGGCGTTGGCCAGCGCGCAGAAGTCGCCGCCGGGGCAGGCGATCTGGTCGGTCAGCAGGCCGGCGTTGGGCGTCGCGAAGCCGGCGGCACGGGCGGCCTGGAACAGCTCGGGCAGGTCGGCGGCCTTGACCCAGGGCAGCACGAGGTTCTGGCGGTGCGTGGCACGCAGCTCGCCCAGCGAGAACCGGTCGGCCAGCGCGGCGGCGGTGTCCATGACGTCAGCGGTGGTGTCGCCCGGCGCGATGCCCACGCGCTTCAGGCTCAGCGTGACGGCGCGGTAGCCGGCGACGCGGTGGCCGTGCACGTTACGCTTGAGCCAGCGTGCGAACGCCGGATCGCTGGTGTCCAGCGCGGGTTCATCGCCCGGCACGACGCCGGCCGGGTCGGTGAAGCAGGCGGCCACGCGCTCCAGCTCGGCCTGCGGAATGATGTGCTCGTGGCCGCCGGCGTCGTCGGCCAGGATGCGGGCGAACTCGGCGTTGACCGCGTCGAAGAACTTCTGGCCTTCGGCCTTCACGAGGATCTTGATGCGGGCCTTGTAGAGGTTGTCGCGCCGGCCGGCCAGGTTGTAGCAGCGCACGATGGCCTCGATGTAGACGAGGATCTGCTGCCACGGCACGAAGGCGTTGATCTCCACGCCCGGGATGGGCGTGCGGCCCATGCCGCCGCCGACGAAGACCTGGAAGCCGACCTCGCCCGCATCGTTCTTGCGCAGCTGCAGGCCGATGTCATGCCAGCCGATGGCCGCGCGGTCCTCGGCGGCGCCGCTGACGGCGATCTTGAACTTGCGTGGCAGGTGGGCGAACTCGGGGTGCAGCGTGCTCCACTGGCGCAGCACTTCGCAGTAGGGGCGCGCGTCGACGATGTCGTCCGGCGCGATGCCCACGAAGGCGTCGCTGGTGATGTTGCGGATGCAGTTGCCGCTGGTCTGGATGCCGTGCATGTCGACCTCGGCCAGCAGCTCCATGACGGTGGCGCTGTCCTTCAGCGGAATCCAGTTGTACTGGACGTTCTGGCGCGTCGTGAAGTGCGCGTAGCCGCCCTGGCCGGCGAAGGGGCCGTCGGGCTGGCGGTCGTACTCGCGGGCGATCTTGGCCAGCTGGCGCAGCTGGCGCGTGGACAGCTCGCCGTAGGGCACGGCGACGCGCAGCATGGGCGCATGGCGCTGGATGTACCAGCCGTTTTGCAGGCGCAGCGCGCGGAACTCGTCGGTGCCGAGCTGGCCGGCCAGATGGCGCTCGAGCTGGTCGCGGTACTGCGCGGCGCGGGCGCGGACGAAGCGGCGGTCGAAGTCGGTGTACTGATACATGGAACTCAGGCCAGGAGAGAGCGGTAGATGTTGAAGGCGCTGATCAGCACGATGGTCGTGCCCACCAGGGCCAGCAGGGCCTTGGTGTGCAGGCGCTTGGTCAGCAGCGCGGCGATGGGGGCGGCGAACAGGCCGCCCAGCACCAGGCCGGCGACGGTGGCCCAGGGGCTCTGGTCGCCAATCAGCAGCGCGAAGACACCCGCGCTGATGAAGGTCAGGAAGAACTCGGCGAGGTTCACGGAGCCGATGGTGGTGCGCGGGTCGTTGCCGGTGCCCACCAGCGTGGTCGTGACCACCGGCCCCCAGCCGCCCCCGCCGACCGCGTCGACGAAGCCGCCGAACAGGCCCAGCTTGGCGACATGGCGGGGCTCGCCGCCGCGCGGCCGGATCTTGCGGAAGATCTTGCTGACGACGTACAGGCCCATCAGCAGAAGATAGGCGGAGATGAAGGGCTTGATGACCTTGCCGTCGATGCTGGACAGCACCCAGGCGCCCGACGCCGCACCCAGCATGCCCGGCACCAGCAGGCGCAGGAACAGGTTGCGGTTGACGTTGCCCAGCTTCAGGTGGGCGATGCCCGACACGCCGGTCGTGAACACCTCGGCAATGTGCACCGACGCGCTGGCCACGGCCGGGCTGCTGCCGGTGGCCAGCAAGAAGGAGGTGCTGGTGATGCCGTAGGCCATGCCCAGGGCCCCGTCCACCGTCTGCGCCAGCAGGCCCACGGCCACGGCGGCCCAGAACTCGTGGCTGGACAGCGCCGCTGCGATCAACTGGAAGCCGCTGTGGCTGCCCGCCGGCTGCGTGAACAGGCGCGAGGCCAGCGCAATGGACAGCGCCATCAGCAGCCCGACGACGGACCACATCGCGAACCGCAGCACCGGGTGGCCGGGGTCGTTGGCATGCGTCACCGCGTTCTCCAGCGGCGGCAGGCCCAGTTCGGCGTGCTCGGCGTTGACGGGGTTGTAGCTGAGGTCGAGGTCGCGGACTTTCATTGAGGCCGCGACTCTAGGGAATGTTGCACTGCGGTAGAACGACTTAATTCTTGGGCCTATATGCCCAAGCTGAATAAGCAACATCAGTTTGTAGCGAGATCCCGCAGCACGGCCACCTGCTCGGCGATGCGGGTGGGCACCACTTCGGTGCCATCCAGCATGGCGCGGATCAGCGCCGCATTGTCCGCTGGCTCGCAGGCCGGCGACAGCGGCCAGTCCAGGTCGGCGGTGTCGGCCGGGTGCAGCGGCGCTGTTTGGCCGTCCTGGAAGCCGATCAGATGCGCCTTGCGGCGCAGGTGGGCGTAGGCCTCACCCTCGCTGGCGCGCATCAGCAGCGCGCGGCCGCCGCCCGCCGTGAGGGCGGGCAGCGCCTGGCCCATGCTGTCCAGATACTCAGGGTGCGTGACGGCGACGACGCGCACGCCGCGGCCGGCGGGGAAGGGGTCCAGCAGCTTGGCCAGGCTGTGCGAGCTGTTGCGCAGGCCCAGGCGCGGGCGCAAGGCCATCAATGCGTTCAAGCCAGGGTTCAGCGTTTGCAAAGGCAGCACGGCCAGCCGGCGGGCCGCAAGTTGCGCCTCGGCATCGGCCAGCGTGGCGCTGGCCGGCAACTGCAGCGCATCCAGCAACTCGAAGGGGCTGTGGCGGCTGTCGAAATCGTGGCGGCCGAACACCAGCACGGGCACGCCCTCGCGGGCCAGCAGCAGCGCCACCAGCGGCATCAGGTTGGCCTGCTTGCGCGCGCCGTTGAAGCTGGGCAGCAGCACGGTGCGCGGGCCCGGTGGCGCGGCCATGGCGGCGGTGCGTGCCTGCATCGCCGCCAGGAAGCCCGCCACCTCGTCGGCGCTCTCGCCCTTAATGCGCATCGCGATGAGCAGGGCGCCCAGTTCCATGTCGGGCACCCGGCCGTCCAGCATCTCGCCGAACAGTGCTTCGGCCTGGGCACGGGTGAGGTCGCGGGCACCGCGGGCGCCGCGGCCCACTTCCTTGATCAAAGAGGCGTAGTCCATGCCGCCAGTGTAGAAATGACCGGCCGCCGCGCGGCCGAGAGCGGGGCACGCACGGTGATACTGGTATTACCGTCGCTGCCAACGGATCACATGCCGCATATCAAGCCCAAGACGCTCTACCTCACGCTCAGCATGCTGATGATCGGTCTGGTGGTGCTGGTTTACGGCGTGCTGCTGCTGCACGAGCGCTCGCGCAGCGACACGCTGCTGCTGACGCAGGCCGGTGCCGCGGCCAAGCGCATCGGCCGCGAGGCGGCGGCCACCGTGGAGGCGGAGCTGCGGCCGGCGCGGGTCAGCGTCACGCTGCTGGCGACCGGCGCGTTGGGCAAGGCCGCCGACGAGG
>DASWWC010000093.1:0-1958 GCA_036401055.1 Roseateles sp.
TCCGAGACCACCGATACATGCACCTGGATGCGCTGGCGCGGAGGCGAGGCGTCTGACGCGTGGCTGCGAGGTCAAGTGGACGCACTGCCATACACCGCCGCGCCCTGAAGCCGACGCTGGTGAGCCTCCGCTCTTGGCCGACAGCGGGCAAGCTGTCGCTGCAGTCTGACCAGCAG
The DNA here is from genome assembly GCA_036401055.1 of Roseateles sp. GTDB lineage: Bacteria > Pseudomonadota > Gammaproteobacteria > Burkholderiales > Burkholderiaceae_C > Pelomonas. The sequence goes on from DASWWC010000093.1 coordinate 177, forward strand.
CAATCGCTGCAAAGCAGTCAGCGAGTGCGCCCGAGTGCCCGCGTCGGCGCGCAAAGTGATCGGGCCGGCGCCACCTGCAAAACAGCCCAGTCCGCCATCTGTTGACAATTGAATTCAATCGAATACATTCGTGTTCGTTGGAATTCATTGGAAGGCGGTGCCGCATGGTGACGCAGGCGATCACGATGGAGCCCTTGTCGGCTCGCATCCCCAGCGACCTTTACCTCTGGCTGGCGCAGCTGCAGGTGGAGGGCGCCACGACCAACAGCGACAAGCTGCGCGTGCTGCTGGGCCAGCTCAAGCGCCAGCATGACGGCGCGTTCGACTACGTGGCCGCCCATGGCTGGGCGCGTGAGCTGACGCACCGGCTGCGCGAGGCGCTGGTGCGCATCGAGGGCGCCGAGGGCCGGCACTCCGAGGTGCTGGGTTCGCTGGTGGAGCAGGTCACGGCGCTGATGGCGCTGGTCATCAGCGCCGCGCCGGCGAGCGCGGACGAGGCCGCCCGGCTGGAGGACGCGCTGGTGCGCCGCGCCGCGCTGCTGGGCGAGTCGCTGCTGCGCCAGGCCACCACCGGTGGCGCCCATGCCTTCGACCCCGATGTCGTGAGGCGCCACCTGGCCCCCAGCATCGAACTGGCGTCTTCGCTGAAAGGAGCGTGACATGAGTGAATCCCTGAAGGCCCGCGTGGGCCGCGTCATCGCCGGCAACCTGCATGCGCTGCTGGACAAGCTGGAAGACTTGAACCCGCAGGCTGCCATGGAGCAGGCCATCCGCGAGGCCGCGTCGGTCGTGGACGAGGTGCGCCACGAGCTGGGCACCGTCAGCGCCAACCGCCACCTGGCGCAGCAACAGCATGCCAAGCTCAACCGCAGCCACGAGGACCTTCGCGACCAGATCGCCCAGGCGCTGGCCGCGCAGCGCGAGGATCTGGCCCGCGCCGCCGTGGCGCGCCAGATCGACATCGAGGCGCAGATCCCCGTGCTGGAGACGACGCTGGCCGACCTGGCGCGCCAGGAGCAGGAACTGCAGGGCTTCACGGCCGCGCTGCTGGCCAAGCAGCGTGAGATGCAGGAGGCGCTGGCCGAGTTCCGCCAGAGCCGCGCGGCGGCCGAGTCGGCCGCCCGGCCGGCGGGGCAGTCCGGCGTCGAGCAGCGCCTGTCCAAGGTGACGGATGCGTTCGACAAGATCTTCCAGCGCCAGACCGGCCTGGGTGGCACGCAGGCCGGCGACCTCGACCAGGCGGCGCGCCTGAGCGAGCTGGAGGCGCTGGTGCGCGACCACAAGATTGCCGAACGCATGGCGCGGATCAAGGCCGGCCAGGCGTGACACTCACCGCCGTTTGCAACTCGCAGGGATTGCTTCGATGAACCTGTTCACGTCGCCCGAGACATTGCCCTTCGGCATCGCCGTCGCGCTCATCGTCGCCATCGCGCTGCTGGAAGGCCTGGGCATGCTGGTCGCGCTCAGCCCCAGCAACCTCATCGACGACCTGCTGCCGCACGCGGTGCCCGAGTCGGGCCTGGACCGCGTGCTGGGATGGCTGCACCTGGGCCGCGTGCCGGCGCTGGTGTTGCTGCTGCTGTTCCTGCTGGGCTACGCGCTGTTCGGTTATGCGCTGCAGAAGGTCGCCTTCAACCTGGCGGGCGGCTTCCTGCCGGCGTGGCTCGCGGGCCTGCTGGCCGTGCCGCCGGGGCTGGCCACGGTACGCGGGCTGGGCAGCCTGGTGGCGCACATCGTGCCGCGCGACGAGACCAGCGCCGTCAGCGAGCAGTCGCTGGTGGG
>DASWWC010000094.1:0-14394 GCA_036401055.1 Roseateles sp.
CGCCACCAGCGCGTCCACGCGCGCCGCCAGCCGCGCGCAGAAGACCGAGCGCAGCCCCTCCAGCGCCACCATCAGCCCGTAGAGCAGCAAGGCCAGGCCGGTCAGCACCAGCAGCGTGGTCTCGTTGCGGCTGGGCAGCACACGGTCGTAGACCTGCAGCATGTAGACGGTGGGCACCAGCAGCAGGGCCGTGACGGCCGCGCTGAAGAGGCCGAAGGCGGCGGCGTGCCGGGTCAGCAGGCGCAGCAGGTCGGTGGCGTTGGTGTTCATGGCGGCTTTGGCAGGTCTGAAATGACAGTGGCCCGCAGTGTTGCGGGCCACCGTTTCAGCCCGGCTTCGTGCCGGGTTTCGTTTGTTTCAGCCTCGGGTCAGAGGCCGAAGTCGGAGATGGACAGCTGGTAGTGGCTGCTCCCCAGCAGCACGATGTCCAGGTCCATCTGACCGTCGCCGTTGCAGTCCACGTGCACATAGGTCTCGTGGCTGCCGCTGCCGTCGTAGGCGCGCTTCTCGACGAAGAAGCTGCCCTGGCCGCCGCCGACGAAGCTGCCGTTGAAGGAGAACGCGAGCTGCTGGTCGCCGCTCAGCGCGGCGTTGCCGTCGATGGCGCTGAAGTCGATCTTGTCCTGGCCTTTGACGAAGTCGCCGACGGTCTGCAGCATGCCCTGCACGGCCGTGCGGAACAGGAACACGTCCTTGCCGGCGCCGCCATACAGCGTGTTGTTGCCGCCGCCGCCTTCGAGGCGGTCGTTGCCTGCCTCGCCGTAGATCACGTCGTCGCCGGAGCGGCCGTACAGGTAGTCGTTGCCGACGTTGCCGACCATGCGGTTGTTGCCGTCGTTGCCGATGCCCGTGCAGTCGCTGCTGTTCTGGAAGATCAGCACCTCGAGATCGGGGGCCAGCATGTAGTCGTTGCCCAGCGACGTGACGATGTCGAAGCCCTCGCCGGCCTTCTCCGCGGCGATGTCGAAGTAGTTGTCGACCACATAGCTGTCGTTGCCGGCGCCGCCGGTCATCGTGTCGAAGCCGAGACCGCCGTCCAGGCAGTCGTCCTCGGCACCGCCCGTGAGCTTGTCGTTGCCGGCGTTGCCGAACAGCTTGTTCTCCACGCTCGCGCCGCCGAGGATGACGTTGTCGCCGGCATTGCCGTAGCCCTTGAAGTTCTCGCTGCCGATGTAGCGCAGGTCTTCCACGCCGGCCGCCAGCGTCGTCACGGCGTCATGGCTCCAGACCCTGTCCAGGCCGCCGTCGGCCGCCTCGACGACGGTCTCGATCTGGTCGTCGTGCAGGATGTAGGTGTCGTCGCCGGCGCCACCGATCAAGGTGTTGGCGCCGCTGCCGCCGTCCAGCCAGTCGTTGCCGTTGCCGCCGTCCAGCGTGTCGGCGCCGCCCAGGCCGTAGAGCTTGTCGTTGCCATCGTTGCCGTACAACGTGTCGTTCTGGTCCCAGCCGGTGATGCGGTTGTCGCCCGCGTTGCCATGGCCGATGAAGCTGCTGGCGCCGACGATCTGGCCGTTGCTGTTGACGCTGACGAAGAAGTCCAGGTTCTCGACGTCCAGCTGCAGGTACAGGTCGGCGATGTTGGAGCGCACGGTGTCGTTGCCCTCGCCGGCTTTCTCGCTGATGAAGTCCCAATCGCCTTCGAGGATGTAGGTGTCGTCGCCCGTACCGCCGTACAGCGTGTCGAAGCCGTCGCCGCCGTCGAGGGTGTCGTTGCCGCCGCCGCCGTAGAGGACGTCGCCACCGTTGGCACCGACAAGCTTGTTGCCCAGATCGTTGCCCCAGCCGGCGAAGCCCTTGGCGTAGGGCTCGGTGTTCTCGAAATACAGGTTCTCGACGTTCTGGTCCAACACCCAGTTCAGCGTGGCGGTGACGCTGTCGGTGCCTTCGCCGGCGTACTCGATGGTGCGGTCGGCGGCGTTGTCGACGCGGTAGTGGTCGTTGCCCGTGCCGCCGAACATGAGGTCCACGCCGGCCTTGCCGTCCAGCGTGTCGTTGCCGGCGCCGCCGCGCAGCGTATCGTCGCCGGCCGCGCCGCTGATCTTGTTGTTCAGCGCGTTGCCGGTGAAGCTGACGGCCGTGATGGCCAGCGTCGAGTCGGTGATCAGGTTCTCGACGTTGGCGGCCAGCGTGTAGGTAGTCAGGCGGCTGGACACGGTGTCGTTGCCCTGGCCGCTGTACTCGGTGACCACGTCGCCCGCGTCGGCCACGACGAAGAAGTCGTCGCCGGTGCCGCCCACCATGTAGTCGTTGCCGGCGCCGCCGATCAGCACGTCGTTGCCGGCGTCGCCCTGCAGCCAGTCGCTGCCGGCACCACCGAGGATCTGGTCATTGCCGGCGCCGCCGTACAGCGTGTCCATGCCGGCACCGCCGTCGATGTAGTCGTCACCCAGGCCGCCGTTGACCTTGTCGTCGCCGGCCTCGGCAAAGATGGCGTCGGCTTCGGCCGTACCGTAGACCTCGTCGATGTAGTCGCTGAGGCCGAACGTCTTCATCGAGCGCATCGTCATGACGGGCTGGCCGTCGACGACGCTGGTGAACAGGAGGGTCTCGGTGGTCGAAGGGATGATGCCTTCGTCGAGGAAACCGAGGACGGGCGTGAGGGACTTCTGCATGTGGCGCTCCAAGAGGTTGTGAGGTCGCCCCGGGTCTCGGGGCTGACGTTTCACAGTCTCGGAAGCGCAGGTATCAATCCCGCTTCAGGCGCGGTTTCATTCGTTGCAGACCCGTGCTCTTCGGGCCGAGCGCCGGGCCGCCCCCAAGCCGGCCCGTCTGGCGATGTGCATGCGGCTCAATGCCGCATGCATCGCCGTCCCCTCGGGGGACCGACCAGACTCGCCCGCGTTCAGCGAGGCGCGACTGGGCGAGGGGCTTCAAGGAACATACACGTAGCCGACGTTGCGGACCGTCTTGATGACCTCCGGCTTGTCGGGGTTGCGCTCCACCTTGCGGCGCAGCCGCATGACGCGCAGGTCGATGCTGCGGTCGAACACGTCCCAGCCGCGGTTGTGGGCCTGCTCCATGATCTGGTCGCGGTTCAGCGGTCGGTTGGGGTGGCGGGCGAACAAGGCCAGCAGGTCGAACTCGGCGGCCGTGATGTCGATCTCGCCGCCGTCGGCGCCGAACAGCTTGCGCTGGCCCAGGTCCAGCTTGCAAGGGCCGAAGGGCACGTGCTCGGGCTCGTCCTCACGGGCAGGCGCGTCGGCCGTCACCTGCAGACGGCGCAACACCGCGCGCACGCGGGCCAGCAGCTCGCGCAGCTCGAAAGGCTTGGCGACGTAGTCGTCCGCGCCCACCTCCAGGCCCACGATGCGGTCAATGGCCTCGCCGGCCGTCGTCAGCATCAGCACCGCCAGCCGCGGGCAGGACTCGCGCAGCGCGCGGGCCAGCGACAGGCCGTTCTCGCCCGGCATGTTGATGTCCAGCACGGCCACGTCGGGCACGCGCTGCGCCACCAGCTCGCGGGCGGTGGCGGCGTCGGGGGCCTGCAGAACCTCGAAGCCGTTGCGGCCGAAGTACTCGGCCAGCAGGGCGCGCAGTTCGGGCTCATCGTCGACGAGCAGCACGGTGGTCGGGGTGGTGTCTGGCATGGCGCCGAATGATAGGCAGGCCGGCCGGGGGCGGCGCAAGCCTGAAACAAACGCAACACAGGCCCCGGCGGCCTGAAGCCCGGCTGAAACAGGCGCCGCCGACAGTGGCGACACCGACAAGGAGACGCCATGAACTACCGCAGCGACAGCCCCTTCACCGACTGGCCGGAAACCCTGGCCGTCCCCTACCGCAGCGAGGCCTTTGCCGAAGACCTCGAAGACTTCATCGACCCGCCTGCGCCGGCCTGGCACCCGCTGGAGCGACTCGTCGCAGCCATACCCCTGCTGTGCATCTTCGCCCCCGTCGCCGACGCCTACCTGCGCTTCTAAGGAGCTCACCATGACCCCGCACCAGATCGCCCTCATCCGCGGCAGCTTCGAGCCGCTCAAGCCCCTGGCCGCCACGGTGGCCGAGGCCTTCTACGCCCAGCTGTTTGCCCGCGACCCGGCGCTGCGCGCGCTGTTCCGCGGCGGCGACATGGCCGAGCAGGGCGGCCGCCTGATGCAGATGCTGGCCGCCGCCATCGAGCTGCTGGACCGCCCGGCCGCGCTGGAGCCGGTGCTGCTGCGCCTGGGCCAGCGCCACGTGGGCTACGGCGTCGTCGACGCGCACTACGACGCCGTCGGCGCCGCGCTGCTGGACACGCTGGCCGCCGGCCTGGGCGCCAGTTTCACGCCCGAGGTGCGCGAAGCCTGGACCGCGATGTACGGCCACGTGGCCCGCACCATGCAGCAAGGCGCCGCCCAACCCGCGCTCGCCGCCGCTTGAGCCTCCGTATCATCGGCCGCGCTTGCTGGGAGAGGGCCCGATGACCGAAGCTTTTCAGATCCATCCCGCGCCGGAGGCCGGCGTCGGGGAACTCAGTGCCGTGCTGCAGGCCACGCTGCCGCTGCTGACCCGCGTGCTGGACGCCGTGCCCGCCCGCGTGGTGGTGCTGGACGTGGAGGAAAGGCTGGTCTGGGCCAACCACGAGTTCTTCAAGTTCACCGGCCTGCATCCCAAGCAGGTGCTGCAGCAGCCCATAGGCCGCATCGTCGGCGACGCGGCCTATGCGGCCTACACGGGCGTACGCGAGCGCATGCGCGGCGGGCAGACCGTGGCCTGGGAGGGCTGGATCCACCTGGCCGGCACGGGCCGCCGCTACATGCGCGAGCACCTGGTGCCCGTGGAGATGAAGGACGGCGTGCCGCAGGCCACCGTCGTCATGAGCCTGGACGTGACCGAGCTGAAGCTGCGCGAGGCCGAGCTTTCCCACAAGGTCGCCGAGCTGGAGGCCAGCGAGGCGCTGAAGTCATCCATCTTCGACAACGCGATGGCGGCGCTGGTCTCCACCGACGAGACCGGCCACATCGTCGAGTTCAACCCGGCCGCCGCGGCCATGTTCGGGCTGCCGCGCGCGCAGGCGCTGGGGCGCTCGGTCGCGGAGGTCATGATCCCTGAGCGGTTGCGCGGCGCCCACGACGCCGGCATGGCCCGCGTGACGGCGGGCGGCGAGCAGCGCGTGATGGGCCGGCGCGTGGAGATGCCGGCGTTGCGCGCGGACGGCAGCGAGTTCCCGGTCGAGATGGTGCTGTGGCGCACCGGCGTGGGCGGGCAGATCTTCTACACCGCGTCGCTGTTCGACCTGTCCGAGCGCGAAACCGCGCGCGACGAGATCGAACGCCAGCGCGAAGCGCTGCGACAGAGCGAGAAGCTGACCGCCATGGGCAGCCTGCTGGCCGGCGTGGCCCACGAGCTGAACAACCCGCTGTCCATCGTCATGGGCCGCGCCGCGCTGCTGGCCGAGAAGATGGGCGGCAGCCCGCTGGCCGCCGACGCTCAGCGCATCCACGAGGCCGCCGAGCGCTGCGGCCGCATCGTGCGCACCTTCCTGAACATGGCGCGCAGCCGCCCGGCCAACCGCAGCGAGGTGGCGCTGAACGACCTGGCCACCGCCGCCGTGGACATGCTGGCCTATGTGCTGCGCAGCCACGGCATCGCCGTCACGCTGGACCTGCTGCCCGGCCTGCCGCCCGTCAAGGCCGACGCCGACCAGGTCGGCCAGATCGTGCTCAACCTCATCGTCAACGCGCAGCAGGCGCTGGGCCTGCGCGACCACGGCCGGCGCCTGACCGTCTCCACCGGCCTGGCCCCGGTGACCGAGGGCGACCGGCGCCGCTCGCCGCGCATCTGGCTGCGCGTGCGCGACAACGGCCCCGGCATTCCGGTCGAGCTGCGCGAGCGCGTGTTCGAGCCCTTCTTCACGACCAAGAGCGAGGGCGTGGGCACGGGCCTGGGCCTGGCCGTGTCGCGCTCCATCGCGCGCGACCACGGCGGCGAGCTGACGCTGCTGGACGACGGCACCGGCGCCTGCTTCAGCCTGCAGCTGCCGGTCAGCGGCGAGCCCGAGCCCAGCGAGACCGAACCCGTGCCGCTGGCGGCCACCGACGAATGCAATGCCCGGCTGCTGGTGGTGGACGACGAGCCCGAGATCGCCGACCTGCTGGGCGAGATGCTGTCCGGCGCCGGCTACGAGGTCATGACGGCCGAGTCCGGCGCGGTGGCGCTGGCCATGCTGGAGGAGGCGCGCTTCGACGCCATCATCAGCGACCTGCACATGCCCGAGCTGGACGGCGCGGGCCTGTGGCGCGAGGTCAAGCGCACGCGCCCGGCACTGGCGCGGCGCATGCTGTTCGTCACCGGCGACACGCTGTCGCCCACGGCGCGCCAGTTCCTGGACGAGGCCCGCTGCGACCGCCTGAACAAGCCCTTCGCCAAGGCCGAGCTGCTGGCCCATGTGACCGCGCTGCTGCAGTCACCATAATCGCCCGCACAACGACACCGTCAGGAGACAAGCCCATGAAGCGACGCACCCTGCTGCCCGCGCTGTTGAGCCCCTGGATCGTCCAGGCTCAGAGCGCCAAGCCCCAGACCTGGATCGTGCCCTTCCCCGCCGGCGGCGGCACCGATGCGTTCGCGCGGCCGCTGACCGCGATGCTGACGCGGCAGCTGGGTCGCCAGGTGCTCATCGACAACAAGGGCGGTGCCGGCGGCACCGTGGGCGCCAGCGTCGCGGCCAAGCTGGCCGCCGACGGCAGCAACTTCTTCATGGGCGCGGTACACCACACCATCGCACCGTCCATGTACCCCCGGCTGGACTACCGGCTGGAGGACGACTTCATCCCCGTCGCGCTGCTGGCCAGCGTGCCCCAGGTCATCGTCGTGCACCCCGCCCAGGTGCCGGTCACCGACCTGAAGGGCCTGCTGGCCACGGTGCGCGCCAAGCCCGGCAAGCTGAACTACGCGTCGGCCGGCAACGGCACCTCGCACCACCTGGCCGGCGAGCTGTTCAAGCTGCAGACCAAGACCTTCATCACCCACATTCCCTACCGCGGCGCCGGCCCGGCGCTGTCGGACCTGATCGCCGGCCAGGTGGATCTGATGTTCGACGGCCTGGGCTCGTCGGCACAGCACATCAAGGCCGGCCGCATCAAGGCGCTGGCCGTGGCCGGCACCAAGCGCGCCGTGGGCTTCCCGGACATCCCCACCGCGGCAGAGGCCGGCGCGCCGGGCTACGAGGTGTCCACCTGGTACGGCCTGTGGGCGCCCAAGGGCACGCCGCGCGAGGCCATCGCGGCGATGCAGGCCGAGCTGCGCAAGGCCTTCGCGACCGAGGACCTGCGCAACATCTGGCACGGGCTGGGCGCCGAGATTCCCAACCTGTATGGCGACGCGTTCGGGCAGTTCGTCAGCGCGGAAATCAAGCGCTGGGCCGCCGTGGTGAAGGCGTCCGGTGCCAAGATGGACTGACCGACGATGAACCTGTACTCCGCCCTGCGCGCCGGCTTCCCGGCCGACCTCGACGCCACGGCCATCGACCATGACGGCGCGCTGTACAGCTGGCGCGACCTGGAGCGCGGCAGCGCGATGCTGGCCAACTGGCTGGGCCGGCTGGACCTGACCCCAGGCAGCCGCGTCGCCGTGCACGCGGACAAGAGCGTCGAGGGTCTGATCCTGTACCTGGCCGTGCTGCGCGCCGGCTTCGTCTACCTGCCGCTGAACCCGGCCTACCAGGCGGCTGAGCTGGAGCACTTCATCACCGACGCCGCGCCGGGCGTGGTGGTGTGCGCCGGCAAGAACTTCGGCTGGGTCAGCAAGCTGGCCTTCCAGCGCGGCGTGCGCTGGGTGTTCACGCTGAACGACGACCGCAGCGGCACGCTGCTGGACCGCGCCACGCAGATGAGCGACGAGCACGCGCCCGTGTCGCGCGAGCCGGGCGACCTCGCCGCCATCCTCTACACCAGCGGCACGACCGGGCGCAGCAAGGGCGCCATGCTCAGCCACGGCAACCTGCTGAGCAACGCACAGACGCTCAAGACCTTCTGGGACTGGCAGCCCGGCGACGTGCTGCTGCATGCGCTGCCCATCTTCCACGTGCACGGCCTGTTCGTCGCCTCGCACGGCGCGCTGCTGAACGGCAGCAAGATGCTGTGGTTCAACAAGTTCGACGCCCCGGCCGTCGCCCGCCGGCTGCCCGAGGCCACGGTCTTCATGGGCGTGCCCACGCTGTACGTGCGGCTGCTGCAGGAGAAGACCCTCGACACAAGCAACATCCGCCTCTTCATCAGCGGCTCCGCACCGCTGCTGATCGAGACCTGGCGCGAATGGCAGGCCCGCACCGGCCACCTCATCCTGGAGCGCTACGGCATGAGCGAGACGCTGATGCTGACCTCCAACCCCTGCCGGCCCACGGACGGCGACCGCGTCGGCGGCACCGTGGGCCCGGCCCTGCCCGGCGTGGGCCTGCGCATCCTGCGCGACGACGGCCAGCCCTGCGCGGTGGACGAGATCGGCCACGTGCAGGTGCGCGGGCCCAACGTCTTCAGCGGCTACTGGCAGATGCCCGAGAAGACGGCCGAGGAGTTCACCGCGGACGGCTGGTTCAGGACCGGCGACGTGGGCCGCGTCGATGCCCGCGGCTATCTGACGCTGATCGGCCGCAGCAAGGACCTCATCATCAGCGGCGGCTTCAACGTCTACCCGGCCGAGGTGGAGGGCTTCCTCAACGAGCTGCCCGGCGTCGGCGAGTCGGCCGTCATCGGCGTGCCACACCCCGACTTCGGCGAGGCCGTGGTGGCCATCGTCACGCCGGCCGGCACGCCCGACCCCGAAGCCCTGATCGCCGCGCTGAAGACCCGCATCGCCGGCTTCAAGGTGCCCAAGCGCGTCATCGTCGCGGCCGAGCTGCCGCGCAATGCGATGGGCAAGGTGCAGAAGAAGCTGCTGCGCGAGCAGCACGCCCACCTGTTCCAGCCGTAGCGCGGGCGCGGCGGGCATCGCAGAATGCTCTGGCGATGATGGATTCCGTCCTGCCCGACCCGCCACCGCCCGAGCCCGAGCCCGAGCCCGAGCCAACCCAGCTCGTGCGCCGGCGGCACTGGCGCGACCGGGCGCTGCTGCTGGCGCCGGCGCTGGCCTTCGGCCTGGTCGTGCTGACGCTGTGGGCCATCGTCGTCTGGTATGCCGTCGAACGGCCGCGCGAGCTGGTCGCCGAGCAGCGCCGGCAGCTCATGGTGGGCGCGCGCGCCATCGCACTGCAGACCGAGCCCGTGGTGCGCCAGGCCGAGCAGGCCCTGCGCGTGGTGGACCTGTGGCTGCTGACCCGCAGCGATGACGAGTCGCTGGCCGACGACGCCTCGCTGCACGAGCTGGTGGACGGCCTGCGCCGCAGCTCGCGGCAGCTGGTGGACGTGGTGCTGGTCTCGGCCACGGGGCGGGTCAACCCGCTGCGTGCCGGTGCCGACAACGGCAACGCCAGCATCGCCGGCAGCGCGGCCTTCGAGCAGGTGTCGGGCCTCGTGCCCGAGGGCATCACGCTGGGCCCGCCGCTGCAGCTGGACGGAGGCACCCGGCTGCCGTTGCTGATGGCGCTGTCGCGGCCGTTCGGCGACCACCACCTGGTCATGGCCCTCATCGACCTGCCCGGCCTCATGGCGGCGCAGGGACCGCTGCCCACCGGCCCGCAGGCCTCGCTGGTCATGCTGCGCGGCGACGGCCTGGCGCTGGCGCGCCGCCCCGAGCGCGCCGGCTTCGTCGGCCGCAACCTGTTCGAGCAGTTCCCCAGCGCCCGCGCTGGCCTGGTGGGCGAGCAGGGCTTCTTCGCCAGCAGCGGCGGCGCGACGGACGGCCTGCCGCGTGTCGGCGCCTTCGTCACGCTGCCCGAGTACGGCATCAAGCTGCTGTTGTCCGACACCGAGGACGCCGTGCTGGGCGAGCACCGCCGCCAGCGCAACCTGGCGCTGGCCATCGCCGTGGCCGCCACGCTGGGCCTGTTCCTGCTGGGCCGGCGGCTGGTGCTTCTGCAGCGCGACGCACGGCTGCGCGAGGCCACGGCGCAGGCCACCAGCAACGCCATGCCGCTGGGCCTGTTCCGCTGCGACGCGACCGGCCGCATCGTCTACGCCAACGACACCTACCTGCGCGTGCACGGCCTGGAGCGCAAGGACCTGGACTGGGGCTGGACCACGCTGCTGCACCCCGACCTGCGCGGCATGCTGATCCAGCGCTGGAAGCACCACGTCGCCGCCGGCGAGGCCGTGCACATGGTGCGCCAGCTGCGCCGTGCCGACGACGGCCGGCTGCGCTCGATCGAGGTGCGCACGGCGCCGGTCTTCGTCGATGGCCGCCCGGCCGGCCAGGCCGGCACCGTGGAGGACGTGACCGAGCGCGGTGAGCAGGAGAGCGCGCGCAAGACGCTGAACGCGATCTTCGACAAGACGCCGGATTTCATCAGCCAGTCCCGCGAGAACGGCGAGCTGGTCTACCTGAACCCGGCCGCGCGGCGCCGTCTGGGCCTGGCGGCGGACGCGCCGCTGGACGGCCTCAACATCACCAACTGCTTCTCGTCGGACCAGTTGGAGGTCTACGAGCGTGAGGTGTTGCCCACGCTGCTGCGCGACGGCCATTGGCGCGGCCGCGTGAGCATGCAGCTGCTGGACGAGCAGGTGCCCATGGACTGCCTGCTGCTGCTGCACCGCAACCCGCGCGGCCGGGTGGAGACCGTCTCCATGCTGCTGCACGACCTGACCGAGCAGTTGAGCGCACAGCGCGAGCGAGAACGCAGCGAGGCCATGCTGCTGGCCGTGGCCCACACGGCGCGCGCGCAGTTCCTGGTCGGCGACACGCAGGCCCGCGTGATCTTCTTCAATGCCGCCTTCGGGCAGGCCCGCGGCGTCGCGCTGGCCGACTGGGTGGGCCGGCCCCTGGCCGATCTGTTCGGGCCGCTGGAGCACGCCGCGCGCGCGCCGCTGATCGCGGCGGCGCTGCGCGGGGAGACCTGCCAGTTGGACCTGGCCAGCGGCGACGGCCGCGACGCGCGCGTGCTCGATGTGCAGTACGCGCCGCTGCGCGTGCACAGCGGCGGCATCGAGGGCGTCATCGCCATCGAGGTGGACGTGACCGAGGTGCGCCGCGAGCAGGACCGCCTGCTGCTGGCCTCGCAGACCGATGCACTGACCCAGTTGCTGAACCGCGCCGGCTTCGAGGACGGCACCCGCCGCACTCTGGCCGGCGGACGCCGCTGCGCCCTGCTCTACCTGGACCTGGACCGCTTCAAGCCGATCAACGACCAGCACGGCCACCCCACCGGCGATGCGCTGCTGAAGGCCATCGCGCTGCGGCTGCGCCATGCGCTGCGCCCGGGCGACCTGGTGGCGCGGCTGGGCGGCGACGAGTTCGCCGTGGTGCTGCCCCAACTGCACCAGGCCGACGACGCCCGCGCCGTGGCCGACAAGCTGTTGCAGGCCCTGGGCTCGCCGTACCACATCGGCGACCTGACGCTCGACGTGGGCGTCAGCATCGGCTACTGCGTGGCCGAGAGCGGTGGAGTGACGCTGGAGGACCTGGTGGCCGCCGCCGACGCCAACCTCTACGAAGCCAAGCGCGCCGGCCGCGGCCGCTGGCGCGGGTCCACGCTCTAGGCTGTGACGCGCTTCACCTCCTGAAGCGCCAGCTGCAGCACGCGCGCATCGCTGCTGGCGCGGTGGCGGGTCAGCTGCTGGCGCTCGCGCACGGCCTCGGTCACGCCGCGCCAGCGCAGCGCCTCGTCCTCGCTGAGCAGGCGGCGCAGGTCGTCCAGCCGGAAGCGCGGCCGCTGGCCGGCGGCGTCGAACAGCCGCGCCAGCCAGGGGTAGTCCATGGCCCAGCCATCGCAGTAGACGACCTGACCGGCCAGCCGCGCGTTCAGCTCGCTGGCCATCCACGCGGCCGTGCGGCCGTGGCGCTGCAGCAGCTCGCGGCTGATGCCGTGCAGGCCTTCGGCGGCGATGTCCCAGTGCTGCCAGTCGGGCTCGGGCCGGATGAGGCCGCAGAACAGGCCCCCATCGACGCCCGCGAAGCCGATCTCGATGGGGTAGCTGCCACGGCCGAACCCGGAGGCTTCGATGTCGAGGATGGTGGGCAGCGGCATGGCGCCGAGTTTGTCAGGCCGCACGCATCTCGTTACACAGGGTTGTCGATGACGAGTTCGCGCTCGAACAGCTGCAGCGCGGCCCGGCCGACCTGACGGGTGTCCCACCAGGCATAGGCACCCACACCCGCCGCGCCCACCACCGGCAACCAGCGCGACAGCGCCCGGTTGGCCGCCTGCTTGCCGATGTGCACCCCCACCGCCGCCGCCACGCGCTGCAGCAGCACTTGGGCCGCGGGGCGCACGACGACGCGCTCGCCCACGCGCACACCCAGGTCGCGCAGCGCCTGCACGGCCGTGTGGCGGAACAAACACCACATCATCTGCGCCGGACCCAGCTCGGCGCTGCGACCGTACAGCGCCGCGATGTCGGCCACCAGCTGGCGCTGGATGTGCCAGACGGTCAGCATCTCCGGCGCGATGGTGGCCCAGCCCAGCGGCCCCGGCGGCAGCGCCAGCGTGCCGGCGGCCAGCGCGGCCCGGGTGGCGGCGCTGTCGATGGCGCGCGCCGCCGCATCGGCCGGCCGCGCGCTGCGCGTGAACTGGGCCTGCGGCGGCTGTACCACCAGAGCCAGCAGCTTGTCACCCAGGATGCTTTCCTTGCTCATGCCATGAATTCTGCACGGACACATATTGCGCTGCATCGTCCGGTTGACACAGACTTGATCTCTCGGGCCGACTTGGCCGCGCCACGGCGCCGAACCGGCGCCACCGACATTCAGGGAGAAATCACAATGAATCTGCTCACCCACATGCGCATCGGGCAAAGGCTGGGCCTGGCCTTCGCGATCTCCATCGCCTTCAGCGTGCTGCTGGCCGCCTATGCGCGCAGCGCGCTGGTCCACATCAACGACGAGCTGACGCTGATGGTCGAGGACCGCATGGTCAAGGTCCAGCAGCTGGAATCCATCAAGGACAACGTCAACATCACGGCCCAGTCGGCGCGCAACACGCTGCTGCTGACCGATGCCGATGGCCGGCGCAAGCAGCTGGACGAGGTGGAGCGCGTGGCCAAGCTGAACGCCGAACTGTTCGACAAGCTGGACGCCAGCATCACGTCCGACAAGGGCCGCCGGCTGATGGCCGGCGTCGTGCAGGAGCGCGCCAAGTTCGTCGACTCGGTGCGCAAGGTCATCGCGCTGGTCGGCAAGGGCGAGAACGACGCCGCACGCGACCTGCTGCTGGGCGAGACGCACGAGTTCCAGGTGCGCTACTTCCACGCGCTGGAGTCGCTGGTCGAGTTCCAGCGCGAGCTGATGAACGATGCAGCCAAGTCGACCGACTCCACGGTGGACTTCGCCGCCATCGCGGTGGTCGTGGCCGCCGTCGCGGCACTGGCCATCGGCGCGGGCATGGCCCTGCTGATCACGCGCTCGGTCGTCAGCCCGATACGCCAGGCCGTCACGGCCGCCGAGACCGTGGCCGCGGGCGACCTGCGGCTGCGCCTGGACACCAGCCGCCGCGACGAGGCCGGCCAGCTGCTGGGCGCGCTGCAGCGCATGAACGACGCGCTGGTGGGCATCGTCGGCACCGTGCGCGGCAATGCCGACAGCGTGGCCACCGCCAGCGGCCAGATCGCGCAGGGCAACGCGGACCTGAGCCAGCGCACCGAGCAACAGGCCAGCAGCCTGCAGGAGACGGCCGCGTCGATGGAGGAACTGAGCGCCACGGTCAACCACAACACCGACACGGCCCGCCAGGCCGCCCAGCTGGCCACCAGCGCCGCACGCGTGGCCGAGAGCGGCGGCCAGGTGATGGGCCAGATGGTGGACACCATGGAGCAGATCACCACCAGCTCGCGCAAGATCAGCGACATCATCGGCACCATCGACGGCATCGCCTTCCAGACCAACATCCTGGCGTTGAACGCCGCCGTGGAAGCCGCCCGCGCCGGCGAACAGGGCCGCGGCTTCGCGGTGGTGGCGGGCGAGGTGCGGCTGCTGGCCCAGCGCTCGGCCGAGGCGGCGCGCGAGATCAAGACGCTGATCGGCGCCAGCGTGGAGCGCGTGGAGGCCGGCAACACGCTGGTGGGCGAGGCCGGCCGCACCATGGACGACGTGGTGGGCCAGGTCCGGCGCGTGGCCGACCTCATCAGCGAGATCAGCGCCGCCAGCGGCGAGCAGAGCAAGGGCATAGGCCAGATCGGCGAGGCGGTCAGCCAGCTGGACCAGGTCACGCAGCAGAACGCCGCGCTGGTGGAGGAAAGCGCCGCCGCGGCCGAGAGCCTGCGCCACCAGGCCGCGCAGCTGGCCGAGACGGTGGCCGCCTTCAAGCTGGACGCCGCCGCGGCGCCCAAGCCCGCGGCCGGGGCTGCCGCCAGGCCCAGGCCGGCACCCGCACCCGCGCCCAAGGCCGCCGCG
>DASWWC010000095.1:0-4383 GCA_036401055.1 Roseateles sp.
CTGGCAGCGCACGCTGGACGACGCGCTGGGCCTGTCGCCGGCCGAGGCGGAGCGGCTGTCGCAGCCGCGGCCCGCGCTGCCGGCCACCGAGCGGCTGCTGCAGGACCGGCCCGAGCACATCGTGCCGCGTCCGCCCGGCGAGCAATTGGCGGCAGACAACCGCTGGGGCTTCAAGCTGCGCCAGCCCGAGCACCTGTATCACCGTGGCGAGCTGTACAACCTGTCCATCTCGCGCGGCACGCTCAACGACGAGGAGCGCTACAAGATCAACGAGCACATCGTGCAGACCATCAAGATGCTGGAGGCGCTGCCCTTCCCGAGTCATCTGAAGAACGTGCCCGAGATTGCTGGCGGCCATCACGAGCGCATGGACGGCAAGGGCTATCCGCGTGGTCTGGCGGGTGCCGGCATGAGCCCGCAGGCGCGCATGATGGCCATCGCCGACGTGTTCGAGGCGCTGACGGCCGACGACCGGCCCTACAAGCCTGGCAAGCGCCTGTCCGAGGCGCTGACCATCATGCGCCGCATGGTGGCCGAGGGGCATCTGGACGCCGAGCTGTTCGCGCTGTTCCTGAGTTCGGGTGTGTGCCTGGTCTATGCGCGGCAGTTCATGCTGCCCGACATGGTCGACGTAGCGGACGTGGGCGCCTACCTGTCCTGACGATTGACGCTGAGCTTCAGCGGCGCGCCCTTCAGCATCAGGTTGCCGGCGCCGTCGTGCAGCGCGGCCTGCACCTCGTAGTCGCCGATGGGCAGGTCCAGGATGGCCTCGGTGCGGCCATCCGTCAGGTCTTGCCGCTTCACGGTGCCGCCGCCGCGCTGGTTGACGACCAGCCGGAAGTGGCCCGTGTCCTTGATGCTGCTGCCGGCCGGCGCCACGCCCAGGCCCGCGCCCAGCACGCCCAGCGACAGCGTGAAGGGGCTGGAGACCATCTCCTCGTCGCGCAGGTTCTTCACGTAGACCTCGCGGTTGGTCATGCTGCGCGGCGCGGCGCGCAGGTCCTGATACCAGGCCGCGCAGCTGGCGGCGTTGCCCGGGACGATGCGCGGGCCGGGCTCGCTGCGCTTGCCGGTGACCTCGATGACGATCTCGTTGCTGAACACGAAGTAGGGCTTGTGCGCGTGGTCGGCGAACAGCAGCCGCAGCGTGTGGCGGCCGGACGGCAGGTTCAGCTCCGTGCCGGTCTGGCCCTTGCCGAAATGCTTGTGCGTGTCGGAGAACGGGATGGGCGCCGTGTGGTCGCGCGGCAGCGGCGTGTCGATGAGGATGTGGTGGTGGCCGGCCTTGTCATTGACGTTGCCGGCCGGGATCACGCCCATGCCGCGGATGCCGAACTCCACCCAGAACGGCGTGCGCACGCGGTAGCCGGTCTTCAGGTTGCTGAAGTGCACCGACACCGGCTCGCGCAGGTCCACGGCGGTGCGCTGCGAGGTGTGGGCCAGCCAGCATTGGCGCTCCAGCGGATCGGACGGCAGGGGTTCGGCCCGGGCCAGGCTGGCGAGCAGCGCGAGGCAGGCGAAAGACTTCTTCATTCGACCCTCCGTCATGGTGTGCGGGCCATTGTGGCGGCACGCTGTGACGGGGACCTTGGTGAATAGTGATGACGCTCAGGCCGCCCGGCGCTGGCCGGTCAGCTGCAGCTGGCCGAACAGGTCCTTGGGGTCGGCCATCTGCGGGATCAGGTCCAGCGGCGCGCCCAGGCCCAGTTGCCGGCTGAGGTCACGCAGCAGCCGCAGCGCCGAGAAGTCCTCCAGCGCAAAGCCGACAGAGTCGAACACGGTCACCTGCTCGCGTGACTCGCGGCCCGGCGCCTCGCCGGCCAGCACGCGCCAGAACTCGGTGACGGGGAAGTCGGCCGGCATCTGCTGCACATCGCCCTCGATGCGCGATTGCGGCTCGTACTCGACGACTACGCGCGCCATCTCCAGCACGCCGCGGTGCAGTTCGGTCTTGCCGGGGCAGTCGCCGCCCACGCCGTTGATGTGCTGGCCCGGCTGGACCAGGTCGGGCGTCAGGATGGTGGCGTTGGTCTTGTCGGCGGTCACGGTGGTGACGATGTCGGCGCCCTGGACGGCATCGGCGACCGACGCGCAGACGGTCAGCGTCAGGCCCGGCGTGCCTTGCAGGTGCGACACCAGCTTTGCGGTGGCGGCCGGGTCGATGTCAAACAGCCGCAGCTCGCGGATGCCCAGCAGGTGATGAAAGGCGAGCGCCTGGAACTCGCTCTGCGCGCCGTTGCCGATCAGCGCCATCACGCGGCTGTCGGGCCGGGCCAGGCGCTTGGCGACCATCACCGACGTCGCGGCGGTGCGCATTGCCGTGGTCAGCGTCAGCTCGGACAGCAGCGCCGGAGCGCCAGTGGCCACGTCGGCGAGCACGCCGAAAGCCATCACCGTCGGCAGGCCGACGCGGTGGTTTTTGGGGTGACCGTTGACGTACTTGAAGCTGTAGAGGCTGGCGTCGGCGATGGGCATCAGCTCGATGACGCCGTCGGCCGAGTGCGCCGCGACGCGCGGCGTCTTGTCGAACTCGGCCCAGCGGGCGTAGTCGGCTTCCAGGTAGGCGACGAGCCGGCGCAGCAGATCGGGAAGTCCGACGCGCTGCACGATGGCGGCGATGTCTCGGGTGGTCAGGACGGTGGTCATGGCGTCTGCGGGTGGTGGAGATGGAGATGATTCTTTCCAGCCGCTCCGCCAAGCAGAAGCTCAAAACTTGCTCAATAATTGATTGCTGATTGCCAAAATGGCAATAAAAATTGACGAACTGATCAAGATGGACGCCCTGGACCAGCAACTGCTTGCGCTGCTGCGCACCGATGCCCGCGCCAGCGTCGCCACGCTGGCCGCCAAGCTCAAGGTGTCGCGCGGCACCGTCACCAACCGCATCGCACGGCTGGAGGACGGCGGCGTCATCACCGGCTACACGGTGCGGCTGCGGCCGGACGCCGTGCCCGACCAGATCACCGCCTGGATGAGCATCACCGTGGAGGGCAACCGCACGCGCGAGGTGGTGGCCATGCTGCTGGGTGAGCCGGGCATCACGGGCCTGTTCGACACCAACGGCCGCTGGGACCTGCTGGCCGAGATCCGCAGCTCCAGCCTGCAGGAGCTGGCGGACGTGCTGGAGCGCGTGCGGCTCATCAAGGGCATCGCCGGCACCGAGACCTCCATCCACCTGCAGAGCTACAAGCTCGGCTGATCGCGTCGGTTATCGTGCGCCGCGACGGTGCTTGTGCTCGCGATGTCCAGATGAATTCCTTGTTGATCCGTTTTTCCGTTGCGGTGCTGTTCACCGCGCTTGCCGGCTGCTCCGTGATGTCCACGCAGCCTACCCAGCCGCCCGTCATCGCGCCGACGCCCGACCCCGTTGCCGTCATCAAACCCGTGCCCAAGCCGCCTCGGCTGGGCCTCGCACTGGGTGGCGGCGCGGCACGCGGTTTCGCGCACATCGGCGTCATCCAGGTGCTGGAAGAGAACGGCATCAAGGTCGACCTGGTCGCCGGCACGTCGGCCGGCAGCCTGCTCGCGTCGCTCTACGCCTCGGGCAAGGGCGGCAAGGAACTGCAGGCCTTGGCCGAGAGCATGGACGAGGGCGCGATCACCGATTGGTCGTTCCCGCTGCGCGGCCTGATCCGCGGCGAGGCGCTGGCGCGCTACGTGCGCGACAAGACCGGCGGCAAGGCCATCGAGCAGATGGTGCTGCCGCTGGGCATCGTCGCGACGGACCTGTCCGACGGCTCGGCCATCCTGTTCCGCAGCGGCGACACCGGCACGGCCGTGCGCGCGTCTAGCGCCGTGCCGGCGGTGTTCCAGCCGGTCAAGATCGGCACGCGCGAGTACGTGGACGGCGGCCTGGTGTCGCCGGTGCCGGTGCGTTTCGCGCGCGAGATGGGCGCGCAACTCATCGTCGCGGTGGACATCACCTCGCCGCCCGAGAAGGACCCGCCCGGCGACGCCTTCCGCATGCTGATGCAGACTTTCTCCATCATGGGCCGCAGCATCAACAGCTTCGAGTTGCGCGACGCCGACGTGCTGATCCGACCGCGGCTGGACGGCGTCGGCAGCGCCGACTTCACGGCCCGCCGCCGCGCCATCCAGGCCGGCCGCGAGGCCGCGCAGGCGGTGCTGCCGCTGCTGAAGCAGCGCATCGCCGAGAAGACCCGCTAGCCATGGCCGCCGAGACGCCGCTGTTTCCGCTGCGCTCGGTGCTGTTTCCCGGCGGCCACCTGCCGCTGCGCATCTTCGAGCCGCGCTACCTGGACATGATCCAGCGCTGCCACGCGCAGGGCCAGCCCTTCGGCGTCGTCGCGCTGACCGAGGGTCACGAGGTGCGGCGCCGCGACGGCGACGGCTTCCAACGCGAGGCCTTCCACGAGGTCGGCA
>DASWWC010000096.1:0-4698 GCA_036401055.1 Roseateles sp.
CATCGCCGTCGCGCTGCGAAGCCACCTGACGGCACGCCTTCCCGACCTGCCCCAGCTCGACGACCTGATGTACAAGGCCATCGCGCTGGGCTTTGCCTTCTTCACCATCGCCACCATCCTCGGCGCCTTCTGGGCCGCCGAGGCCTGGGGCGGCTACTGGAGCTGGGACCCCAAGGAAACCTGGGCGCTGATCGTCTGGCTCAACTACGCAGCCTGGCTGCACATGCGGCTGATGAAGGGCCTGCGTGGCATGGCCTCCGCTTGGTGGGCACTCGTGGGCCTGCTGGTGACGACCTTCGCCTTCCTAGGCGTCAACATGTTCCTCTCGGGACTGCACAGCTACGGCACGCTTTGATGGTGCCGGTCGTCCGAGGCGTGCCTTGGCTGCCCTCCTCGGGAGGCGGCGATGCTCGCGGGATCGAGCCGCATGCACGTCGCCCATGCGAGCCGGCCTGGGGGCCACCCGGCGGCCGGAGCGTGAGCATCATGTGCGGCCGATGCCCGGTGATGGATCATTGAGGTGCCGGCACTGGAACCCTGGATCCAGGCCGCACCCGCCATCGCGGCAGCCCTGCCCGATCTCTGCTTCCTGATCGGCCCCGACCTGCGATTCGCGGCGTGCAACCGGCCCGCCCACGCCGACCTGCACGCGCCTTGGGCGACGCTGCAGGGCCGCCCGCTGCACAGCGTCGGCCCACCGGAGCTGGCGAGACGGGCAGTGGCCGCCTGCGGCAACGGCCCGCAACGACTGGAGTATGCGCTGCGCACATCGAGCGGCCGCCTGGCCCGCTTCGAGGCCAGCATCGTCCCGCTGCCGGGCGACGGCAACGGCTGGCTCTACATCGCCCGCGATGTCAGCTCCCAGGTTGCCCTGGACGCCGAACAGGCCCGCTACGCACGTGCGATGCAGGGCGTGGCCGACGGCCTGTGGGAGTGGGACATCGCCATCGACAGCGAGTACTTCTCGCCTCGGGCACGTGCCCTGCTGGACGCCCCCGGCCGCCTCGCCGAACAGCTGCAGGCCGACGACCAGGGCTTGTGGCGGGCCGCCCTGCAGTCCCATCTGCAGCATGGTGCGCCCCTGGACATCGACCTGCGCTTGGCCGGTCCTGCACCGCGCTGGCTGCGCTGCCGCGGCTGGACCGAGCGCGACGCCCAGGGCCAGCCGGCGCGAGTACTGGCCACGCTGTCCGACGTGACGACTTCCAAGCTCACCGAGCAGGCGCTGAGCGACAGCCAGGCCAAGTTCCGCGCCCTTTTCCATACCGTGCCCGTCGGCATCGCGGTGATCGACATCGCCAGTGAGACCGTCATCGAGGCCAACGATGAACTCGGACGCCTGCTGGGCTGGCCGACACCCTCCGTCACCGGCCAGACGGTCGCGGCCCTGGGACTGGCGCCGTTGCCGGGCACGGCCGGCCGCACGGAGGTCGACCACCGCGAACTGCGACCGGCCTCGGGCGCCCGGCTCCACGCCAAGCTCGCAGCCGAGCCGGTGGAGCTGGCGGGCCGCTCGCTGCTGCTGTGCGTCGTCGTCGACATCTCCGTGCAGGTGGCAGCCGAGGCCGCGCTGTCGGCCCTGGCCGAGCAGCTGATGGACCAGGAGCGCCGCACGACGCAGCGCCTGGCCCAGGCCCTGCATGATCAGCTCGGCCAGACGCTCACCGCCCTGCGCCTGACGCTGGACCTTGGGGCCGCGGCCGCCCGCGATCAAGCTCGCAGTCTCACGGACCAGGCCCTGCGCGAGGTGCGTCAGGTCCTCGTCGACCTGCGCCCGCCGCTGCTTGAGGACGAAGGCCTGGCCGCCGCGCTGGACAACGAACTCGCCCAGCGCCGCGCGCTGTACCCCGGTGTGCGGCTGAAGCTGGACGTCGAGGCCGAGCTGCTGGCGCAGCGCTGGCCCGGCCACGTCGAGTACGCTCTCTTCATGATCGCTCGTGAAGGCCTGGAGAACGCGCTCCGCCACGCCAACCCCACCGAGGTCAGGCTGAGCCTCTACGGCTTCGCCGATGAGGTCGAGCTGGGCGTGGCCGACGATGGCAGCGGCCTGGCCGACGGCTTCGAGCGCTGCCCTGGTCATTTCGGCCTCATCGGCATGCGCGAGCGCGCCCGCGTCATCGGCGCGACGCTGACGCTGGGGCCGCGGGCCGGCGGCGGCACCCAACTGACGTTGCGCTGGCACACGCCGCAATGACGCCGCCGGCCCGCGTCTACCTCGTCGACGACCACGCCATGGTGCGCCAGGGTCTGCGCGCACTGCTCTCCGAGGCAGGGCACGAGGTGGTCGGTGACAGTGGCGACATCACCGCGGCGCTGGCCGAGCTGCAGCAACTGTCGCCCGACGTTGTCCTCATCGATCTCTCTATCGGGCCGCGCTCCGGCATGGAACTGCTGGCCGAGCTGCAGCGCCGCCGCATGGCCGTGCGGCCGCTGGTGCTGACGATGTCGGCCCAGCCGCGCCACGTTGGCATGGCGCTCAAGCTCGGCGCCAGCGGCTATGTGCTCAAGGGGTCGCCGTCTGACGAGTTGCTGCAGGCCATCGAGGCGCTGCGCGGTGGCCGCCGGCACCTCGGCCCCGGCGTGGCCGAACTCGCCGCCCGCGCACTTGCTCAGGATGACGGCGAGGATCCCTTTGCCAGCCTGTCGGTGCGTGAGCGCCAGGTCGTCTCCATGGTCGTCAATGGCCATTCCAGCAACGAGATCGCGGCCTCCCTTCACCTCTCGCCCAAGACGGTGGACAGCTACCGCAGCCGGCTGATGGCCAAGCTCGGCGCGCCCGACGTCACGGCACTCGTGAAGCTGGCCCTGCGCCACGGGCTGATCAGCAACGACGACTGAAACCAGCCCGCACCATGCCCCTGACCCGCATCAACGCCCCGAGTCCGCTGGCCGGCCGCCTCGACGCCCTGCTGCCGTCGTTGGCCGACGCCCGCCTGCTGTTGGTGGACGACGACCCCGGCATGATCCAGCAGTTGGGCCGGCTGCTGTCCGGCTACAACCAGATGCGCTTCGCCACCGACGGCGAGCAGGCGCTGGCCATCGCGCACGGCTGGCAACCCGAGCTGATCCTGCTGGACGCCGAGATGCCAGGCATTGACGGCTTCGAGGTGTGCCGCCGACTCAAAGCCGATCCGCTGCTGGTTGAGGTGCCCGTCATCTTCGTGACCCGCCACACCGACGCCCGCGTGGAGTCGGCCGTGTTCGAACTCGGCGCGGCCGACTTCGTCGCCAAGCCCGTGGCAGGCCCGGCACTGCGCGCCCGCGTCGCGATGCAGCTGCGCCTGCACCGTACCGCCCAGCGCCTGCTGCGCCTGGCCCGTCGGGATGCGCTGACCGGCCTGATCGAACGCGCGCACTTCAACGAAGAGCTGGACCTGGAATGTCGTCGCGCCCGCCGCAGCGGCCAGCCGCTGGCGCTGCTGCTGGTCGGCATCGAAGGTCTGGCCGTCTACCGGCAGCGCCACGGTGGCGCCGCGGCGGACAACGCGCTGCGTCATGTCGCAGCGTTGGCGCAGCAGTCCCTGCAGCGGCCGGCTGACCTGCTCGCGCGCCACGCCGACGACGTCTTCGCGCTGCTGCTGCCGGACACAACCGCTGCCGGAGCCATCGCGCTGGACCGGCGACTGCGCCAGGCCTTGCGGGATGCCGGCGGCGAAGGCATCGCGCTGGCCCTGGGCGCAGGCCTGCTCGCGAGCGGCACGGGTGACGCGGCGGCCGCGGCGCAGGCCGCACTCGATGCCGCGCGCATCGAGGTGGGGGGCGGCCTGCGACTGTGTACCGCCCTGCCCGGCGGCGGCCACGAGCCGCCCGTCGCAGGTTGAGCGGCCGGACGCTCCGATGCGCCTGCGTCCGGCCCTGATGGCCTGCATGGTCGCCGCGCTGGCGGTCGTCACGCTGAGGCTGACGAGCATCGCCATCGCCCGCCAAGCTGCGGCCGGCGACGACGCACAAAGCCAGATGGTGGACGTCATCTCGCGCGACGCCACCAGCCTGCTGGTGCTGACGCAGGACTACGGCCTGCGCCATGGCGAGCAGACGGCACGCGAGTGGAACCTGGTACACCAACGGCTGTCCCAGGCGCTGGCAGACTGCGCGGCCATCGACGCCGGCCCGCCGGTCGACGCGCTGCAGCGCGCGGCACGGGCACTGCCGCCCCTGTTCACGGCGCTGCGGGCGGAGGCAGCGCGGGACGATGCCGAGGCGCACGCGCGTCGGGAGATGCTGACTGCGCAGCTCTTCGGCGAGACGCGCCGCGTCAGTGACGGCGCCTTTGACCTATCGCGCTACCTGGCCGAAAGGCGCCGCGCGGACGCTCGGCTGCAACGCTGGCTGACCGTGGCCACGCAGCTGTCGCTGCTAGCCGTCACGCTCGGGCTCGCCGGACTGCTGCTGCGCCGCGTGCTCAGGCCCATCGACAGACTGCGCAGCGTGGCCGCGGCCGTGGAGGGCGGCGACCTGACTGCACGCAGCGGCCTGCGACGCCACGACGAGCTCGGCCAGCTGTCCCTGGCGCTGGATGCGATGACGGCAGCCTTGCAGCAGCGCGACGCGGCGCTGCGCGAATCCAACGACCAGTTGGCACGCAACAAGGACTTCCTCGAGCGCGCCGGCCGCATGACCGGCGTCAGCGGCTGGGAGCTGGATCTGGACAGCCGCCAACTGGTCTGGACCACCCCGGCCCACGCGTTGAAGGAACTC